>DATDFJ010000280.1:0-15701 GCA_036522675.1 Chthoniobacterales bacterium | reverse complement strand
GTGAGCCACGCGCAGGTGTCGTTTACGGTGGCGGAGAGCGACCTGTTTCCCGAGGGCATCTCTGTGGATACCGAAAAGCGCGTTTTCTACATGGGCAGCATGCATCGCAAAAAGATCGTGAAGATCACGGCTTCGGGCGAAGTGACGGACTTTGTTAAAACGGACTCGTACGATTTGCCGCCTGTGGGCGGCACGCGCGTTGACCTGAGGAATCACGACGTGTGGGCAGCCAGCGATCCGGGCGTAAAGAATCGGTCCGAGCTGTTGCACTTTAATGAGCAAGGCAAACTGCTGGAGCGATTTGCCGCGCCTGGACGTGGTTTGCACGATCTCAATGACCTGGTGCTGCGCGGCGAAGACGAGGTGTACACGACGGACACGGACGGAAATGTGGTGTTCCGCTTCGACCGTAAGACGCATCGCTTTTCGCCGCTGCGGCTGCACCGCGCGATTTTCTATCCGAACGGAATCACCCTCTCGGGCGATGCGGAAAGACTTTATTTCGGCGACTTGCTGGGTGTGGTCGTCGTGGATCTTCGTACGGGTGAATCGCGCGACGTGATACCGGATACGCACGACACGCTTGCCGGAATTGACGGACTGTATTGGTATAAAAGCGATCTTATTGGAGTGCAGTATGGCACGGCGGCGTTTCGGATTATGCGGTGGCACCTGGCAAAGGACGGACAGAGCGTTGAGTCGAGTGAAGTGCTGGAACGCGGTACCGAGATGGTGAAGGATCCGACGACCGCCGCGATCTTCGAAGGAAAGTTGTATTACATGGCGAACACCGGGATCGACAATCTGCAGAATGACCGGATTGTTGACGCGAGCGGACTTGAGCCGGTGAAGATTGCGGTGCTGGCGCTGGAGTGACGAAACGCAATCGTTGGCGTGGCGTCAATGCCGCGCTAAAGACCGCGGCGCTGCATTAAACCTTAAAACAAGGCGCCCGGTAGCGCGCCAAGGGTGCTGCCCAGGCCAGAGCCAAGCGAACTGAAGAATCCGCCCGAGCTGCGCGAAGCATTGGCGCGCGCGTTCAAGAGTTCGGCGGGAATGCCGAGGCTGCGGGCGAGCAGGTTCGAGTCGGTTCCAAAAATTCCGCTGAGCCCTTGTAGCGCGGCCATCTGACGTTGAAACGCGGTATTGGAAAAATTGAGCTGGTTTTGCGCGGCAAGATTTCCAGACGCAATTCCCTTTTGGCGCGCCAGGTTGTCTTCGATATCGCCAAAGCCGGCGGAGTTGTTGGTGCGCGCGACGCGATTCTGCGCGGCTTGCTGAAGCGAATCAAATGCGCTGGCGAGTGCTCCCTGCGAATTTCCGGTGATGGCGGCTTGGTCGGCCGGGCTGAGGCCGGGGTTATTCGCGATGTTTTGCAATTGTGGGACCAAGGAATTGCCAAGCTGCTGCTGCGCGCCGAGAAATTGATTGTTCAGCGCGTTGGCATTGGCCAATTGCTTGTCGGTCAGTTGCAGCGTTTGTGTTTGGGCGCGAGACATTGTTTCCTCCTCCATCCTCGATACGTCATTCGTAAAAGCGTTTGCAGTAAGGCGTCCAATCATCGTCGCGGCGCCAGCCAAGGCGTTCGAGACGACGGCCGAAAGTTTTGCCGATGCGCGGCGGCAGCCAGGCGTGGACGTCTTCGAGGCCGCGGCGTTGTGCGTCCAGGCGCGCTGCTTCGTGGAGCTTCAGAAGGCCCTGCCAGCGTTGACGCGGTTTGGTCAGTTGTGGGTCGAGGAGCAGGTATGCTTCGGCGGTGAGGCGCAAAAATGCGGCACCAACAATATTGTCTGCCGCGGAATCGGATTGTGCTTCAGTTGCGTCGCGATGCGCGTCGTCTTTATCCGTGAGAACGATCTTCGTCAGGAAAAGCGCATTGTTCAGATCGGGGAACGCGTAGGGAAAGTCCTGCGACGAATGAATCTGGCGCAATGCGGCAAGATCCGATTCACGATATGGCCTGACAAACATGGTCCTGGTAAGCGAAAAACGCCGGCCTCGAAGCCCCCCGCTACAAGGTCGTGCTGCGAGTAATACGCGCGCCGGGATGCAGTCCGAATCCATTGCCTCCGGGAGCCATACCGTTATTGAACGCGCCGCTTCCTTGCGACGGCTGCGGCGCGGGGCCGCTGGCGCCCCCGCCTGCGACCGCGATTGGCGGCGTACCGTAACTTACCGGAGCGGACGGCAGCGAGCCGATGTACTGCGAATACGCGCGCCAATAAAGGGTCTGATTGCCGAGCTGCACGTAGAGATTGCGCGAGGCCCCGAGAAAATAGACACGCGGCGAATTGAAGCCGGGCGTAACGTCGGACTCGGCGAAATAAAAAAGTCCGGGTCGCGCGTTCGACGGATCGGCGATGGAAATGTCGAACCAGCCGTTCGATGCCTGCACCGAGAGCGACGCAATTTGCGTTGGAGCAAGCGCTGGCGTTGCCGGATCAACGCCCGAGCGAACGCTGGTGGCGTTCACGGCGGACACAATTTTCGCGAGCGTTTCGTAGAGATACGGATCGCGGTCTTTGATGGGCGCGAGTTGCGCGACGGTTAGCATGATGCGATATGCCGCTCAGTTCATTCCGCGGACGGGGGCCCAGGGGTCGGGGCGGACCGAAGGCGTGAATTTTTGCAGGCGGAACCAGGCGCCTGGCTGGTTGGTGGCGACCTGGAATGCGACGCGTTCCGCCAAAACGTTAATTGGCAGTTCGAGGTCTTTCGCCGAGGGCGAACTGAGGGGCAGAGATTGCTGCGCTTGCGGCGCTGAGCTGGTGTCGAGATATGCGGTCAGCGCCAAGTTCCCCGCCCCTTCCACATACATGGTGAGATAGCTGAAAAGTTTGCGATGCGCGCCGAGATTGAGCGTGGTTTCAACCGCGCGTTCGGGAAAATAGTGTGTGGTGTAGTAGCTGGGAATGGTAGCGCCATCGTCGGAAAGTTGCGTGTCGCTGAGCTGATAAATTTTTCCGGTGGCGCTGCCGCCTCCAATACCGGGAACGCCGCCGCCGAACGCGACCAACGCGGTGCCGTCGCTGCGTTCGAGCAACGCACAGGAATTTGCGGCGATGCTCCACGGCGACCACTTGCGGGTTTTGTCGGTGGCGGTCTTGCGGCCAGCCAAAGTGATGTTGATGGGCGGCCGGCCCGCGATGTCCGCGGCGTCATCGAGATCACGATAATCGAGCATCAAGACTTCGTTGGGCGAAGTGGCCGCGCCAAAGGGAGCGCCAACGTAGATGCGGCGTTCTTTGGTGTCGACGGTGACCCAAAGGGTGTGGCCAGCGGCCCAGTTGATCTGGTTCCAGGTGGGCTGAATTTCCTGGGAAATTTTGATGGGTTCGCCACCGCTGAAAATATAAAGTCCGGTGCGGTGAGCGATGACCACCCAGTCTTCCCCGATGCCCACGCCGCGCACGGAGGGCGTGCCGAGTCGGCGCGAAATTTCCGCGATGCTCCACAACGCGGGTTCGTTGACGCCATCATCCTGCGTGGCATGGAGCGAGTGTTCCTTCACAAAATAAATCCGTTCGCGCAATTTGAACGCGGCGCGAATGGCCTGGCCGTCGTTTTCGCTGACGCTAAGCAAGCCTTCGATGCCGTCATAGCTTTCCGGATCTTCGACGCGGCTGGCGCGCACGATGGAACTGTTCAGCGGCTGAGCGGTCGGGAAAATCTCGATGCTATCGATGTAGAACTGGCCGTTGAGATTTGGCGTGCCGTCGGCGAAAACGCGCAACGCCAGATCGCTGGGAATTGTGGCGAGGGGCCCGCTATCTGTCAGGCGGGCCGTGTACTCCACGTAATCTGTGGTCAGCTGCGCCGCGGTAAGTTGCAGGCCTGTGGTATCGATTCCCGCGCTGGCGCTGAATAACTGCACGTGCAGTACGCCGGCAGCGAGCGTGGCATTGCAAGCACACCGCGCACGAACCGTGTAATCGGTATTGGCTTGAATCCGCGGAACGCCCAGTGAATCGGCGACGGCCGATTGCGTCATCAAGCCGCGAGTGGGAGTGCCGCCATTCCCGACGATCGAATACGCGGCGCCCCACACTACGAAACTCTCTTCGTCTGTGCCGCCGGGAGCGAAGACCGGATCGGGCGTCCAGCCCAGCGGATAATGCGGCAACGACGGGCCCGTAAATCCGCCGTCGAAGCCAAGGTTGACCCAATTGTTCATTTTGTTGCGCTCGCCCCACCAGAGAAGGCGTTCGGAGTAGCCGAGCACTCCCGCGCAAGGTGCGAGTTCGATCAGACGAAAAAGCGAATCGACATTCGTGCCTGCCAGAAGAACCGCGTCGGAAAAATCCACGGTGAGGGAAGCGGTGGTGTTGTCGGCGAGAATCATGTTGCCGCCGAAAAGACTTGAGCCGGCGCCCACATAAAAGAAACTTGCGCCACCTGCTCCCGTGAAGCAGAGAATGCGGGCCGTGACGTTCGATGGACCGGTGGGAATATTCGCGAGAACGATGCGTTTGCTGCCGCTGGCGGTGAAACTAGCGGCGGGGCCGGGCCTGGTGAAATAGCCCTGGCGCGTTTGGAAAAGTACGCAGACTTGATGGACCCCCGCGGCGATAGTACCTGCTGCAGAGGCAGTGCCTCCACCGGATGCGCCGAGTCCTCCGGTGGCCGCCGTGAACGTGAAATGCGCGGCGTCGGGAACGCTGGCGATGGTGAATGTGCCGTTGTAGCCCGTGACGCCGATGCCCGTAATTGTGACCAGTTGGCCAGCGGAGAGTCCGTGCGCGACGCTGGTTTGAATTGTTGCCGTGGCGCTTGCGGAACTGCCGCCACCGGATGCGGCCAGCGCGGAAACACCGGCGATATAAGTGAATTGTGTGCTGCTTAGAATCGACGCCACAGGAAAGGTGCCGTTGTAGCCAGAAATGCCGACGCCAGCGACAGTGACGGACTGGCCCGCGGTCAGTCCGTGCGACGCGCTGGTGGTGATAGTGACGAGAAATCCGTTTTGCGTGGCTCCGGTGGGGCTGGCGGCAATCGCTACCGCGGCGGGCTGTGTCGCGCCGGTCGGGCTGGCAACAATCCCTACCTGGATATTTTCTTCGACGGGAACTGGCGCTGCGCCCGGTCCGCCCTGGCTGACACGATCGAAATTCATGTCGTCGAACTGGCGCGGCAAGTCAGCGCCGCTTTTGCCATCGCTGAAGGCGAGATATTCGCGGCCGAAAAGCGTGGTGGAATTCGCGAAAGAATCTGTCGCCAGGCCTGAAGCTACGGTGCCGAGCATGCCGGGCGTAGTTTCCTTGTACAGATTGCCATTGGCATCGAGCGCGAGTGCGCGCAGAGTGGCGTTCGGCGTCGCGTAGGTTTTCAAATAATTGATGGTGGGATTTCCCGCGAGCGCGCCAAATAGAGTTTGCAGGCCGGGACGTGTGGCGACTCCTCCGCTGCTGAACACCACGTCCTGGCAATCGGGCGAGACTCCGTGCGGCAGGTCGGCGGGAGCCATGTCGGTGACCAGGCCGCTGAAAATTTCAATGGGTGCGTCGAATGAGCCGGCGGTTGTCATAGGGGAAGTTGTAGGTCTTCAGTTTGAAAGTTCTGCGTAAAAACTTTCTGCCGAAAGGGATGATGAATTGGCGGATTTTTGGTGCCCAAAGCTTTTAGTAACACATCACTTACTTCTGAGGTCCCTTCCCTGCGTGCTTATCTCGGTGTGCCTCTGCGGCGGATTCTCTCTCGGTAGCGCCGACCAGGCCGAACTGTGCGGCTTTGGCGCGATCGAGAATGGCTCCGCAGGACCGGCACACGGCCACGTTGGGCTTGATTTTTTCCGCGCACGCCGGGCATTCCATTTGCGGTTTGGGGTCGTAGAGCCACGGTTTGTCGAGTCTCAATTCGCGCGCGGCGCGGCGATCCAGATCGGTGATGAACATCGGATTATGCGATCGCTCCCACTCCAGATCAGCGGAAGCGACGAGCCGGCGGTGAAACTCATCAAGCCGGCGCTGGGCATCGGCAAGTTCGTCTTCGGTCGGTTCGGGACCGGCGGAAACAAAAACGCCGTGGAAGCTGCCTTCGCCGGAATCATTATTGATTTCGCGCGCCAAGTCTTCGGCGATTTCGCGCGCGCTGATGGCGAACTCCATGGTGCGCTTGTCGCCCAGGTCCATCACACCTTTGCAAGCGCGAATGGGCGTGATCGCAAAACGTTCGCCTTCTTTCGGCGAACGAACTACCAGCGAACCGAAATAAGTCCGGTGGCGAGGCGGCCAGAGCTGTTGAGAAATATTTACGAGCGCGGCGCATTCTGCTGGCATTGCGGTTTGCACGTTCACATACACCTCACCAATTTAAGCTGACAGCGGAAATCCAAGCTATTGCATGCGGTATTGCATTACGGTGTTGGCGTCGGCGGGAGCGGTAGTGCAGCCGGCCGCGGCGGTTTGCACGCTGACGGTCAAAGTCGACCCTGCCGCATAATTTTGCGTGATTGCGCCGGAATCGTTGGCCGCCGCGGCAATCGTGAGATTGATCGCGGACGTTCCATCGGTCACACGAATTACGGCGTTGGTGGTGCAACCGGCGGGCGCAGTTTTTGCCTGTGCCTGAAAGCGAGTGACGGTGATCGCTTTATCCAGGGTCCAGCTTTCGCCGGCCCAGGTGCCCGTCAGCGCCCCGGGGAAAAAGACGTTGAACGGTCCGCGCGGGCTGGCTGAGACCGTTTCCGCGCCGATCGCGATGCCTGGTGAGAATGTTTGCATCTGCGACCAGGTCTGCGGACGCTGCAAGCTCACGTAGCCGGGTGACGCCATCCAGTTTTTCCATTGCAGATTGGCGCCATTCGAGTTGTAAACCTGGAACGAGCCAATTCCAGGAAAACCGGAGGCGATCGAAGAATCCGAGGCGCTTGCAATCGGCACTCCGTTTACGTAGCAGTTGAGGCTGGTGCCAGTGACGTTGAAAGAGATGATATCCCCGCTGCTGATGGTGGCACTCTGTGAAGTCAGATTGGTGAATGTGCCGGACACGAATTTCGAGATATTTAGCGCAGTTCCGGTGTTTGCCGGTCCGCAACTGTAGGCGGTGAGCGCGGTGGGCGAACCACGCAACGTCAGCACGTTGTTCTGCGTGGCAGGCGTTCCACTTTTCACCCACGTCGCGCTGACCGTCTGATCATCATTGGGAAATCCGACGCCGGTGAATACGGCGTAATTTTGCGAAGTGGTGTTACCTCCGACGCCGCCCGCCGTGACCAGCAGCGTGCCGGCCTGGACCGTCCAGGGCGAATTTGGTTCGCTGCCAAGATTCCCGGCCGCGCGGTTGAAAAAGTCGCTGACGTTGGTGGGCGAAATGCCGCCGTCCACAATATTGTTGTTGGCGTCGCTGGTGGGTATGTGGCCTTGCACAAAGGAGCCGCGGGTCGTGGCCGCGATGTTGCCAGTGCCTGAAGTTCCGGTCAGCGCGTCACCGTTCAAGCGCAACTGGTAGGTCGAGAGGCCAGTGCTGGAAAGAAAGCTGCTTCCGGCAATCGAGACGCCAGGAGCGCTGTTTCCGCAGCCGGTTGCATTGGTATCGACCAGCGATCCACCCGTAAGTTGCGGACTGCTGCATGTCCCATTGTTGAACCGGAATGCATTGCGGTAACCGTTGAATCCTTTCGCCCCGTTGGGCAGCGCGGGCAAAGCGCAGGTCACGGTCTGATTTCCGCTGGTGGTGGTAACGCTGACAGGCGTACTGACCAGTGTCTCGTTGCCGTCATAGTCCACCGCGGACAGACTGTAATTTTGAGGTCCAACGGGGACCGCGCCACCCGCGCTAACCACGCAGGAACTGAGCGGTCCGGGGGTCGCCATCGCGTAAGTGACACGACCGGTGCCGCGGGCATTGAGCGGTTGGTTGTTAATTTCGGTGGCGAATTGTCCCACGCTAAACCAGGGCGTGTTGCCATTGTTGCTGGAAGCAGGATGGTTTATGTACAGAGTCGTGCCGTTGAACCCGCTGAGGAGCATCGGCGGCGTCCCGCTGGTGACCAGACCTCCGGTGATGCTGACCGCTTGCAGCTGGCTTCCGGTTGCGTCCACGATTGCCGTGCCAGAGCCAGTCGACTGATCGGAGTCGATAAGATCGGTTAAGTTGAAATCAGTGGTGAAGCCCATCGGTCCGATGCGTAGAAATGGTGTGTAGAGCGTCTCGGCAAGAACGCCGGTGAAGCGATAACCGTTTCCACTGCCATAGGTGGGATTCGGACGATCATTGACCCAGATGCCGGAATTGTTGATGTAGCAGTAGTCGAATGCCACTCGTCCGGGGATCTGCGAGCCCGCCGTGACCGCGGGGGAGCTATCCGTAAACTCGATGCACGGGTTCGGAAGCAACATGCCGCCAGAAGCTGGATCGCAGGTAACTTGCCGGAACGAATAGTCAAATCCGCCTTTTAGCACCATCGGGCGAGCGAATCCGGCTCCGGCCTGGACGCTGGTATCCACATTTTCCAGAATGATTCCTGTTGAGCCGTTGCCGCCGGTATCGTTGTCTGTGTAAAGATCCGTTGATTGCGCGCCCTGTGAGATGATGAACAAATTTCGTAGCGCGATGGAAGTCTTGGTATTGATGTAGAGAAGGGGCTGTGAGGAGCCGGCGATCATCGCGCCACCGGGGTACATGAAACTGGAATTACGTTTGGACATGCCCTGAATCAGCATATTGGAACGAAGGTTCCACGGCTGATTCAGACCGACGTAGCCGTTCACAAGGATCGTGATGTAATTGTTGTTGTTGCCGCTGATTTGGGACAAGTTGGCAAGCGAATTAAAACTCCAGAAAACCGGAGAACCGCCGGCGTTTGGAGCACTTGGTATATAGATGGTGCCCCCGCCTTGGTTCGCTGCTGCATTTCCGGCTGCCAGCAGGGCCGGAGTATCGTCATGGAGTACCGTCACGCCGGAGGCGGAAGTGATTGCGGATGCCGAGAGGGTAAGCGTGGTTGTGCCGCCGCCGGACACGATTGTCGCCGAGAAATAGCCGGCCTGGGCCGTGCCCGGTGGCGTGGCCGGAACATAGCTCGGAGCGCCTGGGGCCGCGCCGCCGCAGTCAACCCAAAACGGGTCGAGGCCCACGGCAACACCCGCGAGCGAGTAGGATCCCGCGCCTTGCGCCCGATAAATCCAGTACCGCAGAGTGCCGGCGCCGCTGAAGGACCCGGCCGAATACGTCAGCGTGTTGCAGGCCAAAACGTTTCCCTGCGCGGTAGTACTTTCGCTGGCATCCGGCATATTTCCATCGCTGACGGTGAACGTGGTCGAGGTCGGCGTGGTGATGACGGTTTTTGTGCCGTTGAAAGTGTCGGCAAAAAGGCCTGGGCAAGCCCCGCCGCCAAACTGACAAATCAGAACCGTCGTGCCGGGTTGCAGATTGTGCGCCACGCTGGTGGTGTAAGTCGTGACGCCGCCGCTGCGCGTGCCGTTGGTAATTGTAAAGCTGGTGACGCCCAGCGCGGACGATCCTGCGGTCGTGGTCCCGGCGGCAGTCGCAGCCGTCAGCCCGCCTTTAAAATCTTCGGCGATGACCTTGTAATTCCAGGTGGTCGTTCCGTTCACAAGATTCGGTGTAATGTTCGGAGTGCCGGGAGTTGCGATCGTTGGCAGAGCTCCGGCGAGTGGAACGACTACGCCGTGGCCGAGCGAAGATCCAGGCAAGCCTGTCGCATCTTTGAAATCGGGGTTCGAGGTGCAGGAAAGAGTCGCGCTGCCCGCGGTGATGCTGCACGTCATGATGTTTCCTGACGTGGTGCCGCCGAAAGCGCGCAAATCGAAATGCGGATTGGGACCGGCGGATTGTTGATCGCGATTGATGGCCAGAGTCGCACCGTTGTCGTTTAATCCGGACGCTTGCAGTGTGGCGCCATTTTTCGATTGTACGTCGCCATTGTTGCCGGCGGGATTCGCGCCGCCACCTGAGTTGAGAGGTCCGGTTTCCGTTCCAGTGTCGTCTTTGTAATAAAGTTTTTTGTCGGAAGATTTCGTGTACAGGTTCACGCTGCCGGTGCTTGCCGTGCCAGGTGGAGCGCTCTGGTTGGTGAGATTGAGGGTGCCGCTGGCGAGGTTGCCCAGGACGATGGTGCTGCCGTTCACCGTAAGATTGCCGGTAAGATTCAGTGAAAACGCATTGATGGGGCCGGTGGAAGAGACGCTGCTGAACGTCGGCGAAGAAGGATCGCTGGGCAGAATGACGTTGGGGATTTGTTTGGTAGTGATAGCGGGGCCGCTAACTTCGATCATGTACTTGCCGGGAGCGGCGTAGAAAAAATAGTTGCCCAGGCCGTCGGTGGTGGTGGGATTGGCAAGCGCCTGGGTCAGCGCGGAATCGGAATAAATCTGCGCCAGTGGCGAGCACGGTTGTCCGCCGGCAGGCATGGTGCAGACGCGAATGGCGGCTCCGGCCAGCGGAACGCCGCGCGAATTAAATACGATGTCGTCCTTGCGCGAGCTCTGCCCCCGGGCGCGATCCACTCCGCCGGGAACCAGATGCAGCAGCAGCGCAAGTGCTGCCAGGAAAAACACCATTCTCGTGACGCACGCAGAGGCGCGCGTTTTCATTTTCGATCGTATCATTTGTTGTCTCTTCGGAACGTTAAGTGGTTGTGAGACTGTTGGAAACTGAGTCCCGGCAAAGCAGCCGGACGAAGACCCATGGAAAACAGCACCGAGCTAGCCGCCCGATTGCGAACTAACGGCGATTAGGCTTCTGTTGTAGCGCAGGCAATCCTGCCTGCGCCGCGGTGTCAACCACTCTCAAGCCAAAACCACGCAGACAAGAAAACCACGCAGACAAGAAAACCACGCAGACAAGATTGTCCGCGCTACAAGAGAGTTATAAGAGTTTACGGGCGGTAATACTGAGCTGCACCACGTCCGTGGTGACGCTGGCAGGGTAAGCGCCGGCGGTCAGTTCCGTGCCGCCACCCGCGAACGCTTTGAGCTTCCAGTTGTTCATCGCACTTCCCTGCACCGGAATGTAATAGCCGCCATTGCCGTTTTGCGATTCGGCGAAGACCTGGACGATCTGGTCGGATGGCAGCTTGTCGGCGACCTGCGTGAAATCGAGCGTATCGCCACCAGTAGGATAGTTGCCGGAGAACGTCAGAGACGCGATCGCGTAAGCAAAATTGCTGGCGCTGGAGTCGACGTTCCCGGGCGCAAGTGAAATCGTGATAGGCATGGAGTCCTCGGTTTCATGTAGCAGCGGGTTTATCCCGCTGCCTTTCCTGCGAGTAAAACCGCAGCGGCGTACAGCCGCTGCTACGTCAAAACGGTGTGTAGCCGCTGCGAGATGAAAATGGACGGCGGCGACGCGACGATTGCTGTTCGCGACGAACTGCTTGTACGACTAGATCTTCCAGCGCGTCGGTAGCGGCGTCATCCCACTTTGCGGCCAGCGGTGAACCGCGTGCCCATCCGGCCAGCGCGGCCGTGGCATACGCGATCGCTTCCTGCGCATTGCGCACCAGCACAGGCGAGGTCGAGTCGGTCAAATCCGGACAGGCTTTGAGATACCGCAGACGAATCTGCGTGTCCTGCGTGGCGCCAAGAAAATAGATGCCGTCGGCGCGCCACTCCCACACGCTCAGAACCAGGTCTTGCACGCGGGAAGGCAAACCGCCGTGCCGCGTAAGGTCCACCATTTCCGCGAAGTCGTCGCTCGAACCGTTTGGGCGTTCCCAAAGTTTCAGCGGGACCAGCAAGTCGGTGGGCAACTGATTCGGCGGCGCCGTGGCGTCGGTAAGTGAGACCTGCAAAGAAGTGTCTGGCTCGGGGACCGCAGTGACGACCAAAAGCGTGTCGTCGCTGAGAAATCCGCCGGCGCCAGTGTTGCCGAGCTCACGCTGCACTTTGCGGTACGCGGAATTTGCATAAGGCAAGAGCACCGAGTCGGTGAAAAGATTTCCTTGTGCATCGTTCAAAAGCGAGCGCACCAACGAAGTAATTTGACCCGCGGTGTTGTATGCGGATGAACCGACGACCGGCATGAGAGAGTCCTTTGTGGGCGGCCTGTGTGCCGCAAGAAGCTGAATCTCTTGTAGGGCGAGCTACCCTTTCGCTCGCCTGTTGCACTGAGTGGCATCCAGCGGGCGGGGCAAGCCACGACCCGGCATGAATTACGCGTCGCCCGGTAAGGGTGACTTCTGAAGATACGCTGCGACACCGATGGCAGCGTTGATGACCGCGGCGGCTAAGCCGATGCGCAGTGTCGACCCGATGCCGGCCTGTAAGTTAAAATGTTGCGGATCGATGCCCACTGCAGCGAATCCAGTCAGCACCCCGCCGCTGGCACCGCTGATCGCGGCGGCCAGTAAGCCTTTTAGCCAAATCTCAAATCGTTTCATGGCGGCGTGCAATAAGTTGCTCCCGTTCCGCGGTGAATCTTTCGGCGCGGATGTTCTAGCGGCGCCGGTACGACTTTTGTCGCAATAAGAATCCGTCAATCTGAACGGAGTCTGCAGACCGAGGAATCTCTCCTGCCGTTCACGCAGCCCGGGATCCCCACGAAACTCTCAGGCGATCCCGTTTTCAAATACGAAAATCGTTTGCAGGAATCTATGGACGGCAAGATTGCCAGCCGATAAAATTTCTCTACTCAAAAAGCTGCAAGGGCTCATCGCAGCAAACACGGTTTCGCAAAGGATTTTCGTATCGCATGAACTGGCGCAAGACCGCCTCGGGTATCGCTTTAATCATCGCCACCATCACGCTGGTGCTTCTGCACAAATTGCATTACAGCAATGAGCACCAGTATTTCGGCATTGCCCTGGTCGGCGTTTTTGGGTTTCTTTTCCTCAGCTACGGCGAACCGTCGCAAGATGAACCGCGGCTCTAACCTGGTGAACTTCCAGTCCTCAGTAAGACTTCTCAGGAAACTGTGACGAACGGCTGTTTGTGAAATGCCGGAACGGCGTCGTCGAGCAAGTCATAGGCCCAGTCGGAGTAGGCGCGGTCACTGCGTGCTTCCCTTTCATACAATTTGGCACGTGACTCAGCGCGGCTGAGTTGGCGCCACGCGCCGCGAGAACATTCGATCGCGCGAGCAAGATATTCCGCGATGGTCGCTGTCAGCTGAACAAATTCTCCGTCCGGCGTTTCCAAAGTGAAGCAGTGTTCGTAATCGCCGCGCGACGGATAGGGTCCGAGCGCCGCAACGCTTTGCGCGCCGGCATGTTCAGTCGTTTGCGAATACCACTCGCGAGGCGACCCGTAGGTTTCCGGTGGAACCCAGCGTTCGATGTGCCAGCGATTGACTGCCGGATATTTCGGTTCGCGGCGGAGCTCGATGCGTTCCCGAAGGAGCGCACCGTGCTCGTCGCGGTCCTCGAACTTGCCGCCAATCCATGCCAGCCGATTCCAGCCCCACACGGCGCGGTAGTTTGCTTCGCCGAATCGGTTTTCGCCGCCGGCGATAACCAGGCGTCGCGCGACGTGTTCCGGTGTGTGGTGTGTTTCGCGCACGATTTGAATCATTTTTGGTGCGAAGTAAAGGAGGTAAACAAGGTAAAGGAAGCAAAAAAGAAGAGGTGTAAGCGGGCTTGTGTAACGTCCACCGGAGTTGCCGACACAACTCTTCTTCTACTTCCTGAACCTCCTTTACTTTCCGCCTCAGTAGCCGGATGGCCGGGCCAGCGTGTCGATGAAAGCGCCGCTGCGCGGGCTGTCGTCCCACACTTGCATGGCCAAATCGAAATAGAAGATGTACGACGCAGCAAGTCCTCCGCTGGCGCCGTAAATCGGGAACACCGTATTGCCGTTGACTTCGTAGAAGTCGATGTCCTTCAACACGGCGCGTCCCCAGTGCGAGAGGTCGAGAAAATCCACGCGGGTCTGATCGGCGTTCACGCTGGACTTGATCGGAACGCCGCTCATGGTCTTCCGACCGGTGAACAACAGATCCAGATCGTTGCCGCTTCCGCTGCCGCCTTCCTTGATCACCTGGCTGACCGTAATGCCCAGATTTTCCCAGGCGTGTTCCTGCTCGACGGCCATGTACGCAATGAGTTTGCTGAGATGATTGATCCCCAGCGCTTTGCGAACTTTGTTGATGGCTAGGCGAACGTTGGCGGGAGTGAGCGCGGCGTTGCCCGCGTTCACGCGAGGAGTGGCGAGTTGCACGGGATACGTGGCGCGATTCAGGTTGAGCCACGTTCCGGTAGTAGCGTTGTTTTGGTGATATTTGATGCCGAACAGCGAAACTGGCTGCGCACCGCTCAGGCCGTCATGAACAATGACGTCGCCTGCAATAAGGCCGCCAGGATTTGCGTCCACGGTAATCGTTTGTGTCGGGCTGATCGGATCGGCGGCAACGACGTTGCACGTGCCGCGATTGGTCGTCAACGTGGAGTCGTACACCTGCAAAGTTTGCCCTACATAGACCAGCGCGGCGCCCGGAGGCGTGGCCATGGTCCACGTGGTGCTGGCGAACGAGCTGATGGTGCCCAGCACGCCGTTGCCGGCGGTCTGCATCAGCTTATCCAGGAAGGAACGAAATTGTTTCATGCCGTTGGCGACTTCGCGCTTCGCGGCATTCTCCACCGCGCGATCGCGGCCGTTGGTGGCGTATTCGACGAGCTTGGTGATTTCAATCGCAAAGCGGAAAAAGATCGGCGAAACGGATGCGACATCGTAAGCCGTGCCGGAACCGCGGCCGAGATCTCCGCCATCGGCGTTGTAGGAACCGGCCTTGCCGCCGGGATTCACCTGAAGCGGCAGACGCATGTTGCGGCTGGAAACTTTCTCCACGTCGCCGCGCTGCTGGATCATGGTGAGTAGAATGTCGTCGCGCTCGTACAGCAGGGGCACTTTGTCGCGCACCTTCTCGAGCTGCAACGCGACGACGTTCGCGTTTGCTTGTGCTGGCATGTTTTCTCCTTGGGATAAGTGCGAATCGTTGCGAGCAGCGCGGACAATCCTGTCTGCGCGTGGAAAATGCCGCACAGGCAAGATTGCCTGTGCTACTACTGCACGTCCGAATCGCACAGGCGTCTTGTGAGAAGGCGCCGAAAAAGATGTACAGCGGCTTTATGCCGCTGCGGTGTTTGTTCAGGGAAGCAGCGGGATATATGCTGCCTGCGGCAATCAGGCCGGTTGTTACAAATCCAGAATTTGTTCGTCGCTGAGTTTGCGGTAATCGACAGCGCGGCCCTGGGCGCGAGCTGCGGCTCGCGGAGCGATGTCCACGGATTTTTCTGCGCGATCCGCTGCACCAGCTCTTGCGGAGACATTTCTGCTCAATTCGGTGCGTATGGCGGGCGAATTTCGATCCGAGAGCCCGGAGCTCGCAATCGGATTTGGCGCGCTGCTGTACGATTCATCGGAGCGATCGACGGGTTGCGTACGCGCTCGATGTGTGGCGAATGCAGTTTGCGTCCATTCTTGAATCACGCGTTTCGCGGCGGAGGGAACGAGTTGCTGAGCGCGGCTGTTGATGAGGCCGACAACTTGTGCGCGCGTCGTGTCATCGAAGCGGCGTGCAGAAAGCACTTGCGCGATTTGTTCGCCGAGCTGAGTGTCGCCCTTTAGGGCGGCTTCAACATCGGCGCGAATCGCTCCGCCGAGGCGTTGTTGTAGGGGCGCGATATATCGTGCCCCTGCGCTCGAGCCGCCATCAGTGGGGCGGACTTCTGGCAACGCTTGGGCCAGCGCACGGTTGATTGCGCCGCCGACGCTCCGCTCGAGTTCGTCGTTAGCGGATTTCTCGAA
>DATDFJ010000279.1:0-7371 GCA_036522675.1 Chthoniobacterales bacterium | reverse complement strand
AGCGGGGCGGCATCGGGCGCCCCCGTGATTACTAAACAACCGAATGATCTTAAGCTTAAGGTGGACGACGCCGCGAAATTCAGCGTGTCGGCGACTGGCGCTAATCTTTCTTACCAGTGGCAAAAGACGACAGGCGCTGAGACCCACGATATTTCGGGCGCGACGAACAGTAGTTATGAAATAACCAAGGTCGTACTGGCCGACGATGGAAGCATGTTCTCATGCAAGGTCACCAACCCAGCGGGAACTGTGACGAGCAGAGCAGCGAAGCTAACCGTAACTACATAATATGAGGACGCCCCAAAAACGATCGCGGCCGGAGAATTATGTCATTTACACCCGAATCAAAATCAGCGTCCAAGCTAGTAACCTTGGCGGCGGGAACGGGAGGGCGGGGCAGGTGGAGGTGGCGATGGAATAAGGAAAGCCAATGCCGAAGCGAACATTTACTGACTGGGTTCAATTTGCGGCGACGATTGTCTCGCCGCTGCTTCTCGCTTGGCTCGGTTGGGTGACGCAGCAGCATGAGAAGACACTCGAACGGCACGACAAGTTGATTAGGCAGCAGTTCGAGGAATCGGGCACTCGCTTCGAACACGCGCACACGATATTTAGCGATCTTACCAGCGGCGATCTAGGCAAAAAGAGGCTTGCCGTTCTAGCTTCGCTAGCGTTCATCCATGAACACCAATTGCCTGAATTCCTGCTACCCGTCATCGCAATCAACGAATCAAGCGACGAAAAGATCGCAGCCGATCTCCGTCAGGGCTTGCGGGAGCTTATCGAAGCAGAGGGTATTCTTGCATCGACACGCACGGCGGCTACCCGTGCCCTGAGCTTGCTCGAGGTTACTGGAGGCGCTTCGCCAAGTGCAACTCAAAGTCCGAATCCTGAGGCGCGGGCCAACGCACAAACAGTACTAGACGTCGCAGACAATCTTGTACATCGCGCGTCATCATCCGAAGTAGCACCTCAAGAACAAGCGCAGGCAAAGAAGCAATACCAACAACTTACTTCCGTAGTAACTCGCGTGGCTGTGTCCGGGCCCGACGAGGGTACGAAGGCGCGGGCGGCGGCAATCCTAGCGAACGCGCCACTGGACGATCCTAAACGGATAGAGCAAGCAGTGGCCGCGTTTGTTTCCAGTCAACCTGATCAACAGGCACCTATCAGGTCACGTGTCTATCTCCACATAGCTGACGACAAACAGCGGTCGAAAGCAGAAGAATTCAAGAGATCATTGATCAAGGCTGGTTATCTTGTGCCAGGAATTCAGAATGTAGGAGGCAAGGCTGACATCCCTGACAAGCTAGAGGTCCGTTACTTTGCGAGGGATTCGGAGCCGGAGGCTAAGAAGATCCTCGGTATGCTGGAAGAGAAAGGTGTTACTGGCAAAATACATTACAACGAGCCTTCTGTCAGCGACCAAGCGATTTCATCTGATGTTAAGACTCATTTTGAGATTTGGGCCAGCAAGAGCTCACCGTAAGGTTAAGCATTATTGGAGACGCAAACATATGGCTAACTGGAAAGGAATAGTGGCACGCGGTTTTCGACCGCAGGAATTCAAGGATTATGTCGGCACACTCACTTTTAGTGATTGGCGGCCGCAGTTCGTTGTACTTCACAACACTTCATCTCCAAGACTCTCGCAGTGGCATTCGCATTCGGGCGAGGAACGAATGCGAAACTTGGAAGCTTATTACCGGGACGAGCAAGGTTGGTCGGCTGGGCCGCACCTTTTCATAGCCGACGATCTCATTTGGGCTTTTACACCGTTGACAACTTCCGGTGTGCATTCGCCTTCATGGAACTCAATTTCATGGGGTATCGAAATGGTCGGCGAGTACGACGAAGAACCATTCAACCCTGGTGTGCGGGAGAACACAGTAGACGCACTAGCGATCCTTCACACCTGGCGGGGAATTGATCCAGACACCCTCCATTTTCACAAGGAAGACCCCAAGACCACTCACAAAGAGTGCCCAGGAAAGAATGTAGATAAGGCTGACGTAATTCAGCGCGTCAAAGACCGAATGACAGGAACCGATACCGGTGAGCACGTGCTGGAGGATAATTATATCGATATTGGGGCGCGAGCGATTGCCGCTGGGGCGGTGGCTGCTCAGCCAATTCCACTTCACCGCCTCCAATTTGCGGACATCTTCGCGACGGAGTTCGGTGGAGGGCCTGAAGCCGGCATGTCAAGCGCCTACGGCGGCAAGGTCAATCCTAATGAACCCCAAGCATCTTTGCCCGCTCGTGTTGCGTCGGATCAGCGCAGGATTCGGGTTCTCAATCCGACCAATGGCCGCATTGCTGTCTGCCTCGTGAATGACGTGGGACCTTGGAACACCAAAGATGCTTACTGGAAAACAGAAACTCGGCCACGAGCCGAAGCGCAGTTCGCTCTCAAGCAGAAGGCGGACAATAAACAAATTCCATCGAATCCAGCAGGGCTGGACTTGACGCCAGGTGCTTACGATGCGCTTGGCATACCCGGAACCGTCAATACACGTAGCGCAAAATTAGACTGGGAATTCGTATGACTGACGGACACCACGGCAGTGGCCAGATGCACTACAAATCGATCTGGTCGGCTCTTCAGCCCTACACTTACTCGGGTGATCACAACGTCTCGCAAGATCGGCGGCGATATGAGGGGATTACGCCCGTGATACGGGAGCAATCCCTTTATCAATCCCGTCTATCAAACCAACGGCGCCCGTTCAGGGTCGGATGAAAATTCCGCCCGTGGACGGATCGCGCACCCGCGCGCCGGGCGGGATGCCGCGAACATCGACAAGGTTATGCGGCGGGTACGGGCTGACCACCAGTCCCGGCGTCTCGCTCGGGCGCGCAACGGGATAACCGCCGGGAGGCGGCGGCCCCATACGCGCGGCTTCCTCTTCTGAGATCGCAGCGCCGATGATCGCGCCACTGGCGGCGCCGATGGCCGCGCCCACCGCAGCGCCGCGGACCCGGCCAGTTGTCGCGCCGCCGATGATCGCGCCGGCGGCCGCGCCGTAACCGGCGCCCTGCCCGGCATAAGTGTCACACGAATTGAGCGTGAGCGCGCAAAGGCTCACCAGCGAGACTGCTGCTAGTGCTAATTGCTTTTCCCTTTTCATTCCCTTTTCGAGTTTATGGTCGGACGAAGACTTTGTTGACGTGCGTGTCTACGCCAAGTCCGCCACGCTTGATGTTGGAGCAATCGAATTTGTCGTGCGGCGGATATGGGCTAACGACCACCCCCGAGGGATCGTGCGCATCGCGCTCGCCCACCGGATAACTGCCGCTCTTGGGTGGCGGATACTTCTTGAGCGCCTCTTCCATGGTGATGGGGGTTGCCATTTTTGCGCCTTGAGCCCCGGTCGTCTTGGCATTCTGACTCGTGCTTGTGCCCATGCTGCCGGTAGAAGGCTGTTTGCTATAGTCCGCAGATCTCGCCGTCTGTGCCAGCGCGGAATTAGCTAAGGCTAGCGCAAGCCAGCTTGCTGCGATTACAGAAAGAACTCTGACCAATTTGGTTTTCATATTCATACTAAGGTTTCGTCATGCGGAACTTGGACGGATGCTCGTTGCCGCAAATTCAAAAAGACTTGAGCAGCTGGAGAGCGATCCGCCGTGCTTTCTCTAATTTGCCAAGGCGGTATTCTTTTTCAAACAAGCGAAATCCGTCCCGCTCGATTCGGCGAAGCAACCCACGGTAAATGGAGGCCATGATTTCGGCGGCGACCATCGAGCGGCGGTCTTCCGGCGGCAGCAACCTTGCCGCCGCATCGAAGAATTCGTGTGCGCGCGCGGCCTCGAATTGCATGAGTTGGAGAAAGCGCTCGTCATATTGTCGATCTTGCAAATCGGCTGCGGAATAATCGAACCGTGCCAGATCGTGGAGGGGGAGATAGATTCGATTGTTCAAGAGATCGGTCTCCACGTCGCGGATAATGTTCGTCATCTGCAAAGCCAGGCCGAGCTGAACGGCGTATTCTTTGCAGGCCGGGTTGCGGTAGCCGAAAATTTCGATGCTGACCAATCCGACCGCGCTCGCCACGCCATAGCAGTAGACGCGGAGCTGCTCAAAGGTCTCGTAGCGCCGGACAGTCAGGTCCATTGCAACGCCAACAATGATTTCGTCGAGCATCTCGGGCTGGAGTGAGTATTTGTCGATCAAACCGCGCACCGCCGGCGCGATGCTCGGTTCGTCCGCGACTGGTCCGCGCAACGCGCCACGCCACTGCGCCAGCGCCGATCGTTTGGCCTCGATGTCGAGTTCGGAAGAATCGACAATGTCATCGACCAGACGGCAAAAGGCATAGAAGACGGTGATATCGCGCCGGCGCTCGCGTCCAAGAGAAACAAACGCGAGGGCGAGGTTCGATCTGCTTTGGCGTGTGATCTTAGTTGCGTTCACACCTTGGGCGGTCGCAACACTAGTAGCGAATCGAGCTCGGCTGATCCAGCTGACCGCTTTCGCATTGCCGGTATAAGCAAACCCAGGACGACAGGAGCCATCCAGTTACAAAACCGCGAAGCACGGCAAAGATTGTCTTCCAAAAAAACAGCGCGACTAGCCGATCGGCAATCGCGCCGCGCATGATCGCGTCGAGAGCGATGATCGCATAAAAATGGACGCCGCAGATGAGGAGGAACCAGCCGAAGCGCCCGACGTTCTGCCGAATAAAGTGGCGATGCGCGCGAATGGCCTTGGCGAGCGTCTCGTTGTGGAGAGCGAGCGAAATTTGCACCGAACAAAAAACAATGATCAACCCGCTCATGATCATGCGTTGCAGAGGCAGATAATCGAGCACATCGGGGATGCTCATGAAGTAGGCCAGGAGCAACGGCACGCGCACAATCAACGTGCTCGCCAAAACGACCAGCCCCGCCCATTTGAAAACGTAACTGAACCGCCGCATGGCGAAGCGAAGCAGCTCGCCTTCTTCAAAGCCAAATCCGCGGATCCACGCGAAGCAGACGGTAATTAGATAAACCTGAATGTAGACGCCGAAGAGGTATTCGAAAATAAACGCGATCGCATCGACCGTCGCCGAGATTTGCAGCAGTCCCGTGGCCGGCATCACTCCACCCCATTTCGGCAGTAGCCAGAATACAAGCGGCTTGAGCAATGACGCCGCCGCGCTGATGAGAAGGATCAGATAAATGAAATAGCCAGCGATGCGATAGCGTTTGCGCAGCGCACCGAACAGCGACCCGTGCAGGCCGCGCCAGTTCAACATCATGAGCAGGGCTGCGATCGCCGAGAGCGGATAAGTCGTCGTCGCATTGTCGAAGATTCCGGCCACGCCTTCGAACGCCGGCAACGGCGTCTCCAGCCACACGTCGGCCAGGCGCGGCCAATGCCAGCTCGGCAGCGACGTGATTTGCGTTAGATCGACATCGGCCGAGCTCCGGATCGGAGTGAAAGTGGCGAATTGAAAAACGGCATAGGCAAACCCGAGAACGACAAAAGTCAGCCAGACGCGACGGAAGCGGCCGAGACAGCGCAACCCATTGCGCAGCGCGAGCCGGGCCGGGTTGAAAACCATCACGAGCACATAGCCGCTGCTAAGACCGAGCAGCGGATAAAGTGGCGGCGCGTTCTGCCACATCTCAGCGAGCGCGGTGCGTGGAATAATGGAGTAATGAAGTAGTGGAGTAATGGAATTGTCGATCTTGCATCACTCCATCACTCCAGCACTCCAATACTCCATTGACTGCACGCCTAACGAATGAGTCCCCAGTGCGAACTGAACGGCCAGTAAACAAACAGACCGCGTCCGACGAGGTTCTCCTCCGGCACCGGCCCCCAGTAGCGGCTGTCGTAACTGTTGTGACTGTTGTCGCCGAGCGCGAAGTAGCCGTGCGCCGGCACCGCAAAGGTGCGGCTGGACTCGCTCAGATAGTTCCCGCCCAGCGCATAACCGTGATAGGCACCTTTGCTTCCCATCACCCGCTCGAAACCGTACCCCTGCGCTTTGTTTCCATTGATGAACAAAAATGGTGGAACGATCCGCTCCGTGTCGCCCGGTAGTCCGGCCAGGCGTTTGATGTAAAAAGGCGCGCCTGTCTCGGGGTCTTCGCGAATCCCGAGAATGTGATTCGTCCGGAAAACAAAAACGTCGCCGCGATGCGGCTTGACGAAGTTGTAACTGAACTTGTCGACAAAGACCTGGTCGCCTGTGTCAATCGCGCCGCGCGCGATCAGTTCGCCGCGGCGAACGGACCGCCCGACAAACACGTTGAAATCGTCGGCGAGCGTTTTGGCCGGCGCGTAAACGAGATACTGCTCATGGACGCCGATGATGCGCGACAAAGTGAAGAAAAAGAGAAACTTCTTCTCCTGGATCTGCACAATCTCGTCGTCGGCGCGCGATACCACGTCGATGTAATTGCGACCCAGCACGATGAACTCAGCCGCCTGCTGGAGCAGGTTCGGTCGCGGCGCGGTCGAGGGGTGACCGATAATGCCGTTGAGGGTGGGCTGCATCGAGCCGGTCGGGATCTTGAAGGGCTGCAAAAAATACGAGCGAATCCCGATCGCAACGACCACTGCGACCAGGATCACCTCGCAGTTTTCTCGCCAGTGCGATTCCCAGGTCACCGGTGTTAGCTGGTGCAATTTCGCGTCCAGCGCTTCGGCTTCGGTTTTGATCCCGGTATGGTCGCGTTTGTGCAACGCTTTGCCCAATGCGTTCACGCTGGCGCGAAGCTCTTCTCGTGCCTGCGTGCTGAGCAAATCGTCCCTGTAGCGCAGATATTTTCGCGCGTGCCGCACGAGCAGTTTGCTGTGTTTCGTTAGGCGTGAAGTAAACATTGTCGACCTTTACCTACTCATGCTCCTAATCGAGCCTTTTGAATCGATAATGAGCACGAGCATGAGCATGAGTAAGAGCAAGCGATAATCATTGCGCTTTGAGTACTTCAATAAACGCTTCCTGCGGAATGTTGATCTTGCCGATGCTCTTCATTCGTTTTTTCCCTTCCTTCTGTTTCTCGAGCAATTTGCGTTTGCGGGTGATATCGCCGCCGTAGCATTTCGCGGTCACGTTTTTGCGCAAGGCGGAAACGCTTTCCCGCGCGATGATCTTGCCGCCGATCGCCGCCTGGATCGCAACCTGGTAAAGCTGGCGTGGAATCACTTCCTTCAATTTCGCCGCCAACTGGCGTCCTCGCCCTTCCGCGCGGTCTTTGTGCACAATCGTCGAGAACGCGTCGACCGGTTCGCCATTGACGAGCAGATCGAGCTTCACCAATTTCGCCGACCGATAACCGGCGAGCTCGTAATCCATCGAACCGTAGCCGCGGGTGATCGATTTAATCTTGTCGTTAAAGTCGACCAGGATTTCGTTCAACGGCAATTCGCAATGC
>DATDFJ010000278.1:0-2507 GCA_036522675.1 Chthoniobacterales bacterium | reverse complement strand
GCGTGGTCACTGGGACGCGTCGACCGCCGATTTGAATCGCGCTTTGGAGCTGGACCCGCGCAATCTTTTCCTGCTCCAGCAGCTTTCCATCACTTATGACATCCAGCGGCGTTATGGTGATATGGCCGCGATATTGGATCGCGCTCTCGCACTTGCGCCCGCCGATGCCAACACGCGTGCCGAGCGCGCATTACTCGATCTGCACGCCCGCGCCGATACGAAACCTTTGCACACTACAATTGCTGCGCTTCTCGCTGCTGATCCGGCCGGAGCGCGGCATTTCGCCGACACCTGGCTTTCTCTGGCTTTGTGTGAACGCGATCATGTGGCAGTCGCGCGTGCGCTTACTGCCATTCCCGCGGAGGGAATCACCATCGGCAGCACCTGGTTTCCCCGCACATGGTGCGAAGCGATCGCCGCGCGCGCACGCAATGACAACGAGTCCGCCCGCGCTGCTTTTAACGCGGCGCGCAGCGAAGTCGAAAAAACACTGCGCGACCAGCCCGAATATGCTCAGGGTCTTAGCGTTCTGGCGATGATCGATGCCGGTCTTGGAAATAAACAAGCTGCGATCGATGAAGGTCGTCGTGCTGCGGAACTTTTGCCGCTGTCGAAAGACACGCTCGACGGGGCCGACATGCTGACTAATCTCGCCCTGGTCTATGTCTGGACAGGCGAGAAAGATCTCGCCTTTAAGCAACTGGAGGCCCTGATGCGCGTGCCCGCGCAGTTGAATTACGGCGAACTGCGCCTGCATCCTTATTGGGACCCGCTCCGCGGCGATCCGCGTTTCGAAAAACTGCTTGCCTCATTCGCACTGAAGTAGCAGCTGGATCGGCTTGTCCGTTGGCGCGCCGTAGCCTTGGCGAAGGCGGCTCAAGCCGGATGACAAAGTAATGGCAGCGAGGCCGCGTAATTTTAAGAGCGCTGCCGACAGCGCGTTCCACTTGGGCGCGCCGCGAACAGCTCAAGACAAATTTGCTTTGCAGCTGACGATTCTTTTCGCGCATTCTCCAGCGCGTGTCGGCCGTCTTAGTTCAGCACCCGCCCGGCTTTCGCGCCCGGCGCGGATTGAACTGGACATTTATCGGGCTGCTTTACACGTCGTTTTACACTTGTCGCTACAACCTTTCGATCGCGAACAAATCCATCAGTGACCAGTTCGGATTCACCAAGGCGCAGATGGGCTCGATCATCACGACGGCGCTGCTCGCGTATGCGTTCGGACAAATTATCAATGGGCTCTTAACTGATCGCCTCGGCGGCAAGCGGGCGATGCTCATCGGCGCGGCCGGAACGGTCACGATGAACCTGCTTTTCGGGATCGCGTCGTTTTGGGGGTTATTGTCGATCTTCATCCTGGTTCGCGGCGTCGACGGCTACTTCCAGGCGTTCGGCGCGCCCGGCATGGTGAAGATCAATGCGGCGTGGTTCGCCCACACCGAGCGCGGCCGCTTCGCTGGTATCTTCGGATTCATGATCAACGCCGGCCGATTCCTCATCAATACCTTTGGTCCAGCGTTGCTCGCCGGATTCGTTTTTCTCGGACTTTGGCACGTGCCGCCGCTGCATTGGCGCTGGTTGTTTTGGATTCCGGCTGGCCTAACGAGTTGCGCGGCAGTTTGCATGGCGTTGATCACGCAACCAACGCCACGCGATGCCGGCTTCGAGCATCCCGGCGTCGAAGAACCCCAGGGCGCCGATGAAGTGCGCGCAAGCATAACCACCGTGTTCGTCACCATCGCCAGTAATCCGGTGATCTGGATCGTCGCGCTTGCCTATGCCTGCACCGGTTCAGTGCGGCAAGGGGTCGATCAATGGTTCTTCCGCTTCATGCAGGAAGTGCACCATTTCGATCTGCACGATCCACGCTTCAAATATCTCGGCGTCGGGATTCCTTTTGTCGCTTCGGTCGGCTCGCTCATTTCCGGTTACGTTTCCGACACTGTTTTCCAAGGCCGCCGCGCACCGGTTGCAGCCGGGCTCTATTTTCTCGAGACAATCATCATCCTTGCCGCCGCGCAATTTACTTCCGCAAACACGGCGGTGCTCTTCCTGATTTTGATTTCGTTGACCGTTAATGCGACCCATTCGATCCTCGGCACCGCCGCAGCCATGGACATCGGCGGCGCGCGCATGGCCGGCTTTGCGTCCGGGCTGATCGACTCGTTTCAATACTTCGGCGGCAGCCTTGCCGGTTTGTTGTTAGGCCATCTGCTCGATCGCAGTTGGGGCTGGTATTTTTACTTCATGGCGCCGTTTGGCCTCATCGGCGGCGCCTTGATGTTGTCGATCTTAGGAAGGGTGACTTTGGCTAAGAAATAAATGTAGCCACGGCGCTCTGTCGCCGTTTTGTCGGGGGCGCGTCGACAGAGCGAGGCGGCTACAGCAACTTCAGTTGCTCGTTCGGCCGACGAAATGAGGTGGTCGAGAGTTTTGGTCTTTCCGTCATTCCAGCACGCCGGCAGCTGACTTCGAAAAGGTTTGCGATTTGCTCTGCGAAAACG
>DATDFJ010000277.1:0-5497 GCA_036522675.1 Chthoniobacterales bacterium | reverse complement strand
CGCCGCGTGCGCGGTGATCAGGAAATAAAGTGCGATCGGATACAGGAGCAGCCGCGCCGCCGATCGGCCAATGTGCAGCGCGATCCAACCGCTGATTCGCAGCGATACCGGTGTGCCGCGCTCCGGCAACTCCAGCCAACGTTGCGCGCCGATCGGTTTCGCTGCGGAAATCCTTGGCGTCATTTCTGGGCGCAAATGGCGCCAGTGAAAAAGTGGCGATACACCTTGCGAATCTCTTCGACCTCGGGCGCGACCCTGACATTTGCAAACCCGGCCCGGTCGAACGCGGCGCGCCACTGCTCGGGGGTGAGAAAACCAGGATTAGGTCGAAAGGGCGGCTCAAGTTCGACGTTGGTGAAACTCTCTAGGATTTGGAACATCAGCTCGGGATAAATCGGCTGGTTTGCGTGCGGCCGCAGACATTCGCCGATCATGAGCCAGCCGCCGTTCGCCACCGCCGCGCGCGCTTCATTCAAGGTAAAGAGAAGATCCTTTGCGATGTGGAACACATTGACGCCGAATACGAGGTCGAACTCGCCCGGCGAAATGCCTTGTGTGTGCCACGGCAAATTCAAATCAAGCGCGCTGAATTCCACTGGAAGATCGACATGTTCGCTTCGGAATTGCCGTTGCGCGCGTCTCCGGAAAAAAGCATTCGGCTCGGTAACGAGATAGCGTTCGATGCGCGAGAGCAGTCCACACTCGCTGAACCAACGCAGCAATGCGGCACTCGCGCTGCCGGCGCCTGCGCCGATCTCGAGAATCCGAATCTTCGGTCGGTGTGCGAGACAATGCGCCCCGAGCACGGCCGTCACCCAGTTGTTTACGGCGTAGGTGAGGTTCTCGTTGCTGAAATAACTGAGCCACAGCGGTATTCCTTCAGGACCGAAGAGGTTTTGCTCGGCGCTCTGCTCGCCGCGCGCGACCGCCGGATAAACGGAGGCGGCACGATCGAGCAGATCGAGTGTCGGTGCGTTGCATGGATCGATGCTCAATCCGATGTCACGCAAACTGGCGAGATCGGCTTCCCACGGTTCGTGGAGCAGACGATAACAGCGCCTTCCGTCCTCCGTCCGCTCTTCGGTGCATTCGGTTTCGAGCAATCGCTCCAAAATCCAGCCGAGCGCAAACCGGAAAGGCGGCTGAAAAGATAACGCGCCACAAACTTCGTCTGCCGAACGCCAGGTGCGCAATGCGCTGACCAAATCGAGCTGGCGCGCAAGATCGACAGCTAGCTCGATGCTGTAGCGCTCCATCAGTTCGATGCTCTCATAGAGCTGCTCGCTGAAGAGCCACGGCGGGTAATCCCCAAGCCAATCGGCCAGCCGCGGATCGCCCGGGTGAATTTCGAACCTTGGTGAGGACGTTGTCGCGTTCACGAATTCAGTTTGTGCGCTGCGACATTTCCAGCCGCCCTTCCGCGACGATGCGCTCGTCGATACGACAGCGAAAATGAATCTCGCTCTCCACGTTGTTTGCGGCTGACAAAACAATAGCGAATGGTTGCTCCGGCTTGAGCGGCGCCAGAAACTTCGCGACTCGTATCGCGACGAGCCGCGAATCAGCGCGCCACTTGTCTACGGCGGCGAGCACTTCGTCGAGAATCACGACCGCGGGTACGATCGGCGCGCCCGGAAAATGCCCGGGCAGAGTTGGATGATCGGCAGGAATTTCGCGGCGCAATTCAAAATTCATCGGGGCAAGATTGTGACCGTAGCACATAGTCGAACATGGGAACGAAGGTGGAACGCGCTGTCCTCAGCGCGTTGGTAACATTTACGCGGCTTCGCCGCCATTAATTACCATCTCTTGAGGACAAGCCGATTCACCGCGCCTTGCGCCCACCCCGTTCCCGCTTCATCGTCACTCCATGACAACGGAAAAGGCAACGTTCGGCGCGGGATGTTTTTGGGGAGTCGAAGAAACTTTTCGCACATTAAAAGGTGTGACTTCAACAGCGGTCGGTTATGCCGGCGGGACGAAGGAGAATCCAAGCTATGAAGATGTTTGCAGCGACGAAACCGGTCACGCCGAGGTCGTGCAGGTTGAGTTCGATCCCGCGCAGATCAGTTACGACAAGCTGCTAGACGTTTTCTGGTCGAATCACAATCCGACCACGTTGAACCGCCAGGGACCGGATGTCGGGACGCAATATCGCTCCGTGATTTTTTATCATTCGCCTGCGCAGAAAGCCGCAGCCGAGGCTGCGAAAGAAAAAATCGAGCAGAGCGGCCGCTTCAAACGACCGGTCGTGACCCAGATCGAGCCGGCGCCGACATTCTGGCGCGCGGAAGAATATCATCAGCGTTACCTGGACAAACGCGGCCGATCGCATTGTGCAATCTGACAACGTGGGTGGGGCCTCAGCGCCCCGACGTTTGCGAGTGATCACGGCGCTAAGGCCGCTCCCACATTGACGGCATGGGCTGCAAAGTTCTCCGCACGAAAAACTTTGTCAGCGACGCGGCGAACTTCATCATCGGTCAAGCGCACACAGCCCTTGGTGAGCGCGGCGAATTCCGGATCGCACTTTCCGGAGGGAACACGCCGCGGCCGGTTTACGCGCAGCTTGCTGCGATCGCGCGAGATCTTCCTTGGGAAAGCGTCTTGATCACTTTTGGTGATGAACGCTGCGTCTCGCCGGACGACGACCAGAGCAATTACCGAATGGCGTATGAAACTTTGCTTGCGCCGGCCGCTCTTCCCGACAAATCGGTGATGCGGATGCGCGGCGAGATCGATCCGCAGATTGCGGCCGAGGAATATCAGGACGAGCTCGATCTACTCGCGACCCAGCGCGGCGAACACATCTACCGCCACGATTTGATTCTGCTCGGGCTGGGTGAAGACGGTCACACTGCTTCGTTGTTTCCCGGCACCGCGGCTTTGCAGGAAACGACACGTCGCGTGGTTGCGAATTTCGTTCCGAAATTCAATTCGTGGCGGCTGAGTCTCACTCTGCCGCTGATTAATCAGGCGCGACAGATTTGTTTTCTCGTGAGCGCGACCAAAGGCGACGAGTTGATCGAGCGCGTTCTCGCGGGCGATCCGCAATTTCCAGCAGCACGGGTGAAGCCAATGGCCGGCGAACTGACATGGATCATTGGATGATGGGGCGATTGGGGAGCGCACGCGCCTCGCGTGCCGCGCTTGGCGCCCTCGCCGAGCGTACTCTGCGGAAGACGCGCCGGACAAATGTTTTCGGCGAGGGCGCCAAAAAGTGCATGCTAGGCGTGTGCGCGCCCCAGACCTGCGCGATTAGCTTGAGTGTAAGATCGACAATATGCGCACCGCGATTGTGACGGGCTCGGCCGGGTTGATTGGCTCGGAAACGGTCAAACGTTTCGCGAAGGAGGGGCTGCGCGTCATCGGGATCGACAACGATATGCGGGCGGAATTTTTCGGCGCGGAAGCGTCAACAAAAAAAACGCGCGGCGACTTGATTGCGAACGTCCGCGGTTACGAACATCACAACATCGACATTCGCGACGCGAAAAGCATGGACGAGTTGTTCAAACAGCATCGTGGCGAAATCGCGGCGATCGTTCACACCGCTTCGCAGCCGTCGCACGATTGGGCGGCGAGCGATCCGCAGACCGATTTCACCGTCAACGCCAACGGCACGCTCAATCTCCTCGAAGCAGCGCGGAAATTCTGTCCCGAAGCGCCGTTCATCTTTTGTTCGACGAACAAAGTCTACGGCGACACGCCGAACCGCCTCCCGTTGCGCGAGCTGGAGAAACGCTGGGAGATCGAGTCCGGCCACGAATACGAGCCAGGCGTTTCCGAGACGATGAGCATCGATTACACGAAGCATTCGCTCTTTGGCGCCTCGAAAGCGGCGGCCGACCTGCTCGTGCAGGAGTACGGACGCTACTTTGGGATGCCGACTGTGAGTTTTCGCGGAGGCTGTCTCACCGGCCCGGCCCACGCCGGCACCGAGCTGCACGGTTTTCTTTCTTATTTAATGATCTGCACCGTCAGCGGCCGCCCGTATCGAGTGTTCGGTTACAAAGGCAAACAGGTGCGCGACAACATCCACAGCTACGATCTGGTGGAGGCCTTTGTTGAATTCATGCGCGCGCCGCGCATCGCCGAGGTTTACAATATTGGCGGCAGCCGCCACTCGAATTGCTCGATGCTCGAAGCAATTGATCTGTGTGAAGAAATCAGCGGCCGAAAGCTAACTTGGAGCTATGAGGACACGAACCGAATCGGCGATCACATCTGGTGGATCAGCGATGTGCGCAAGTTCCAATCGCATTATCCGAGCTGGAAATTTCGCTACTGTCTGCGCGAGATACTCGAAGAAATTCATACCGCCGTGCGCGGAACCGCGTAACCCCGAAGCACCAAACCCCAAGCACCAGAGAAATTCCAATCACCAAGCTTCAAGTTCCAGAGCGATGCACGACGGCAATTGAATATTGGAGCTTGAAGCTTCTTTGGGGGCTTGAAGCTTGGGATTTGGAGCTTCAGTACTGTTCGCCTTCGTCCTCGCCGGGGACCACGCGGTCTTCGATTCCATAAACGTGAAACATCACGCCGAACCACCACAGCGGCAGGAGTAATCCGCCGAAGCCGGCGGTAAAGGTGAAGGTGAGGGCGGCGATCATGATCGCCATCGGTGTGCCGATGAAAAGGATGAGCAGGCCGATGAATTTGTGGCCTTTATAAATATGACCGAGGCCGGGGATGACACTGAGCAACACGGCCATCGCGTCGCTCGCTTTGCCTTCCGCGGTTTCTGTGGCGCTGCGTGTCCAATCGCAATGGTCGCACGCCTGCGCGTCTTTCGGCAACAAATGGCCGCAATAGGGGCATGCCATCTGGTCGGGACCGATTTCCGTCGCCGGTGGCGCCGGTGCGTCTGTGTATTCCATCGAGCGAAATCAACGTCCCAAGCAGCGTTTGATTCGTCAAGCAACATCGCGCGTTATGTCCTGGGGAGCGCACGCGTCTCGCGTGCATTTTTCGGCGCCTCGCCGAAAAGAGATAGAATGAGTTTGTTTGGAACAGCTTCGCGAGGACGCGAAGCTGAGCACGCGAGGCGCGTGCGGTCCCCAGAAATTCGCGCGGCGAGCCGCTCGAATATCGCTACAATTCGCTCCGATGGCTTCGCTCGCCGAGATTGTTCGTTACACCGATAGATTTTTGCGCATCGCCGAGATTGGCGATTGGGACAATGCGCTCAATGGTCTCCAGGTCGAAAACTCCGGGCGGGTGACGAAGATCGGCGCGGCCGTGGACGCGTCGACCCGCGCGCTAAGTGAAGCCGCCAGAGAAGATGTCGATGTTCTCATCGTGCATCACGGGTTGTTCTGGTCGGGGTTGCGACCGGTGCGCGGCATATGGCGGCGGCAATTGCAGATCGCGTTTGAAAATGATATCGCGCTCTACAGCGCGCATCTGCCGCTCGATCTGCATCCGCAGGTCGGCAACAACGCGCAGCTCGCCCGCGCCCTTCGGCTAAAATCGACAACGCGCTTCTTCGAAG
>DATDFJ010000276.1:0-11901 GCA_036522675.1 Chthoniobacterales bacterium | reverse complement strand
TAGCAGACGCGTCAGCCGCCGTTGCGCGCACCGTCTTCGAAGGCGACGGCATATACTTCCAAGAACAAATCTTTTAGCAGCTTTTTTTCGGCGTCGGAACAGCCGAGGTTCTTTACGATAACCTCGAGAACCGGCAACCTTTTCGACAAATCGTCGAAAGTTTCCAGCGTATAGGCAATAGACATTGTGCTACGGCAACCGGCCGTTGCGCGCGAGAGGCTGTTTGGCGTGGAAACCGACGATGCGATGGAACGCTTCTTTGTTCTCCAGAGGCGCGAGGACCGGCGCGTGCAGGCAGTTGGGGCACTGAGAGCTGCGCGAAGCTTCGACGATGCTGTCGCTGGCGAGCAGCTCGAGCACGAAGACGTGCCCGCACTGTGAACACTTGAGCTCCCATGTCCCGCTATCGGACATCACCTGCTCCTTGGGTCCATAACCGTATCAACTTTGCGGGGGGGGGGCAACGGTATTTTTAAGGTATTATATTCTTGATTTTTAATATGTATTAGATATTTATTGATGCTGTGGAACTCCGGCACCTGCGATATTTCATCGCCGTCGCCACCGAGCTTCACTTCGGCCGCGCGGCGGCCAAGCTCGGTATCGCCCAACCCCCCTTAAGCCAGCAGATTCGCAACCTCGAAGACGAGCTCGGGACCGTATTGCTGCGGCGCACCAAGCGCCACGTCGATCTCACGCAGGCGGGGCGAACTTTTCTCGGCGAGGCGCAAGCGATCGTCGCGCACGCCGACGATGCGGTGGCGAAGACGAGGCGCGCGGAAAGAGGCGAGACCGGCCGCTTGTCGATCGGCTGGGTGCCCTGGTCGGACTGGACCGATCTGCCGCGCCGCGTCGGAAAGTTCTGCGCGCGAAATCCGGACGTGCATCTCGACCTGCACAATTTAAACGCGTCCGACCAGGTGTCGGCGCTGCACGCGGGCCGGCTCGATATCGGATTCGTCCTCCGGCCGTTCGGTTCGAGGGAAGCTGTTCCATTCGAGCTCGGTCCGCTGAAAACCGAGGTTGTCCTGCGCCATCAGCTAGTCGCCGTCTTGCCTAGGACGCATAAGCTATGCTCCGCCAGGCATATTCCATTCAGCCAGTTCGCGGCGGAGCCGTATGTCTCATTCAAACGCGAGAGCTCGCCGGTTTTCTACGATTCGGTGCGCGGGCTGTATCATCGCCACGGCTTTGCTTTGAATGTGCGCCACGAAGCCGACCATCCCTCGACGGTTCTCGGGCTGGTTACTGCCGGACTCGGCGTTACGCTGCTTCCGTTCGGCGGGAGTCACATGATGGCGGGCATTGTCTTCCGCCCGCTCTTTCCCGCGCTTCCTATCGTGGAGGTTGCGCTCGGATGGCGGGCGGAAAACGAGTCGCCGCTGATGGCGAAGTTCATCGATATCATGCGGAAATAGCCGCGGGCGTTACGCTCGCCGTTGCGCTCTCCTGTAGACGGGCGAGGGTAGATTAAAGGCGGCGGACATTCTTTCGTGGGGTAAGAAAAACCTGCTTAATCCGTCATTCCCGCGCACGCGGGAATCCAGTCATTTCGGAATTCATCCGAAAACCGCGCTAAAAATTAGTTCTCACCGGCGGAATCTTCGTAACTTTGCCCCATAATCGTCACTATCGTTTAAGCGGAAAGTGGGACCCAGTAAATACCTCGATTCAAAGCGGGAATAAACCCGATTGTTCTAAACGGCCGGTCGTTTTACCCTCGGCGGGAAGGAAGCACAGGAAAAACCGTTTAGGGTTCAAGAAAAAGGAGGTTTCGCATGAAGATTGCAGTCGCGTTGTTGGCTCTCGCGCTCGCGCTCCCATTCGCATCGCATGCCGATGCCAAGCCGGCGGCGGGCGGCGAGCAGTCCGATTTCGCATTGTTCGATGGCACCAATCCGTCCGCGCCCGAGTTCGGAGCGGCGTGCGGCGCCAAGCTCGGTTCGTCGAGCCAGGCGGTCGCCTTCACTTATTATGTGACGGTGTCCAACTGGAGCGACACGGTGAGAATTTTGCGCGTGCTTTACGCCGACGGCGAGGAGATCGCGCGCTACCAGATTCCACCGCACACTTCTTTCAGCTTCTCCCAGGCGGCCGGCGGCACGGCGGGCGTGGATGACTTGATCAGGATCTTCGGCGAGGGCGCAGCGCCCGTGGAACTCGCCGGGTCGGTGAGCGCCACTTTCCCGGCTGCGGCAAAGCCGCACCCGACCCTGGGCTCGAACTTCTGCACGACGTTGACGACGCAGCCGACTTCCTAAGCGCATCGCTCAACACGAACGGGCGGCCCCGCGCTCCGCGCATCCGCGCGGTGCCGGGGCCTTTTTTTCGGCGCGGCGTCCGTTCGATTCGCGCGGCAATCCGGGCGCCCGGCGTCGCTGCGGGTAAATACTTTCTCTCCCCAGCTTCGCCTCCCTCGCTCCGCGTGCTAAACTTTCTTATCTGACTTCCTCCGAAAGGAGACTTTATGAAGTTAGCTCTCGCGCTCGCCGCCGTTCTTTTCGCCGGCAACGTCCATGCGGCGCAGGACTCCGGCGTGATCCGGAAGATGTCCGACAACAAATTCGTCCCGCAGGCGGGGCTGCCCGAGTGCGTCACGGTCGCGCCGCAGCAGGGCGACCCCGCGAAAGGGGCGTTCGTGATTCTCTTCAAGGCGAAATCGGGCTGCGCGGTGCCGTGGCACTGGCACTCGGGGAACGAGAGTTTGATGATCGTCGCCGGCTCGGCCAAGCTCGAGACGAAGAGCAACGAGAAGTCCTCGGGGCTAGCGCTCGGGCCGGGCGCCTACGCGGCGCTGCCGGCGAAGCACGTGCACCAGTTCACGTGCTCGTCGGCCTGCACGGCCTTCGTCACCTCCGACTGGGCGTTCGACATCCACTACGTGGACGCGGGCGGCAAGGAGATCCCGCCCGAGGAAGCGCTGGCGAAGAAGAAAAAGTAGGGGAGAGCGGCGAACCGGCCGGCCCGCACGACTTGCCCGCCGGTATGAGGTTTAGCCATGCACCCAATTCTCGCTGTTTTCGATGCTCACTCCTCCTCCAGTCCGGGACTCCGGCGCGTCATGGGAGGCATGTCCATCTTTACCATGCTGATGACCATCCCGCAGGTCTTGACCATATGGGTCAGTCATCAAGCGGGCGGCGTTTCGATCGTGACGTGGTGCACCTATTTTGTTTCCGCCGTCCTTTGGCTGTGGTTCGGCATTCGCAAGCGCGACAAGAATATTTACCTGCCGTGCATCGGCTGGATCGTGCTGGATATTGCTGTGATCGCGGGAGTCGTTGTTTACTCGTGAAACATGGACGGCCTGCTAGGGGCCAAAGGCAGCGTCACGACGACGGTCGTCCACTTGCCGACCTCGCTTTCGATTTTGATGTGGCCGCCCAGCATATCGGTGAATTTCTTGACAATGTACAGCCCTATGCCGACGCCGCCGTATAGCCTCCTTTCCGAACTATCGACTTGGTGAAATTTTTCGAATACGCGTGCCAATTCTTTCTTTGGAATGCCGATACCGGTATCGGAGACTCGAAATTCCATAGCCTCGGCATCTTTCGCCAATTCAGCCGATATCTGGACTTCTCCCCGCGGCGTAAATTTAACGGCGTTGTTGATTAGATTTTGTAGGATTTGTCGCAGCTTGTTAACGTCCGTGGTGATTTGCGGGGCGCTTTGAGAGTAATTCCACTTCATGGTTAGATTTTTGGCTAGGTGGGAATAATCCGCCTTTAAGCTCTGTAAAAGCTGAGCGATATCGACAGGCCGCCTATCGACGATCAGGGAGCGGCTTTCCAACTGGGTCGTTTGCATAATGTCGTTGATGATGTTGAGCTGCTCCTGCCCGCGGCTTATCATCTTATCGAGAATCTTTTTCTGCTCCTCGTTTACCGCACCGAGCATCCCTTCTTGCAGCATTCCCGCATAACCCATTACGACGCTGAGGGGCGTTCTTAACTCGTGCGACATAACGCTCAGGAACTCGTCCTTAACCTTGTTCGCGGCATCCAAACTCAACGCTTGATTCTTGGTCTCGTCATAAAGCCGCGCATTTTGTATGGCCGCAGCCGCGCCATTGGCAAATTGTTGCAATAGATCGATTTCTTCAGGTGTAAACTTCCTTGGTTTATAGGTGAGAACCCTAAGAACCCCGATCACTTCTCCTTTGGAACAGAGCGGGACGCCGAGATAACCTCGTAGTCCCAGCTGAGTTGTCGTATCGCCCGTAGGGAAAAGGGTATCTTGAGCGCTGTCGGGAATCAGCAGAGGCTTGCGGTTCTCAACAATCCATTGCGTCCGACCATGCACAGCGCCGCTCTGTGTGGAAGGGATCACATTCGGATCGACCCCCGAGATGCCCCTTACCAGCCAGTGCTGACTATCGCTTAATATCCGCACATCGCAGACATCAACGCCAAAAACTCCGCGCACGCCGGCGGTGAGCTTGTTGAGCAGCTTATCGGTCTCGAGCGATAAAATGTCCTGGCTGAGGTCTTTTAAGACTTTTTGGACTTCCTCGCGCCGGATTAGATCCGCATTGGCCTTTTCCAAAACGGCGGTCTGAGCTTGCACCTCCTCGTAGAGCTGGGCATTGTGAATCGCCACAGCCGCCTGGCCGGCCAGGGTATTGATAAACTCGACCTCTTCCGGAGAGAATTCATGCTCTTCCTTCGTAAAGACCGAAAGCGTGCCGAGCAAATTACCTTTAGCCAGCAGAGGTACGCGCAAAAAGGAGTGCAAACCGCATTTACGAAGGAAATCTGGCGCCAACGATAGCTTGTCGGTCTGGGCATCGCGAGCGCTGACCCAGGTGGCGTTCCGAGGTAACATTCGGCTCAGGCGACCGGGCACACTGAGCATGGCCGCCTTCCATTCCTTTTCGTCGATGTTCCGGCAGGCCACCGGCTCCAACTCCCCCGTTTGCTTGTTGACCATCCAGATGGTGCTCGCCGCGGCCAGCGGAAAAAAGAAGTCTATTTTTTCCAAGAGAATATCGAGGACCCCGCGCAAATCGAGCGTCGAGCTGATGGCAGCGTCGATGTCGTGAAGCGCGCGGATACGCTCGAGATTCCTCTGGATTTCCTCGTCTTTGCGCTTTCGCTCCGATATGTCCCGAATGTAGCCGGTGAATAGAGGCGGGCCGTCCACATTGATCCGAGCAATCGCAACCTCGGCGGGGAATTCACTGCCGTCTTTACGGATCGCGGTCATTTCCATGCACTTGCCCAGAACAGGACCGTGACCCGTAGCCAAGTAACGAGCCAGACCTTGTCGATGTCTCTCGCGCATAGAAGCGGGAATAATCAACTCTGCCATCTCCGTTCCGATGGCCTCTTGGCTGGTATAAGCAAAGGTCTTTTCCGCGGCAGGATTGAATTCGATAATTCTACCCTGGTCATCCATGGTGACGATGCAATCGAGCGCCGATTCGAGAATGGCGCTTTTGCGCGCCTCGCTGCGGCGCTTTTCATCACGCAGTCTTTTCTCTTCTAACGCGCGCTCTACCGCCTGGCCCAGTCGGGTCATCCGATCCTTGAGGATATAATCGGCGGCGCCGTCCTTGATGCGTTGCGCCGCGACCTCTTCGCTGATCGTGCCGGTGACGACGATGCAGGGAATATCTAAGCCGCTTTTCTTCAACAGCTCCAAGACTCTCGGCGCATCGAATTCCGGCAGGTTGTGGTCCGTCAGAATGACGTCGGGAGTTTTTTTACATTCTGCGAGGTAATCCGCCTCGGTTTCGACGCGCTGCCATTCAGGTTGGAAGCCTGAACGCTGCAGTTCATAGATCATCAGTTCGGCGTCGGTGAGCCGATCCTCGACGATCAGGACCTTTAGAGGCTTTGACATAGGATCGTTCAGAAAGGCTTTGTCACGTAGACGATGCCTCATTAATCAAGAGCCAATAGAGGCCGAGGTGGCGCACCGCTTCGGTAAATTGTTCGAAATCGACCGGCTTGACGATGTAGCTGTTGACGCCGAGCTGGTAGCTCTCGACCATGTCGCGCTCCTCACGCGACGAGGTCAAGACGACCACCGGTATCATTCGCGTGAGCGGATCGGCTTTAACGCGTTTCAGCACCTCCAATCCGTCCACCTTGGGCAACTTGAGATCGAGCAAGATCAGTTTGGGCCGCCGCTCTCGGCCCCGTTGAGAATAGGGACCAGTCGCAAAGATGAAATCGAGCGCTTCTTCACCGTCGCGCACAACCTCGATGACATTGGTGAGATTATTCTCCTTCAGTGCGTGCAGCGTCAGCTCCACGTCATTCGGATTATCTTCGACGAGCAAGATTTCAATGGTTTGCGTCATGGTTCGACCCTCCTAGGGTAAAAAAGAACGTCGCGCCCTTATTGACAGCGGCTTCCGCCCAAATCCGTCCGCCGTGGCGTTGAATAACGCGCTGAACGACGGCCAGGCCGACGCCGGTCCCCTCGTATTCTTCGGCGCGATGCAGGCGCTGGAAAACGCCGAAGAGTTTATCGGCATATTTCATGTCAAAGCCGACCCCATTATCCCGCACGTAATAGACCGGCGTGCCGTTGTCGTTATGGCAGCCGATCTCGATGAGGGGTGGCTTAGAACATCGCGTATACTTCAGGGCGTTCGAAATCAGATTGACGTACACCTGCTTGAGCAAGGCCGGATCGGCGTGGCAGACGGCGAGATCCTCGACGGTAACAGGCGCCCGCTCGATCGAGTTTACTTGAAGATCGTGAAGCACTTGTCGGACGATTTCGGAGGGCTCCACTTCCTGCCGCTTTACAGGCTGGCGGCTGAGGCGTGAAAACGAAAGAAGGTCATCGATGAGCTGGCCCATTTGTTTGGCATTGTCGCGTATGAGATTTTGATAGCGCTTCGCATCGGAAGACATCTCGGCGCCGTATTTTTCCAGTAGGATGCGCGAAAAGCCGTCCACCGCCCGCAGCGGCGCGCGCAGATCGTGCGAGACGGAATAGGTAAACGCCTCGAGTTCTTTATTCGCCGCGATAAGCTGCTCGTTGAGGCGGAGCATCCGGTCTTCCTGTTTTTTGCGTTCCGTCAAGTCGCGCGTCACCTTGGCAAACCCCTGCAAGACGCCTTTTTCGTCCCGGATGGCCGTGATGATAACGTCCGCCCAGAATCGCGTGCCGTCCTTTCGCACGCGCCAGCCCTCGTCTTCGACGCGGCCCTGCTCGGTCGCAAGCTTCAACAGGCGGCCGACGTGACCGCGCTCGATGTCCTCGCTGGTGTAAAATCGCGAAATATTTCGTCCGACGATCTCTTCCTCTCGATATCCCTTGATGCGCTCGGCTCCCTCGTTCCAGCTGACAATGTTTCCATGGGCATCGAGCATCAAAATGGCGTAATCCTTGACTCTGCTTACAAGTAATCGAAAGCTCTCGTCCTTCTGCAGCAGTCGTTCCTTCGCCTTTTTGCGCTCGTCGGAAATGCGCAAAATCATCAAAGCCAACAGGACGGCAAAAAGACAAATCAATCCATACGCGATTAAAATTCGCCGCAAGCTCGCGTCGCGCGCCGCGAACGCCTCTGCGGCGGGTTGCTGCGCGACGATTCCCCAGCCGTACCCGGCGACCGGTTCGTAGGCCGCGACGCGCTCTTCTTTCTCGACGGGGTTCCATCCGCTTTCGACGCCGCGTTGCCTGCTGAGCACCTTGCGGACGACCGGGACGGAGCTGAAATCGATACTGTCACGATCGACGGCGAATTTGGGGTGAGCCACAAGCTGCCCTCGCCGGTCGACGATGTAGATGAATCCGGAACGGCCGATATCGATAGCTTTTAGGGACTCCACCAGCGAGCCGACGCGCACTTGGAGGACGAGAATGCCGATGATTTTTTCTTCGCCTCTGACGGGAACGGCGATGGCGACGACGTTATATCGCGGCTCGGCGGTTCTTTGATATGCGTCCGAGACATACGGCTGCCAGTCTTTCGTAAGGCCTCGGTACCAGTCGCGGAAAGCAAAATTCTTACCCCGCACGACCGGCAGCTCGGGCGTGTCGACCATCAAGGTGCCGCCGGGATCGGTTAGAAAGAGCCGTTCGATGAACGGAAAGTCCTTTGGCACGGTGCGAAGAATTTCGATCGCCTCGCTCCATTTTCCCTCCGCGATCAACTGACGAAACCGCACACGAGTAGCCAACGCGACGCCGATGTCTTTCATGTAGTCGAGTCTCTGCTTGAGAGTAGCGGCGGCGAGATACGCCAGCGCCTGTCTTCGATCGGAAGCGTTATCGGTGAGATCTCTATAGGATTGCCGGTAGTTGAAGACGCCGATTAAAAGAATCGGCAGCAGCAGGAAAGCAAAAACGGCGGCGTTGAAGAGCCTCCGCCGCTGCACGGTAGCCGAAGACAACCGAGCGGCAAGTGAGCGAGCGAAATTCGCAAATACCGACTTGAGCTGCATCAGAATTAATTTGGTTCGCCCCGGCCCTAAGCGGACGAAAATTCACATAAAGGGCAGATTTCTGTCAACGAAACCGGCCGGCCGGGGTCTATCATCCATTGTTGCTTAAAGCATAGGTTGTGCCACGGTTCTTAAGTCTCTGATTGTCGAAGGCTTAGTGAAAGCGCGGCGACACCATATCGGGCACACGTTGACCAAATTTGGCACTTATTGATGTGAAACCGTGCCGAAATAACATTTCTGGACAGGGGAAGCCGGGGCCTGAGAGACCTCTCCGGGAATAACTTTGGAATAACGTGAACGCTAAGATGCTGCGCATCGAGCTCGGCTGCCGCATGCAGAAATACATTTCAGACGACGACGTCGAGGAGATCATCGACGCCCACATTATCCCCGCCTTTATGAGAGGCGACTACACCGACGGGGTCCAGGCCGGTGTTATGGAACTGATGCGCCTCGACCGCAGATTCGTCCTAAAGAGAATGGCGAAGGGGAAATTCCGTCAGCCGCCGAGGTCTTCTTCGCGCTTGCCCGCGACGGGGACGAATAGCGCCTGGCCGAACTTCTCCAGGCCGAAGTTCTTGATCACCGCCTGGGTCTCCGGCGCGACCATGAAGTCGGCGAACGCCTTGCCGCCGGCGGTGTTGATGCGCGGGCCGTTCGCCGGATTCACTTCCATCACCGAATAGATATTGAGCAGCGGCTTGTCGCCCTCGAGCAGGATCGGCAGCGTGACGCGCTTCTGAAACGCGAGATAGGTCGCGCGGTCGGTGATGGTGTAAGCGTTCCTCTCGTTGGCGATGCCCAGCGTCGCGCCCATCCCCTGGCCGGATTCGATATACCAGGCGCCCTTGGGCTCGACGCCCGCCTGCTTCCAGAGCGCCTTTTCCAGATTATGCGTTCCGGAATTGTCGCCGCGCGAAACGAAGCGCGACTGCGTGTCGGCGACGAGCTTCATCGCCTGGACGCTGCTTTTGGTCGATTTGATCTTGGCGGGATCGTTTTGCGGTCCGATGATGACGAAGTCGTTGTACATGACGAGACGGCGGTTGAGCAGCTTGCCGTCGGCGACGTATTTCTTTTCCAGGCTCGGCGCGTGCACCAGCGCGACGTCGGCCTCGCCGCGCGCCGCGAGCTCCAAAGCCTGGCCGGTGCCGACCGACGCGGTCTTGACGCTGTAACCGCTCTTCTTCTCGAACAGCGGCACGAGGACGTCGAGCAGTCCCGAGTCCTGCGTGCTTGTGGTGGTCGAGAGGATGATCGACTTGCCGCCCGGCGCTTCTCCGGCGGAGAGATAAATCGCCGATGGTAAAATAAAAATCGCTGCGAGAAGAAGGGCCGCTGGAAGATATTTCTTCATGGGATGTGGCTCTTAATCCGAATCGAGATGAAAGTCCACCCAACGAATTGAAAGGCCGTGCGTCTCTCTTCCGCGTAAGCGCGAATTCAGCCGGTTTTTGCGCTACTATGAACGCGCGCACATGGACATCCTCTCGCACGGCCTCTGGGGCTCGCTCGCGTTCGGCAGGAAAAATCGCAGGAGCTTCTGGCTCGCGTTTTTACTCGGCATGGGGCCGGACCTCTGCGCGTTCGGCCCGTTTTTTCTTTTGACTTTTCTCGGCGTCGAGCAGCGCCCGCGGTTTTCCACCGAGCCGCCGGACCCGAGCATTTTCCCGTCGTTCGTGCATCAAGTCTATAATGTCAGCCACAGCTTGGTCATCTTCGCGATCATCTTCGCGCTGCTGTGGCTGATCTTCCGCCGGCCGGTCTGGGAATTCTCCGCCTGGGGGCTGCACATCCTGGTCGACATCCCGACGCACGCGCTCTCGTTCTTCCCCACGCCGTTTCTCTGGCCGTTGTCGGACCTGCGCGTGAACGGCCGCCCCTGGTCCGCGCCGGAAATATTTATTCCGAATGTAATTCTGCTCGCGCTGCTCTACGCGGGGTTTTTCGCGCGCCGGTACTGGAAGAGTGCGCGGTCGCCTTAGCGGGCGTTACATCGGCGGCATCGTGCCGCCGACGCCGACAGTGACGCGCGTTGCGGTGACCGTTCCGTCCGCGCCGCGCACGGCGGGAATAAAGACGCCGGCGCCCTCCTTGAGCTGCGAGCGGTCCGCGGAGACGTTTTTCACGATCGGCGTTCCCGGCGGGATGAATACTTTTTGTTCGCCGTCTTTATATTTGAGCGTGAGCATCGAGCCTTGAACCTTCTCGACCGCGACCTGCTCGACTTTCTCGACGTTCGCGTTGGTCATCGTCGAGCCGGGCTGGAGGTCCCACGGCCGGTGGCCTTCGCCCGTGCCGCGCGCGCTCTCGGGGAAAATGTGCACCTCGAGCGCCTTCAAGTTGCTGTCGGATTGCTTGACGGCCGTCGTGCCGACATATTCGCCCGACTTGATGTCCGAGAGCCGGGCGGATTCCACGCCGCCGATCCTGACATCCGCCGGCAGTCGCACCGTGACTTCGCCGTCCTTGGTCGCGACGTTGAGCGACTGGCCCTCGACGGTCGCGATTTTGCCGCGGATCGTCACCGACTTGCTCTGCGGCGCTTGAGCGAAAGCCGGCGTTTGCAAGCTCAAAAAGATGATTGCTGCTGCGTAAGTGGAAAGATGGATAAATCGTTTCATACTCAACTCCGTTGAAATTAATATTGGCGTGGTACGGATCCCTATAAAAAAGTTAGCGCTTGAGGGGAGAGTGTCAAGACGGGTTTAATCCGAAGCGAAGCAAATTTCTCGGCGAAGCGTAGCGGGTTTTAAATCTCGAATTCTTTGCCCTGACGCCGGCGCGGCGGCGCGATCTTCAGCCTTTCGAGGCGCAGCTGGAGAATCGTCCAGAATTTTTGTGAGGCGATCCTGACCGCGCTGGGCGGCGCTTTCCGGGACAACAACAGGCCCATGCGCCGATACTTCGGCGAGTCAAGCTCGTATTCGAGGTGGACGACGGAGATATCGCCGACCCCCCTCACGACCGCCAGCAGCGTGATGACGAAATTGGAAGGATCGGCGGGAAGGACCAGCTGATCGCCGCCGAGATCTTTCATTTGCGGGTCTTCTTTTCTTTTGACCTCGAGCCATTCCTCCTTCGTCAGAGGGCTCGGCGCATTGTTCTCGGCGACGAGCACGCCGTTGGCGAACGATTCGCGCACGATCGGCAGGCCCAAGTCGATGAGGGTGCGGCGCATCTCCTCGTACACGACGATGGCGGGCGCCTCGACAACGCGGAAGCGCAATTCGTCCTCGCCCTTTTGGTATTCCAGCATCCATTCGCGCTCGATGCGGCGCGAGCGGTCGTTGAGATCCGCGATCGAGGTGCAGCCGGAAAGTAAGAGCAGCGCAATGGCGGCGATCCTTGCGAGACCCTGGTTTATTCCTGCGGCGCCCATTATTCGCGCCGTTTATACCACAATCCGGGCAGCCGTAAAAATTCACTTATTCAAGCAATCGTGTGTCTTGGCATGCCGTTGAAAGTGAAGTATTACTCGGCTGACCGA
>DATDFJ010000275.1:0-4537 GCA_036522675.1 Chthoniobacterales bacterium | reverse complement strand
CAGCGAAATTTTTTCTGAAGTCATTATCGCTCCCGAGTTCGAGCCGGAGGCCCGCACGATTTTACAGAAGAAAAAAAATCTGCGGCTGATTCGGCTGACCACCGCGCCAGACGAGATAAGATCGACAATCGATCTTCGTTCGGTCAACGGCGGTCTGCTCGTGCAGGACTCGGATGGCGCAAACGCAATTCCGCAGGACGTCGTCACTGCACGCGAGCCGACGAAGTCAGAACTAAGGGCGATGCTTTTCGGGTGGCGCGTGGTCAAGCATGTCAAATCAAACGCGATTGTTTACGCTGGAGCCGATCGCACCCTCGGCATCGGCGCCGGCCAAATGTCGCGGGTGGACGCCTCGCGCATTGCGATTTGGAAAGCGCAAGAAGCCGGTCTTTCCTTGAAAGGCAGCGCCGTAGCGAGCGACGCTTTTTTTCCTTTTCCCGATGCGCTGCTCGCCGCCGCCGACGCGGGTGCGACCTGCGCAATCCAGCCCGGCGGCTCAGTGCGCGACAAGGAAGTGATCGCGGCGGCCGACGAACGCAAAATGGCGATGATCTTCACGAGCGTCCGCCATTTTCGGCACTGACGGCGAAGTGAGAAGTGCCAGCAACACTACTCTCGCTTCTTACTAATCACTTCTCAGCTCCGATCCTTATCTCCTGTCAAATGTCACCGGCACGGTAACGTTCCACTCCTGCCCCGGAGTTGCCTTCCACCGGCGCAGCGCTTCCACTGTCACGTTGTCGAGCGTTGCGCTTCTTGTCGATTCGATTACTTCCACATTTTTCACGGTGCCGCTCGCTGAAAACGTGACCCGAAAACGGCCGCTGCCTTTTTCATGAAAATAGGAATAGGCCGGATAATTCGGTTTCGGATTATAAACGATCTTCGGTTTGTCGGTGCGGGTAGTAGTGCTCGTAATTGTTCTGACGGCGGGTTGGGCGGTCGGCTGTGGGGCGGCAGCGGCTGCTTCCGCACCTTCTTCTTCTGCGGGCGGCGAAGCCGAGGGCGAACCGTGAGTGCGCGCGCCACGCCAGCGCGCTTTGCCGTCCGTGTCGATTTTGGCGACGAGCGACTCGATTCCGCTGGCGCTTCGCACGATATTCGCCGCGCCGGCTTGGTTTGCTTGTGTGACCAAACCCACTAGCTCGCCCTGTTCGTTGATCACCGGCGCGCCCGTCGTTTCGTTCGGTGGCGGCGGCGCGAGCGCCAGGCGTTGCCCGTTTTCATCCGAGCTCGTTGCCGAGACCGTCGTCGCGAACACCGGCGGTACGCCTCGCGCGAGCGGACTTACGACTGCGGCGACGCGCGTACCGGGTTGCGCGCCAGTCGCTTTGCCTGATGTGATAAACGGCACCGGCTTTTTCACTTCAGCCTGAAGTACCGCCAGGTCAGCCGCTTCGATTTCGCTCAACGTGCCGATGACATTGTAAATTCTGCCGTCGCTCGTTTTCGCCACGGCGTGCGCGCCGTCGGCGACCACATGCCAGTTCGTGACAAACCTGCCGTCTTGCGAAATGAAAAATCCAGTCGCGGTTCGGAGCAGTTTTCCGGGTTCGTCGAAAACTGAGAGCAGAATCACAGCGGGCCTGACTCGCTCGGCAGCCTTTTGCAGAGCTGGTGAGGGCGTTTGATTGACTGCCGCCGGTGAGGTTTGGACCGTCGTAGGTTGCGCGGTCGCGGCCGCAGCCGGCCCGGCGGAAGCGAGCGGAGCCGGAGTTTGTGTCGCAAGCGGCACACCCGTGTATTCAATTTTCGGTTTTCGCCCGCACCACGAGATGCCCAGGATAACGATAAGAATGATTCCGGAGACGATCGCGAGACGCGATGGTTTCATGTGCGAAATGGCACCGTAATAATTTCGAAACGCAGCTGTTTGGCGGCTGTCATCCGGCGCGCGATGAAAGCCGCCACAGCCATATACTCAGAGCGGCGGCGACAATTAGCGCTACCACGCTCGCACCCATTGGCGCATGAAAGCGGCCAACGGTGACCGGCGCCTGGCTAACCAGCCGCGCGATATGGCCAAGGGCAAAGATCACGAACACGACACTCGCCACACGCAGTCCAGTTCGAGGTGAATTCATACCCGGCATTGTTTCATGTCGATCTTTGCCTTGTCAGCAAAGAAGTGTGGCCGCAGCGGCCGCCGTGTCGGCGGCAGGCCTTGGTTAGACTGCAGTCGTTCCTCTGAATAGTGCCGCCTGCACGACGATCCCAATCGCCGCCAGCGCGATGAACAGAACTGTTGATCCTGCTGCTGGTAGCACGATCGTGTGTTCGATCAGATAAGCGCCGACAACCGACGAAACAACAATCAGCGCCCAGTCGAACAACGTCAGCAACAACAGTGCGCCAACAATTCCGCCGATAAGGAAGATGATGCCAAAGTAACTCGCTGCCGCGACGAAGAACGCGGCCGCGATGGCCGTCGCCAGCTTCCCGCCCGCGAGAAACCCCGCGATCGCGATCGCCACCTTCTCCAAAAACAATGCGAGCAACGCTCCAACAAATCCAAACACGAGTCCAATCGTCAACGTCAGCACCGGCGACGGCTCGTGCACAAAATGCGGTGCAATCTCAAATCCCGCGGCAAATCCCACGGCCGCCACGCACAACCAAAACAATCGTCGCCCGAACAACAAAACGATCACGCCCAGTAATGCGCTGACAATAGGCACCGAGAAATTTAGGGGTTCATGCGTGACCGCAGCCCAAAGCATGCAAAGCATTTTCATCGCGTCAGCGCAGGAATTTCCTCCACGTCGATCGAGCTAGCGCCGCAACAAGAGTGCAGCGACATGCGGCCAAAAGGTGATCGCGCCGATTATCGCGGCAGCAATTGCCGTGATGAGCACCGCACCGGCCGCGACATCTTTAGCGTCGCGCACAATCGGATGAAAACTCGGCGACGCGGCGTCAGCCAGAAATTCGAAAGCCGTGTTCAGTGCCTCGGCTGTCCAGACGGTCGCAATCGCCAGCACAATCCAACACCATTCGCCGCGAGATAATTGGAAAACGAAGCCTGCAGCAACCACACCGAGGGTAACAATCAAATGAATCCACGCATTGTGCTGACAGCGTAGCATCCGCAAAATTCCGACGATTGCGTAACGAAAACTGCGAACGCGGCCGGTGAATTGAAAAGGCCGCGATGGTGTTTGGCTCTGTAAGGTGTTGATCACTTCTTCATCATCGCATCGCGCTTCGGCTTGAATTCATTGCCGGCTTTCCATTCGGGGAATTTGTCGCCGTTGGCGACCTGGACGCCGACCTCGAGCAGAAGATCGACATCCTGGGCGGCGCCGCTCAGGTCCCAGTCGGGGTTTACCTGATCGCTGACCTGGTGGTAATCTTTAAGGTCGAATTCGTCGGAGCGAGTGGGTGCATTTTCCGGACGGGAAAGGAGATGTTCGCCTTTGCCGATGTAAAGCGAGGGCAGACCGACTTTGGAAAATTCGAAATTATCCGCTCGATAAATAGTTCCTTTCTGGGGCCGGCTATTCGGAATGGCGGTGCGGCCCTGGCGTTTGGCGGCGGCGGCGAGCATGTCGTCGAGGCCAGAAAAATCGAAGCTAATATCCTCAACGTCGCGCGCTTTGCCCCAGACGTTCATGCTGTCGATGTTGATATCGGCCAGCGTTTTCTCGAGCGGATAAAGCGGGTGCTGCGCATACCACTTCGCCCCTAGCAAACCGGCTTCCTCGGCCGTCGTGCACATGAAAAGAGCCGAGCGTTTCGGCGGCGGATTCAATTTAGTGAATGCCAACGCCAGCTGCATCACCGCGGCGCAGCCGGAAGCGTTATCGACTGCGCCGTTGAAGATTTGATCGCCCTGCAACTCCGGGTGCCGGCCGAGGTGGTCCCAGTGCGCGGTGAAAATGATGTATTCATCTTTCAGCGCCGGATCGCTGCCCTCGAGTTTGCCGATGACGTTGTGCGATTTGAACGCGCGGAGCGTCTGTTTGATGTCGAACTTCGCTTTTGCGTTCAGCGCGACCGGGCGAAATTCTTTCGTCACTGCTCCTTTCTTGAGCGCGCCAAAATCCTGGCCGCAATCCCAGAGCAATTTCTTCGCGACATCCTCGGTGATCCACGAACGCGCCTCCACCGCGCCCATGTTTTTGTCGGGACTATCGAGCTCGAAATTTTCTTTCGACCAGCTCGATTTCACGACCTGCCATGGATACGCCGCCGGCTCGGTCTCATGGATGATGATGGCGGCAGCCGCGCCGCGTTGCGCGGCGATCTCGTATTTGTAGGTCCAGCGCCCGTAGTAGGTCATCGCTTTTCCCTTGAACATTTTCTCGTCGAGCTTGGACGGGTCCTTCGGATCCGGGACCGGTGGATCGCCGATCAACATGAGAACGGTTTTGCCGCGCACATCGACGTCTTTGAAGTCGTCCCAGCCGTACTCCGGCGCGACCACGCCGTAGCCGACAAACACGAGATCGGAATTGTCGATCTTGATGTCGGTTTGCAGCCGGGCCGACGTGGCGACGAAGTCATCGCCAAATTTCAAATCCATCGGCGGCTTGTT
>DATDFJ010000274.1:0-8918 GCA_036522675.1 Chthoniobacterales bacterium | reverse complement strand
CGTGCTCGTCTGGCAGAAAACCCGCGAGATCGAGCACGACGTTGCGGGTGTCGTGAAACCGGTTCTGCTCGCGGGGCTTACCGCCGTGAGCGGCTTCGGCTCGTTAGGCCTGGCCCACAATCCATCGCTCAGCGGTCTCGGCATTACCTGCGCGATTGGGATTTTCTGGAGCTTGCTTGCCACAATTTTCTTCACGTTACCCGCGATGGCCGCGGCTGAACCGAAGCTGTGGGAAAAAGAGAGAGAAACGTTCAACGCCCAACGCTCAACGCCCGACGCCCAATTATGAGCGAGCGCCATTGAATGTTGGATGTTGAGCGTTGAAGGGTATGACGATGATGCGTCGGCTCCGGTCCACTGCGTTCGCGTTGCTCGGCCTCGCATCATTTGCGCATGGCGAGCCGCTGTCGCAAAGCGAAATCAAAGATCTTCTCGCACGCATCCGGACGGCCCGCGCCGCGGCGCCGAGTATGGAGGCAGATTTTCGCGAAGAGAAAACGCTGCGGCTGCTCAACAAACCGATCGTCAGCTCGGGCAAGGTCTGGTTCCAGGCGCCGGACAAGTTCCGCCGCGAAGTCCGAGGCAACGCACCGAGCGTGACGATTAGCAACGGGCGCGAGCTCTGGATCTACTATCCAAACTTCAAATCGGCCGAGCGTTACTCGTTAGGCAAACGCTCTCCGGTCGATGCGGCGATCGCTACGATCAATACCGCATTGAATCTCGACAATGTAGAAAACGCCTTCTCTGTCACCGGCGCGAAGATCGACTCGCCTTCGCCGGGCTCCGGCGCCGCAGGCAATCACTACGAACTGACGCTGATCCCTCGCGCGGCGTCGATGAAGCGCTTGTTCGAAAAGTTCAATTTGCGACTGAATCAGGATTTGCTCGCCGAGCGCACTGAGATGATTCAACCGAACGGCGAGCGCGTGATCACGATTTACTCAAACCAGAGCCGCGCGCCCGTAGCGGCATCAGTGTTCGAATTCACTCCGCCCGCCGGCACGGAAATCACTTCGCCGCTTGGCCGATAGATGGATCGCGCTGTCCGATCGCGACGGTAAATCAGGCGGCGCAGCCGCACTTCTTTCTTAGTATCGTCCTCGGAGAGGCCGATCCATCTCGCCCTCGACTCTCTTCGTTTGATCTGATACAACGCATCCGCGATGAAAATCGTGGCGGCGGCATCGTTGTTGGCTGCTTATTTCCTTTTCAGTCCGGCAAAAGCGGAACAGGAACAGCCGATCACTTCGCACATTCCGCGTGAGCGCGTGGAATCGAACGCGATCGCCGAGATCGGCTACAGCAAACGGCGGCACTGGCTGGAGGTCAAGTTCACGACCGGCTCGATCTATCGATATGTCGATGTTCCGGCCTCGGTTTATCGCGATCTTATGTCGGCAGATTCCAAAGCGGGTTACTACGCCCGCTACATCAAGAATAACTATCGTTCTTTGCGCGTCCGGCCGCGGATCAAAGACGAAGCCGCGCGTTGAAACTGCGCTGGCCGTGGAGATGGAGTGAGCTTAGGCAAAAGCTCGTTCTCACACCGGAAGAAAAGCGCGTCATTATTTTTATCCTCACAGCATTCGTGCTCGGTCTGGCGACAAAATGTTATCGCGACAAACATCCGCACGTCGTCACGCCCGCTGATTCGAGGCAGCGCACTCCTGGAGCATCGGCAAAAGCCAAGGATTCGCCACGACCGACGAGAAAACGGGTGCGGAAATTCAAGCTGCCGCCCACGCCCACCGCGACGGCGGCCGAGTCTGGGTAGCGCACGCGTCCCGCGTGCCGGCGATCACCTCCTCGTGGTTGCGAACTTTCATTGTGTTTGTTAGGCACGACGAAAGTTCGCGAAACCGAGGCGGTTTCGCCAGAACGAGCGACGCGCGCGCTACCCGAGACTCTGCAGCACGGCCCGCGCGGCGTTGTGCCCAGGGATACCGCTGACCGCGCCGCCCCGCAACGCGCTCGAGCCGCAGAGGAAAACATTTTCCCAATCGGTCTCGACGCCCCAGCGACCGACGTCTTCCTTGCGCGTCGCAAACGGCCACGTCGGCGCATCCTGGAAAATATTGCCGCGATACATGCCTAACGAGTCCTCGATGTCGACCGGGCTCTTACTTTCGAGACAAAGCCGGCCATCACGCGAGCGGGCGAGGTAGTCGGCGAGCGGTGCTTCGAGCCATTGGTCGATGCTGGCGAGAAATTTCTTTTCCGCTTGTTGTCGCATCGTCTCATTGTCGCGCGCGAACAAGCTCCACGGCGTGTCTAGCCCGAACAACGTCATCGTGTGAAAACCCTGGTCGCGCAGTTCGGGCGCGAGGATGCTGTCGTCGGTCAGCGTGTGACAATAAACCTCGCACGGCGTTTTATCGGGCAAACGGCCTTTGGCCGCCTGATCATAGCTCGCGTTCATCTGCTCGTAGCCTTCGTCGCTGTGAAATGTGCCGCACCACGCCTGCTCCGCTGAATACTGTTTCGTTTTCAACTTGGGCAAACGCCGCAGGAGCATGTTGATCTTGAATACGCTGCCCTCGTCCACTCGCTCCGGCTGATACGGTTTGCCCGAATATTTCGCGAGCACATTGCGACCGAAGTTCACGAGCAAAAAGCGGGACTCGGCGTTTTGCTCTTTATCGTCGTGGCGGAATCGAATGGACTTTGTTTCGCCCCGAAGATCGACATCGACAAGATCGACATTGGTCAGGAATTCCGCGCCAGCCTTACGCGCGCACTGCTCCAGCTCGCGCGCAACTGCGCCCATCCCGCCGACCGGCACCTTCCACTCGCCAGTCTTGTTGCCGATGAGGTGATAAAGGAAACAGCGGTTCTGCACCAGCGATGGATCGTGCGGATGAGTGAACACGCCAATTTTGCCATCGGTCAGCACGAGTCCGCGCAGCAAATCATTTTTCAGATAACGCTCGACCGCGCGGCCGAGCGGTTCCTCCGCGAGGCTGCGCCACGCTTCACGCGAGATCTCATCGCGATTAAATCGTCGAGCCACTTCCTCCTTCGCGACGAGCGGCTCGAGCATGCTCTCCCACGTGTGTTCGGCGAAGACCTGCGCGAGCTTGTAAAACTTTTTCATCTGCTCGAATTCCGCGTCGCCGCCGGTAAGATCGACAATTGATCGACGACTCAGCTCTTCGTCGACGTTGCTGATGAGCAGCCCGCCACTGCGTTCGTGATTGGCGTAGGGCACAAAGTGCGCGGTCGCGCGATGGCGCAGCTCCAGGTTGAGGTTAAGATCGCGGATGATTTTGTCCGGGAAAAGGCTGACCAGATACGAGTAGCGCGACAGCCGCGCGTCGTAATCGGGGAAGAGACGCTGCGAAGTGGTGGCGCCGCCGATATAATCGTTTTTCTCCAGAACGAGCACGCTTAGTCCGGCGCGGCCGAGATAACTCGCCGCGACCAGCGCGTTGTGGCCGGCGCCGAGAATCACCACGTCGTACTTACTCTTGCTCATGTTCGTGCTCTTAATCGAAGATCAGACTGCACAAATCAAGTATGAGCACACCGGCTGATATTTGGATCCGCTGCGTAATCGCCGGCGGCGGACCGGCGGGAATGATGGCCGGCTATTTGCTTGCGCGCGCCGGCGTTGACGTCGTCGTTTTGGAAAAACATCGCGATTTCTTTCGCGATTTCCGCGGCGACACCATTCACCCTTCCACGCTCGAGTTGATGCACGAGCTCGGGTTACTCGAAGAATTCCTCACACTGCCGCATCAGGAGTTGCGCGAAATCCGCGGTATCTTTAACGGGCATCCAGTGCCGATGGCTGATTTTTCGCGCCTGCCCACCCATTGCAAATTCATCGCCTTCATGCCGCAGTGGGATTTTCTCAATTTTCTCGCCGCGCAGGCGAAACGTTTCCCGACTTTCGCGCTCCACATGCAACATGAAGTTGTCGATCTTATTTTTGCCAACGGCCGCGTCGCGGGCGTGCGCGCACAAACGCCGGAGGGCGAGCGCGAGATTCACGCCGATCTGGTCATTGGCGCTGACGGCCGGCACGCAATCACATATACGCGCGCGCAATTGGAGCTGCAGGAGTTTGGCGTTCCGATCGATGTGCTTTGGGTGCGGCTTTCCAAGCGCGCAACCGATCCGCCGCAATCGCTTGGCTTTTTCCGGCACGGCAAATTGCTCGTGTTACTCGACCGCGGCGATTACTTCCAGGTCGGGTTCGTGATTCCCAAGGGCGATTTCGACGCGATCAAACAACGTGGCCTGCCCGCGTTGCATTGCGACATTGTCGAGCTCGGGCCTTTTCTCGCAGATCGAATCGCCGAGCTCGATGATTGGTCGAAGATCAAGTTGCTGACCGTTCAGATCAATCGTTTGCGCAAATGGTGCCGTGAAGGCTTGCTTTGCATCGGCGACAGCGCGCATGCGATGTCGCCGGCCGGCGGGGTCGGAATCAACCTCGCTCTCCAAGATGCGGTCGCGACGGCTAATCTTCTCGCCGCCAAATTACGCGAGCGCGCGGCCACGCTCGAAGAACTCGAGCAGGTGCAAACGCGCCGCGAATTTCCGGTGCGCTTGATCCAGGCGCTGCAAGTGCTGATTCATCGCCGGATCAACGGCCGCACATCCGGCACCGGCAATCGCCTGCCGTTTCTCCTCCGGCTCTTTATCTGGTTTCCATTTCTCCGCGCACTTCCCGCACGCCTTATTGGCCTTGGTCCGCGTCCCGAACATATTCGTTCGCCGAAAATTCAGTAACGATGAGTCCATTCGAATATCTTTCCGTTCTCATCTCGATCATCCTGGCGCTGGGCATGACACGAGTGCTGGCCGGCGTTGGCGAAATGCTACAGGCGCGCTCGCGTCGTCGCATCTATTGGGTGCACGCCGTCTGGATCGTGAACTTATTCCTCTATCTGGTGATCGCGTGGTGGATTTTCTATCGTTGGCGCAACCAGCAACCATGGACGATTTTCCTGTTTCTCTTCGTCTTAATCTCGCCCACGATTTTGTTTCTCGCCTCGCTTCTGCTCTTCCCGTCAGAGAGCGCGCTCGATGAATTCATCGATTATAAAAAGCATTTCTACGCGAATCACCGCGCGTTTTTCCTGATCTTCTGTCTGTTCACGCCGGTCGATTGCGTGGACTCACTGCTCAAGGGCATACCGCATTTCCTTGAGCTCGGCCCTGAATATTATGTCAGTAACACGATCTACTTTGCTGGGCTCGTGACCGCCGCCATTACCCACAATGAACGCTATCACCAGTTCTTTGCGCTTTTCTTTCTTGCCCAGACCATCTTCATCAGCTTCACGCCGCTGTTACACGTGCTGGTTTGATCGGGCCTGACTCTTCGGCATTTGACAAGGTATCATTCCACCGATTTAAGTTCCGGCCCCATGAAGTCGAATCGATCTCAACGTTTTTCCCTTCGCTGTTGCTGTATCCTCATGGCGCTGGTCGCGAACTGCGCGTTTGCCGCCACCGATACTAATTCGATCCAGTGGGTGCAGCTTTCGCCAGCCGTATCTCCCTCGCCTCGGTCGTACATGGCAATGGCCTACGACCCCATGACCGGAAAAACGACCATGTTCGGCGGATTCGATGGCAGCTCGTACCTGAACGACACTTGGATCTTCGACGGAACTAATTGGACACAGGTCACGACACCGATTGCTCCGCCGGCGCGCGTGAACACGCAGATGGCTTTCGATCTGCCCACGAGGCGGATCGTGCTCTTCGGCGGTTTCGATGGCCACTACCTGGGCGATACGTGGATTTGGGACAGCGAAACTTTGCAGTGGACGCAAGCGGCCCCGACCCATTCACCACCGGCGGTGACCGGGCCGATGCTCTTCAACGATCCGAATGGCAGCGTCGACGTGTTCGGCGGATTCGATGGCCACTTTTATCAGCTCACCATGTGGCAATGGACCGGCAGCGACTGGAATCAACTCTCCATGCCAGACGTCCCATACGCGCGTTCGTCAGCGGCGGTTGGTCTCGACCCGTTCACACGCAAAGTGGTAATGTTTGGCGGTCTGGCTGATGTGAATCCGATCAACACATGGACTTACAACCGACGCACATGGACGCTGCAATCGCCGCCCGAACAACCGCTGCTGGTCTATGGGCCATCGACCGCTTTCGATCGCAATCTCAAAAGTGTAATCATGTTTGGCGGCGCAAGCGGCGGCTACGCGCAAAACACCACCTGGCGCTGGTCGGGTTCGACCTGGAACCAATTGCACGCCACGCAATCGCCCCCGCGCCGTGAGGGCGCCGGCATTTCGTCTGATCCCACCGCGGGTCACCTCGTCATCTTCGGCGGCCAGGACGGCAACACCTTTCTCGGCGATACCTGGGAACTTCTTCCGTAGGCGAAGATCGACAACTCGTTAGGCTATCGGTCAGATTGGGTTTCGCGCTGTTCTAAGTCTCAGCGTTGCACGCCTGCTCGCGAATCGCTTTCGGAGTTCGGTGCTTGCCGCGCCGTAGCCTTGCGAAGGCGAGTTGAGTGTTCGACGTTTTCTGTAAATGAAAACCGTGTCGCTCCCCAACGGCACGCGCGTCCCCGCGCTCGGCCAGGGCACCTGGCGGATGGGCGAAAAGAAGAGCGCACGCGATGAGGAAATCGCTGTGCTGCGTTTGGGGATCGATCTCGGCATGACATTGATTGATACCGCCGAGATGTACGGTGACGGCGGCGCGGAGGAAGTCGTCGGCGACGCAATCGCCGGCCAGCGCGAGCGCGTTTTCGTGGTTACGAAAGCATATCCGCATAACGCCTCGCGCACAAAACTGCCGAAAGCGTGCGAACGCAGCCTTAAACGATTGCGCACAGACGTTGTCGATCTTTACCTGCTTCACTGGCGCGAAAAATCGCCGCCGCTGGAGGAAACGGTCGAAGCCTTCGAAAAATTGCGCGACGCCGGAAAAATCCGGGACTGGGGAGTTTCAAATTTCGATGTCGGCGATATGAACGAACTCTTCTCAATCCCGAATGGTCGCAACTGCGCCGCCAATCAGGTTCTTTACAACCTGAACCATCGTGAGATCGAATACGACCTTCTTCCTCTTTTCTCTCAACCATCAACTCTCAGCCATCAGCTTCCCGTGATGGTTTACGCGCCAGTCGGTCATGGCCGAGGATTGCTTGAACACGCGACGCTAAATGAAATCGCGCAGCGCCGCCACGCGACGCCGGCGCAGATCGCGCTCGCCTGGCTGCTTCGTCAGGACAACCTGATCGCCATTCCAAAAGCGGCGAACGCAGAGCACGTCCGCGACAACGCACGCGCGGTCGACATCGAGCTCACTCAAGATGATCTCAACGAATTGGATCGCGCATTCCCGCCGCCGAAATCGAAAAAGCAGCTGCCAATGCTGTGAGCGCCGCGTCTGGGGAGCACAGGCCGCTGGGCTGTAACATTCGGCCGCTGGCCGAATGCATCGCGTTCAAGGTCGGAGTGATTGTCGATCCAAGATTCGCGGCAAGCTGCCGCGAACTACCGGCCGGCGGCCCTGTGCTCCCCGGAATAGCGCTGAAAAATGTTGACGGCGAATCCAGCTCAGCGCTCGATGACACCATGAAAAGATTCATCAAAGCGGAACTGTTGCTGACAGCTTGCATTGCATTAATCGCATCTGCTCTTGTTGCACCCGCTCGCGGCGCAGAAACCAAATCTTCCGACGAGCAAACACTGCGTGATCTGGATGCGAAATGGTCGGCCGCGGCCGGAGCTAAAGACGTCGATAAAGTCGTTTCCTATTATTCCGAAAACGCGATGGTCATGCCGGCCAACGCGCCGATCGCGTCGACACATGATGCCATTCGCAAGGTGTGGTTGGACCTCTTCACCAACGCCGGCGCCGCGGTCAGCTGGAAGGCAACAAAAGTGGAAGTCGCCACCTCCGGCGACATGGCTTACCTCACCGGCACGTATCAGCTGACCGTCAATGATCCGAGCGGTAAACCCACAACCGACCACGGCAAATACGCAGTTGTTTGGCAAAAGAAAGCCGGCGTGTGGAAAGCGGTCGTCGACATCTGGAACTCCGATCTGCCGGCGGCTGTGGCTGCCGCTGCGGAGAAAAAGGACTAACCGCCTTGTAGCCGCGCTTTGGCGACACGCAAAAAGTGTTGACGCGCCGCTCGGTTCCCGTCTTTCATCTGCCGCATGAAAATAAAAAGCTCGTTAGTCTTTCTGATCGTTTGGCTTGCGGCAGGGACGTTGTGCTTCGCGGCCAACGCGCAAATGGGCACGTGGAAATTGAACGAAAAAAAATCAAAGCTCGGCAACGGAATGGCGAAAAACTCAACCGTCATTTATCAATCGATGCTTTTTCAAACAAAGGTGACGATCGACGGCACCGATGCCCATGGTAAACCGATGCATAACGAATGGATGGGCAAGTTCGATGGAAAAAATTATGCCGTGAAAGGCGATGCCAGCTCCGATATGCGCTCTTACCGAAAGATCGATGATCACACGATGGAGTTCATGGTGAAAAAAGGCGGCAAAGAAGTCGCCGCTGGCCGTATCGTTGTCGCGCCTGATGGCAAAAGCCGCACCGTCACCGCGAACGGAACCGACGAGAAAGGCAAGAAGTTCAAGACAACTGCCGTCTACGACAAGCAGTAACGGCTTCGCGCTGTGATGAGGTAGGGTCGGCGCGCTGCGCCGACCGCAAATGCCACTCCGACCGCGGACGCCGCGGCGCGGCGTCCCTACCAATTTTAATGTCCTGCCGCAGCTTCAACCTGCTTCCACTCGTCCGGCGTGAGCTGAAGCTTCGCCGCCGCCATATTTTCCTCCAAGTGATCGAGTGACGACGTGCCGGGAATCGGCAGCATCACCGGCGAACGCTGCAGCAACCACGCGAGCGCGAGCTGCGTGACGGTTGTATCGTGATGCTTCGCGTGCGGCTCAAGC
>DATDFJ010000273.1:0-2218 GCA_036522675.1 Chthoniobacterales bacterium | reverse complement strand
CGAGTTTTGGGCGTCGAATCTTCGTCGTCTGGCTGGGGGGCGACGGCCGCTCTGGCAGGCATCGGCAAAACGTAGCGAAAGGAGGGCAAAAAACAACTAATAATCTCGTGGCGCCGAGCAAGTTATTTGCACTAGATATTGAAGCGGCGCACTCGCCCAAGCCCACAATGTTGTGGCTCGATCGGTTTCCGCGATCACGCTGTTTTTTGCCACCTTGACCTCCTGATTTTGCGCCTTGAAAATTGCGCTGTCCGATGCGTCTCCAAACCATTTCTGAAGCACGTTGGATCGTCGCAATTCTCGCGTTGCTTGCGCTCGGCAGTTGGCTCATCAGCGGCTGGCTCACCGCGCCATTTGTCGCGCTCATCGTCGGCACGATTTTATTTTTTCGCGATCCGGAGCGCGATGTACCGGCAGATCCGAATGCAATCGTCGCCGCCGCAGATGGCACGGTGACAGAAATATCAGAGGTCGAGGAAAGCCCGTTTTTAAAAACAGGAACGCGGCGAATCGGAATCTTCTTGTCGATCTTTGACGTGCACACGAACCGGGCGCCGCTTGATGGGCGCGTCATTTACCGGCAGCATCGCGAAGGTCTCTGCCTCGACGCGCGCCGTCCAGATTGCTCGCAAAAAAATGAGGCGATGACGTGGGCATTCCAAAACCCGCGCGCGACAATCGTGGTGCGGCAGCTCACGGGTGCGATTGCGCGCCGGATCGTCGCCTGGGCGGAGGTCGGCGATGAGCTGAAGAAGGGCGACCGCTTCGGAATGATTCGCTTCGGCTCGCGCACCGAAGTATACTTGCCACTCGCCGCCACCGTGCTTGTGAAAGTGGGTGATCACGTCAGCGCAGGATCGACAATCATCGCGCGATTGCCGGACGTATGAAGGAACATCCTTCCAAAATTTATCTCCTGCCGAACTTGATGACGGCAGGCAATTTGTTCTGCGGGTTTACCGCCTGCCTGAAAATGCTCGAAGGTGCGTTGTTGCAGGCGTCAAACCCCGACGCCGCCGGCGACCTTTTTCACACCGCCATCTGGTGCGTGCTCGGCGCGTTCATTTTCGATTTTCTCGATGGCCGCATTGCCCGACTCGGCGGCAACGAAAGCGCTTTCGGCCGGGAGTTCGATTCGCTCGCTGACATCGTTTCGTTCGGCTTAGCGCCGGCGCTGATGGTTTATCGCGTCGTGCTCCAGGAATTCCCGCGTGCCTGTTGGCTGATCGCGTTCGTTTACCTGGCGTGCGGCGCATTGCGCCTGGCCCGTTTCAATACCGCCGCCGCGAATCACGAGCGCGAAGGGAGCAGCAACACTACGAAAAATTTCACCGGGTTTCCGATTCCCGCCGCGGCCGGTCTCATCGCGTCGATCACACTTTTCCTGCTCTGGTTGGCCGAAGGCGAACATCGGCTGGGCAATTGGCGATTCCTTCTCCCGCCGCTGCTCCTCTTTCTGTCCTTCATGATGTTCAGCCAGTTCGAGTATCCCAGCTTCAAGGCGATCAACTGGAGAACGAAAAAATCGATCCCGCGTTTTCTCGCCATCATCCTCATTCTCATTTTCACGGTCCTGAATTACGAATGGATGCCGGCCGTTCTTTTCCTCGCGTATCTGCTCTATGGGTTCCTGCGGCCATGGCTCTCGCGCGAATGGCGCCGCGAGATCGAGGAAGAAATCGGGGAGGAAGGCGAAGAACCGACCGAGCAGATCTCGTGAAGTTGTAGCTGCGCCGTCTCTGGCGGCAGAGTTTGTTCCGTTCTGCTGCCGGCGACGGCAGCAGCTACAACGCGTTCAGTTTTGCCAACACTTCGGGGTCGCGAACGTCCGCCCATTCGCCGAGGAGCTCAACGGCCTGCACTTTCTTGCCTGATTGCGCGAGCGCGCGGATGGCGTCGGTCAATTCGTACTCTCCGCGTGGCGAAGGTTGCAATTTTGCGGTGAACTCGAAAATGCTCGGACGAAACGTGTAGAGCCCGGCGTTGTACCACGGGCTGCGCGCGTCGCCTGGTGGCGCTTTCTCGCGAATATCGAGCAGCTCCATTCGTTCGTTTACGAAAACGGCGCCGCCTTTGCTCACGTCTTCGCCGCGCGTGACGCTGACGATTGCTTCCACGTCATCGCTAAGATCGACAATGCGTTTGTAGTTGGCGGGATCGACGAGAATGTCGCCGTAGGCAAGAACGAACGTCGATCTTGCGACAAAATCTTTCGCGA
>DATDFJ010000272.1:0-2269 GCA_036522675.1 Chthoniobacterales bacterium | reverse complement strand
AATGTTAAAACATTATCAGGAACGCGCGCCACTAAAACGGAGCTGCGATCCGGCCGAGCTCGGCGCGGCCGGCGTATTTTTGGCGAGTGACGCGGCCGCCGCGATCACCGGGCAGGTGATTTACGTCGACGGCGGATATCAAATCATGGGGATGTGACATTTTCGTGCTCGTGCTCCTAATCGTAATCGCTTGATGACGGTTCGATTGCGAGCACGATTACGAGCAAGAGTAAGACTTGACCTATGATCGCACGGATTTGGCACGGTTGGACGAAACGAGAAAACGCGAAGATCTACGAAGACATGTTGCGCGATGAAATCTTTCCTTCGATCGCCGCGAGAAATATCAAAGGCTACCACGGCGCCGAGTTGTTCGTTTTTGAAGATGGCGACGAAGTGGAGTTCATGACGCTGTTGCGTTTCGATTCAATGGATGGCGCGAAAGAATTCGCCGGCGGCGATGGAACCAAGCCGGTGATTTACCCGAAAGCCGAAGCGCTGCTCACGCGCATGGACGAACGCTCCCGCCATTATCGCATCGCGATCTAATCTCGTGCTCGTGCTCCCACTCGCAATCGTAATCGATTGCTAAAAGCACGGGCACGAGCACGATTACGAGCATGAGCACGAGTCTCGCATCGCGCCTGCGAGGTTTGTTAGGCGACGAAGTTATCGCCGATGATCCCGAAACGCTCGCCGCGCACAGCGGCGACAAATGGTTCGCAGCCTCGACGCCGGAAGTTGTCGTCTTCGCAAGATCGACATCCGACGTTTCGAGCGTCCTGAAGTTCGCTTCACGCGGGAAAATCCCCGTCACCGCGCGTGGTGCCGGGTTCGGTTACGTCGGTGGCTGCGTGCCCATGCAGCGAGGAATTGTGCTTTCACTCTCGCGCCTAAATCGCATCAAGGAGATCAGCGTCGCTGACGCGGTCGCTGTCGTGGGGCCGGGCGTCTTAACGGCCGAGCTCAAATCGGCGGCGCGCGCACAGAAATTATTTTATCCGCCCGATCCGGCGAGCATGAAGGACTGCACCATAGGAGGAAACGTTGCCACGAACGCCGGCGGGCCCCGTTGCTTGAAATATGGCGTGACGCGCAATTATGTCATGGGTCTTGAGGTGGTCCTCGCAAACGGTGACGTGCTGCGAACCGGCGGCCGCGTTCACAAAAATAAAACCGGTTTTGATTTGATCGGGCTCTTCGTCGGCTCCGAAGGAATGCTTGGCATTGTGACCGAAATCACCTTGCGCTTGCTGCCGCTGCCACCCGCCCGCGCCACCTTATCGGCGGCTTTCGCGACGATGTCGGAAGCCGCTGGGGCCGTGCAGCAAATTTTTGCGCGCGGATTTCTGCCCTCCTCACTCGAAATTGCCGACAACTTCACTCTGGAAGCGGCACGCAAGGACATGGGCACCGCGATCGTGCCGCCCGGCAGCGCCCATTTGCTTGTCGATCTTGACGGTCAACCGGACAGCGTGCGCAGCGAGGCAGAAGCCATGGGCAGACTGCTGAACGAGCGAAAACCGAACGCGCTCGAAATCGCGCATGGCGAAGAAGATTGCGAACGACTCTGGGCGCTGCGACGCGCATTCAGCAATTCGCTGCGCGCGACTGGGCTGACGAAGCTGAATCAGGACGTGGTCGTGCCGCGGAGCCGGATTGTCGATCTTGTCGAGTTTGCCGAGCGCTTGCAGGCGAAGCACGGGTTCCCGATTGCCTGTTTCGGTCACGCCGGCGATGGCAACGTGCACGTCAACATCATGGCCGATCGTTACAATCGCGACGCGAGAGTGCGCGAGCGCGTAGAACGCGCTTTAGACGAGTTGTTTGCACAGGTTCTCGCATGGGGCGGAGTCATTACCGGCGAGCACGGGATTGGTCTCGCGAAGAAACGCTGGTGGCCGGAGGCGACCAGCGATGTCGCGCGCGATTTGCATCGTAAACTCAAATCCGCTCTCGATCCGCTCGGAATCTTAAATCCGGGAAAATTTCTTGACTAATCGGCATTCGCGCTGAATTTTCGCGCCTTTTCCGCCGTCTAACTGAAAGCTGCGTAGGTTTACGCGCACTTGTGCAGCTTTTTCCGAATTGTCTTAGGGAGACGTGTTATCGGATTTGATCGCCGCGCTTTTGAAATGAAACCAGGAACCATTACTCATACGGTTGGCGTTTTGCTCTCATCGATATCGTCGCTTTTCGCGCATGGGTCGCCGGCGAAAGGCGAACCGGCGAAGGTGAAATTGAGCAAGCGATCGGAGCGATCAGCGGA
>DATDFJ010000271.1:0-11897 GCA_036522675.1 Chthoniobacterales bacterium | reverse complement strand
AAAAATTTCCGGACTACGCGAATGCGTGCCGCACCGGGCGCAACTGGGCGACCAATCATCTCTTCGGCTGTGGCTGGTGGTGCTGGATCATTCCGTTGCGCGGCGGCGATGTAAGCGTCGGCGTCGTCTATGACAGCCGGCTGTTCAAGTTACCCGATGGTTCGAACCTCGCCGAACGCCTGCACGCCCACGTCCTTGGCCATCCAGTCGGCCGCGAGATTTTTGCGCGGGCGCGCGCAATTGAAGGCGACGTGCACGCATTGTCGATGTTGCCCTACTGGAGCGAGAAAGTTTGCGGCGATGGCTGGGCGCTGGTGGGCGATGCCGCAGGCTTCATCGATCCGCTTTACAGTCCGGGTCTCGATTTCTGCTCCTACACGAGCTATTTCGTGGCCGAGCTGCTGGGGCGCGCTCTCGGTGGCGAAGACGTGACCGACCATCTCGCCCATTACAACGAGCAGTCCCCGGTGATGTATCGTTACTGGTTCGAAGCGTTGTTCAAAAACAAATACTTCTACATGGGCGATGCCGAACTGATGTCGGCCGCGCTGCTCCTCGATGTTTCGAGTTACTATCTCGGCCTCGTCATCCGGGCTTATCGCGACCCGGAATCGGCGTTTGGCCATTTGCCGTTTCGCGGCCACATCGGCCATTTCGTCGGCGAGATGATGAAATTTTACAATCGCCGACTGGTCGCGCTGGCCAAGCGGCGCTTGGCCACCGGCTACTACGCCAAACATAACGCCGGTTGGCGCGAACTTTACGACGGGTTCGTTCCGGATTCGCGCGTCTTCAGATTCCTGGTAAAAGGATTGTTGCGCTGGTGGAAAGCGGAGGCGGTAAACATCAGGCTAATGTTCGTTGCCCCTTTGAGCGCACCAGCGGCTGAAAAACTGGAGAGCGCTCCGGCGGCAGCCATTACGGCGGACTAACCACGCCGATATACCAGCGAACAAACGCGTCGCCGAAGAACATCCATGCGAGCGCACCGAGCGCGAGATAAGGTCCGAATGGGAGTTTCGCCGACCAGACGCGCTTTCCGACCAGCAGCGTAAACAATCCGACGAGCGAACCAGCGAGCGACCCGGCAAACACGCTGAAGAGCACGGCGCGCCAGCCGAGGAACGCGCCAATCGCCGCGAGAAATTTCAAATCGCCGCGACCCATCGCTTCGCGTGGAATCACGACTTCCATCGCAGTGCCCGAGATCTCATTGATATCATCGAGCATCAGCGTCTCACCTTCGACCGTGACCCGATTGTAATAAAACTCGAGCGTGACCTTGTTGTGAACGCGATTGTCGATCCTGGCATCCTCGCACTTGAGAAAAAGCCGGTCCTTTTCGCGCGCGAAATAATCGCTCCACAAACTTTGCTCGGCGCCGACCGCGAACTCGGCGTCGTCGCCGTGGCGTTTCCAGGTGAATGGCGTCGGCGGATCGAGTCGAATCCGTTTTTTGCCGAAAGCGAGCTTGCCCGCTTCCAAGACGAGCAGCAGGACGATGTAGCCGAGCCCGGCGGCGAGCAGAGCGCGCACGCCGGCGGCGAGCCGGGACTGAGTGTTCATTAATTCGGGGACGAGGACACTCGCCACGATTCCCGCGACGCTGCCGCCGAGCGTGACCTCGTCGGGAATGATGAAGTGTTCAAAATCGACAAACGTCGCAATGATAACGAGCGAAACGAAAATCCAGTAAGCGATCGCGATTTGCCACGGGAACGCGCGCCACACGGCGAGGAATAAGCACGCGGTGATCAGCTCGACGCCGAAATAACGAAAGCGAATCGATGCGCCGCAATGAGCACAGCGACCGCGGAGAAGCAGCCAGCTCGCGAGCGGGATATTTTGATACCAGGGAATTGGCGTCTTGCAGTGCGGGCAAAACGATCGGCGCGGTTGGTTAACCGAGAGGTTGAGTGGCAATCGATAGATGCAGACGTTAAGAAACGATCCAACCACCGCGCCCACAACGAAGGCGAACGCGCTGAAGATCAATTCGTAAGCCGATCTGTCCACGTTCTCAGATGCTCGATGTCGATCTTGCGCGGCGTTCCATCGCCCACGCGATCCAGATGCAGCTTTCGTAGAGCAAACACATTGGCAAACCCATCGCCACGAGCGTGAGCACGTCCGGCGTCGGCGTGATAATGGTCGCGAGAATAAAGATGAGCACGATGGCATACGGCCGGGTGCGCGCCATGAACCGATGCGTGACAAGTCCGAAACGGACCAGCGCCAAAACGACAACCGGTAACTCAAAGGCGAGGCCGAACCCGATCGTGAACCGCGTCGCAAACGAGTAATACTGCTGCACCGTCCACGTCGGCGTCCAACCGAGCGACTGCGTGTCCCGAAAGAAAAAGAGGATCGTCTTCGGCAGGAGCCAGAAATAGCAAACCAGCACGCCAAACAGAAATAGTGCGAAGCTGACGCCAATCGCCGGGAACAGAAAACGTTTCTCGACCACGGTCAGTGCGGGCAGCACGAATTCGGCGGCAAAATAAAGCAGCAGCGGAAAGGAGATGACGATCCCGGCGTAGAAGGCGAGGTGAAAGGAGATCACGATCGAATCGGTGATGCCGAGCGCCCGCAACGCGCCGATCTTTTGATCGATATCGTGAAGCGGCGCCTGCATCACGCGCACGAGGACGGATCGAAACGCAAAACAAACAATCATTGCGATCACGAGCGTGATCGCCATTTTCACAATCGTCCATCGCAGGTCTTCGAGATGCTCGAGGAACGGTTTCGAGGTCTCGCCCGCCGGCAGCTCGCGAAAACGAAAGATGTCCCGCAGAGCCATCGGATCAGAAATCAATAACCTGCCCAAGCGCAAGATGTCCGCCCGCGATGAGGCGCGCCCACATCCCGAGCGTGTTCGCGTCGCGAATTTCGTTGGCTGCGATCATGCGCCGGATTTCATCCGGACTGAACGCGCGACAATCGATGATCGATTCGGCTTCATCGCGCTCGCCCTGCGCGCACGGCTCGACCGGCCGTGCGAGAAAAAGATAGCCATGCTCGTCCGTAAACCCGGGCGAGGAAAAATAATGACCGAGCGGAATGAGCTCGCCATCTTTTGCCAGCTCATAACTGGCTTCCTCGCGCAGCTCACGAAAAGCGATTTTTTTCATCTCATCCTCATCGGCATTGCGATCATCGATTTGACCCGAGGGCATTTCCCAGATCGCGGCGCGAATCGGGATTCGCTCCTGCCGAATGAGGACGATTTTTCCATCGCATGTCATCGGCGCGACAATGACAGCAGCTTTGCGCCGCACAATCGTCCATGAACGCGGCTTCGGGCGGGCGGGTGTGCGCACGTCCTCGGTCACAACTTCGAGATGATCGTTCGTGAAATGATGTGTGCTCGAAACCGTTTTCCAACCATCGTGATCCTGCACGAGTTCGCTTCGTTTCACGCCGCAAAGTAGCGCATGGCTCTGGCTTGCAAAATTGTCGCCGGCAAGCGGGACGCTTGCCCTACTTCACTCTTCGGCCGCGGAACCCGTCACCGCCACGGAAACGTATCGCGCGTCTGGCAGAGCGAACTTGCGCAGCTCGAGAGTGATTTGCCGAATCGGAAACGTTTTGAGCAAGTGGCGCGCGAGATCGTAGGTGAGCGTCTCGAGCAATTTGTAGGAACCATCGGCGACGAACTTTTTCATCTCAGCGCACAGGGTCGAGTAATTAACTGTGCGCGAGATGTCGTCGTTCAGGTCGCGCAGATCGCTCGCCGGCGAAAGCGTGATGTTGGCGATAAGCCGCTGCGGCGCGGCGCGTTCTGCGTCCGGCACGCCGATGCGGGCGAATACTTCCAACTGTTCGATGTGAATCTGGCCGGACGAAATGTGCGGGTCGGCGGACATTGGGCGAGCAAGAATCGCAGCACGGCTGCTGCGAGCAAGCTCCTTCCCTTCGTGGAAGACAGAAAATTTTCCGGAACTTTGGCTGGCCGTTTCCGGAGAATATGAATGAGGACAGCGAACCGGCCGTGCCGTGATGAGATTTCCAAGATTCGGCAGCAAAGTCAGCTCGCGGTGTGCCCGTGGCAACGGTGGCCCCGATGCCGCAGGGTCGGCGCGATTCTGCTTGCCTAACAACTGCGTAATTAGGACGATGCCGGGCCGTGAAACCGGACGCCACGACCGAGGGCGGAGTCGGGCCAAAGCACAAACAGTTCGCCACCACGCACTGGAGCGTAGTCCTTGCTTGTGCGGACCTCGGCGGCGACGAAGCCAAAGCGCGGCGCGCACTCAGCGAGCTTTGCAAAACGTATTGGCGACCGATCTTCGCTTTCATCTGCCGACAGGGTCATTCCGTGCCGGACGCGCAGGACCTGACCCAGGATTTTTTTGTCATGGTGCTTGAAGGTCATCTCCTGGAACGCGCCGATCCGAGCCGTGGCCGTTTCCGCTCGCTCCTGCTCAAGGCGCTAAAGAATTTCTTATCGGATGCTGCCGCGAAAAAACGTTCGCTCAAACGCGGCGGCAACCGGCAATTTGTTTCCTGGGACGAATGGGCGGCCGAAGCGCCCTCTCATTTGGCCATTCCGGCACAGGACGCGGTGCACTGGTCGCCAGAAAAAATTTACGATGTGCGCTGGGCGGCGACCGTGGTGGAGCACGCCATGCGACAATTGGGCGACGAATGCGAGCGCCACGGGCGCCGTCGTGTGTTCGACGCGCTCAGCGGTTTTCTCGCCGCCGATCGAGCCGACGTCTCGTATGTCGATCTTGCAAAAAGGCTGGGTGTTCAACAGAACGCGCTGAAAAAACTGCTGCACGAAATGCGGCAACGCTACCGTTCATTGCTTCGCGAAGAAGTCGCGCAGACGGTCGAAAAGCCTGACGAGGTCGATGACGAGCTGCGGTACCTCTGCGCCGCACTCGCCGCAAGCGAGGCATAGCGGATGAACACCTGCGGAATTTCGGATTCGGTCACGAGCGCGCTGCGCGAAGCGGAGCCGTGCCCAAGTTGCGCATCGACATCGCGCGTTGGGCGCGGCCTTTGTTTGCGATGTCTTCTCCAAACCGGCTTCGAAGGGTCGGAAGATAACGGCAGCGAGCTCGCGCAATTACTCGAAGAAATCGATGTTCGTGATGCCGATTGGCGCCTGGCCAATTACCAGATCCTGGAGGAGATCGGCCGCGGCGGAATGGGTGTGATTTATCGCGCCCGGCAACGGCATTCACGGCGCATCGTCGCGCTCAAACGCGTGCTCAGCTATCACGCCGATTCACGCGACACACTCATGCGATTCCGCCGCGAAGCGGAAGCCGCCGCCAGTCTCGATCATCCAAATATTCTTCCGATCTACGAAGTCAGCGAAAGCGAAGATGGCCTCCCCTACTTCAGCATGAAGTTTGCGCCAGGCGGGAGCCTGTTCGAAGCCGCGCCCACGTTGCGCGAAGAACCGCGGCGCGCGGCTGCGATTATGGCGAAGGTCGCACGCGCTGTGCAATACGCGCATCTCCACGGAATTCTTCACCGCGACCTAAAACCGGGAAATATTTTACTCGACGCGCGCGGCGAGCCCCTGGTGAGCGATTTCGGCTTGGCCAAATGGCTCGACACGACAAGCGATCTCACCCGCACGCTTACCATTTTCGGCACACCCGGCTACATCGCGCCCGAACAAGCCCAAGGCCCGGCACGCAACCTCAGTCCCGCGGCTGATATTTACAGCCTCGGCGCGATCCTGTTCGATCTGCTCACCGGCCGTCCACCCTTTCTTGGCGAACACGCCCTCGCCGTCATCCAGCAAGCGAGCGAAAAACCCGCGCCTAAACTGCGCGCGCTCGTGCCTCATCTCGATCGCGACCTGGAAACAATCTGCGCCAAATGTCTGGAGCGCGACCCACGCGCCCGCTACCGCTCCGCCGGCGAACTCGCCGAAGATCTCGAGCGCTGGCTCGAAGGCCGCCCGATCATCGCCCGCCCCGTTTCCCCGCCCGTGAGCGTCTGGCGCTGGTCCAAACGCAATCCGAAACTGGCCGCTACCATCTTGGCATGTCTGTTACTGGGATTCGTTGCGGCTACCTGGATAGCGCAAAGTAGGAGACTCGCTGACAAAATCCAGCAAGAGCAAGCAATTCTGCATTCGACGGCGGTTCTGCCTTTTCTTGATATGGACACCGTGAAACCGGATTTCGAATCATCGAATACTTTAGCCCAAAGACTCCGATTACTATTCAAGTCGCTCGGTCCTGCGAGCGTCGTCTGTGCATCCGAGGTGCCGCCGACGTGGACCGGAGCCGGCAGCGCGGACGAGGTACGTTGGCTCGCGGAGCACAGCAATGCCCGGACCGTTTTTTGGGGAACGCGGCGCCGTACATCAGAAGGAATGTGTTTTGCCATCCATTTAGTCAACGCAGATAGCAACGAAATCCTACAAAGTTGGACGGTCACCACTCATGAAGAGACGTTCGCAACAAAGATCGCTGACGCCCAAATCGAGGCAGCCTCTTATCGACTACTAGACCAGGCGAGTAAAGAACGTCGGCCGGGAGTGCGTGATATCGGCATGGAGAATGAACAAGCGCGTCTCTTTATAACGAAAGGGCAGGAGCTGCTATATCGCCGTAACATACCGGACATGGAACGAGCTATTAAATGTTTTGAAGGAGCGATAAAGGCCGAGCCTCGCTCAATAACAGCACGTTGCTATCTAGTTTTCGCACTGATGGGCCGCGACCTCTTATCAACCACGCCGGAACTCGCCGAGCGCGCATTGAATGTCGCGTATGAGGCAGTAAAACTCGCGCCCACCGACCCGACGGCTAATCGCTCCGTTTGCGCTATCGCTACGTCGATCGGCAAATACCCGGAGGCCCTTGAATATGCATTCCGCGCTTTGGAGTCCGGAGATCAAAGCGAGCGAGCATTTGGAGAAATAGGATACATCTGGAAAATGACGGGGCACCCCGATAAAGCGTTGCGTTGGTTTGACAAAGTGCGACTCACCAGTCGGCAGCCCGCGGAGTGTGATGCGCTGATCGGCGATTGTTTGGCTGATTTAAACCGAGACAATCGCGCGAGGGAAGCTTATGAATCTGCGGCTGCTTTTATGCCCGACCAAGCGGACGGGTGGATCGGTCTGTGCCGACTTAAACTCTTGGCCAAAGACTATCTTGGGGCGCGCCAGATTTACTTGCGGGAATTGCCTAAGTATCCGCAGTCACAGAACGGGCGGCGCCTGGCAGCATTGGTTGAGTTTTTTTCGCGAAACATTCCAGAGGCAGAAAAACGCTACCAAGAGTTGGCCGTGGACGATCCACTGGGTGGAGTAAAGGGCGGTTTCTATGGGGCGGTGGATTACCGGTCGGCGTTTGCTTGTTTGCAAATCCTCCGCGGCCAAGGCGGAACAGCACGGCGAACTATACTGGCATGCCTAGCGGCCGAGGAAAAACGTGTCGCCGATGTCCCAACAGATCCACTGGCGCGCTACCGCAAGGCGGCCATTGAAGCGATGCTCGGCGAGTCTGAGAAGGCGCTCGCCGATCTTCGTTTGGCGTTTAGTGCTGGCTGGATCGATTACCGCGCGACCGAAGCCGATCCCAGATTTGACAGCATCGCGCAAACGGAAGAGTTCCGCGCCCTAATTGGCGAAGTTAGCCGCCGGGTTCAGACTCTCACAGTACCGGACGCGTCGCTGGTTCAAAACGCAAAATGAAAGGAACAGAATGTTATGCCTACGGAAGATGATTGGTTCGATGAAACGGAACAGAAGAAGCAACTGCGCCGAGATGCAGCTAGTCGGTTTCTAATCGCCACGAAGAGTGATACAGACCTGCGCCGGCAAGTAACGTCCGATCCCGACAAAGCCCGCGAAGCCTTTCAGGCCCTCGGGCAAATCACGCTTCCGGCTGAGGTGAAAGTGATTTGTCTCGAGCCGGAAAGACATGAGCGGGCCAAGCTTGTTGTATTCGTCCTCTTGGACCCTGAAAAAGAAACACCTGCAGAACCATATCGAGAGCACTGGATTGCAGCATGGCAACCCTACAAATAGATTGCAACACCAGGCTTTAAGCGAACACGGTTAGAACTCGAGCGCGGCCTCAAAAAGAGCTGCAAGCGACAGAAGTTGCTGCGGACCTGACGCTAGCTGCCAGATTGGCGGCATAAGCTTCGCGGCCGGATGATTCATGTACGAATTGGGATCGTACCGTAGGGCCGCGTGAATTGTCTCTGCCACGATGTGACTACCTGTCAGACCCAGGCAGTTTCCATTTTCTCTTGCCTCAGATTCTTTCAAAACATAGTACCAGAGGGGGGTCGCTTTCAGCAAGCCTGACTCCTGTAAAATCGCACCGCGCCGCGTGGAGCGACGTCCCACATCGGACATTAGCTCTGCATCAGTCAGCTTTGGTACTCCAAATCCATCCGCGACGGCTTGGCCGCTGGGCAAACGCATTGCGATTCCTCTAAGGAGACTGATTAAGGGCAGCCGGAGTTCAACGCTTAACCGAGCCGTACTGCTAGTTAAAGACGATGGCATCGTTTTCGAATTGAAAAGCTGCGGAATATCGATTGGCACTGTTCCAGAATTGAAAAGCTGCAACGTGCCAAGCGGAATTTTATACATTCCCTTGCTAATTAGGGCATCGATCGGCTGTGCGGTTGTCGCTGGCCCTCCCCGCCCGGCACCTTGAAAGAAGCGACCCCAGTCAATCTCGAATCTTGGATCGAGAGCGCGATCTTCTAGACCTACGCGAAGAAGATCGTCAAGATCGACCGCGGTTTGGTTGGATATAAGATAAGCATCCCTCACCATGCTATGACCAAAACGCATTGCCCCAACTGAGAACTCAACTGGAATACTAAACGACTTCCAGCTTGCCTCTGGTTTTCCTTGGACGAAAACCCGCCGGTAAACACTTGGCTTTAGCACCGTCGCAAGATAGTCCTTGGCTACAAGCCATTGAAATTGCCAAGTGGTCTGTAACCTGGCCCGCTCAAATAGTTCTGCCTGGCTGGCCGCTGCGCTTCGCCATTGCTCAACTGCTACGTTGTGGAGCCGAGCAAAAGCTGCCGTGATCTGTCGCAAGATGATGTTCTCCGGTGCGCGGGAATCACCAACGAGCGGTCGGCCATTTGCATCCAAAGCGATATCAAAAGAGCGAAGGCCTCCCGGCTCGACTGTCGATTGCACCGGCTTGCCCACACGCAGCCGGACATCGTTAGGCTCATATAACTTTTGATCCTCAAATGGGCCGTTGCCATACAAGTGACCAAGATCTAATTGCGGTGTTTGGTTGTTAACGATTTCCCCGGGTTCAAGTGCAGTAGCAGCAAATGAGTGAAGCGAAGCGCCACTGCTGAGCGACGTTGAGTCCTTGGTCAGGTCGTGATCGACAAACTGGCCAAAATAGGTATACCCGGCGTCTATGGCGTAATCCGAAGTTGACGGACGAGATCCATCATCTTGCATTTCGTCCGTAAGGCTGACAAGGCCAACAATGACGCGCGCCCATTCTTCCACGTTGGCTGGCCGATTCGAGGGCTCAAATAATCGACAATATTTGTCAGGGTCTGATTCGAGAAAGGGTTCCATTACTGATCTCCATTTCGCCTACACCATAGCTGTCGCACGCGCTTGCCTGATGGCTCTTCTAGCAAGAAAAGGCGCGCAATGTAAAGTTATGAAATAGGTCATTCACAACACTTCTCCGGAAATTGCTGGGCGAAGTTCCAGGAAATCCTCAGCAACATCAGAGCCAGCTTGCCGCCGTGCGTAAACGGCACATCGAAGGACTCGCCACCGCATGCCGAGGGGGCTATTCGAAATGAAGCATCATCGGATTCGTAGAGATGGCCATGCCGATCGGAGCGCGGCCCATCGCCATATACATGATCTAAGTCCACCCACGGCGTTCGATCGTTAATAGCGCGGTTCGGATCGCAAGAGCCGGGTTCCCGCAATGGCGTCGAGTCGAACGTGACATCATAATCAACAAACTGGCCGAAGTAAGTAACAGCTATTGGCGGGGGCGTGCGGGCTTGAATGAGATTGAGGGGAATCGGCGTTTGGTTCATACACATTGACTAAGCAAGACTCTCCAGCGCTCCAGCAGTCATTTTTGCTGAGTTTCAGCAGAAGCTTCGGAAATAAACGACAGTACCGATCCGCCGCGGCGGGTACATACGGCCGAATTGGACTTTGAGCTGAGGCGGCATGGCACAGCGCTCTCGCGGCGGCAAACGTTCTATTGGCTACGCAGAAATCTTTGTCTTTCCAGAGCGTTGAATTGTTTCAGTTCTTTTACCGTCTCGGATTCTTTCTCTGTTTCCGCTCCAGCTGGTTTGCCACGCGCAACTGTCGCCACGCAGAGCTCGAAATACTCCTTCTGATACTGTCTGGGCACCCAGTAATACATGCCGTCTTTCCACCGCTTTGGACCTACCAGAACATCCTCTGGTGAAGGTGCCGTCGCAGATCGTCGCAGCGACCTGATGGAATTAAAGTCTCTCACTATGAGGTCTAATTTCGAGGAGGCCTTTTTCTTTGGCGTTTCCTCCTCGGTGGTTGTCGATGTTGCAGGAATGTCGGTCACCTCGGTTGTGCCGGGAGGGGACGTCTGTGCTTGCGCGGGCGTCGGTGCCGAGCCGCTCGTCGTCTTCTGAATGCGAGTTGGCTCTGTCATCGTCGTGCTTATTTTTGTGGTCTCGTATTCTGCTTTCTCGTTGGAGCTACGAGATACTTTGGGCGGTGGCTCATGGCCGGGAACGTCGGTGTTTAAAAACTTTACGTAGGCGGCGTAGACGTCGGGTTCATCCAGCAACGGGTCGACCTCGACACCAATCGCATTATCGCGCTCTGCCATCATGTTATAGGTGAATGGTTTTGTTACGGTCTCAACAAGGCCCCCAACTACCGAAGCGGTTGTCACTACTGTCCGCGTCACCGTGTTGGCAACGGTCTGGTTCGACGGTGCGGTTGTCGTGGTGTTCGCACCAGTTAGCTGGTCTGTCGTGGCTGTACTGTGCGTTGGAGTTCGAGTGTTGACATCCGCAACAGTCCTGCCGCCTCCGATTGTTGGCGTGAACTTCGACGTCACGGTAGCTGTGATTGTGTTGAGATCAAAATGGACAATCGCCAGTCCATTACTCGCCCGAATCAAATTATCCAAGATTTGATCGTCGGTATAATCCATCAATACTTCGCGCAGCTGTTTTTGGTCGAGCTTCGCCTGATGGGTGTCGAGAGCGGCACAACCAGCAAGCAACAGTATGGTTAGGACAAGAACCGTTGCGGTGCGAACTGAGTTCACCAGATGCCAGAGACTGTTCTTCATTCACAGACGTTCTCCGGGGTTTGCGAGGCGAAGTTCCTGACAAAATTCCAAGTAGATGTCGATCTTGCGATCCGGCGGTACGGCGATTAACGCTGCGACGGCTACTTCGGCGCAAGCGAGTTTACGATTTGGTCGAAGCGGGGGTCGCCGCGGAGGGGGTCCCAGTACGGGTCGAGGCGGAGTTTGCCGTAGTTGAGAAAGCCGGGAGTGCGGACGGCGATTTCCAACTGTTGCAAAGCGAGGTCTTTTTCGCCGACCCAGGCGTAGATGACAGCCAGATATTGCAGGGCAAGAGAACCGCTGACGGAGTCCTTGGTGACGGGAAGGAGTTCGACCGCGCGGCGACCTTCGCGAATGGCCGCTTCCTTGTGCCCGAGAAAGGCGTCAGCCATCCCGAGCACACAGAGTCCCTCGGCGTACTCTGGCTGGTCTCGTAGGACGTTCGCTGTTTCGTCGCGTGCTTTAGTAAACGCGGCGAGCGCCGCACGCTTGTCGCCGCGCATTTGCGCGACACGACCTTCACACCAACTCCGCGGAAACGGAATCGTTTCGTCATAACATCCATCGATCGGCAGGGCGGCCATTGCGCGTTGCGCTTGA
>DATDFJ010000270.1:0-8742 GCA_036522675.1 Chthoniobacterales bacterium | reverse complement strand
TTTGCGCGCATTTCCCCGACGGCGGCGGGGTGTATTCCGCGGCGCGGCAACAGAGCCGCTTTCTTGCCTCGGTGGGCGCGCTATTGCTCATCGCCAACTTCCTAGTGACCGCGGCATTGAGTGGCTGGGCTGGTGTGACCTACCTCGGCGTGCCGACTCGCTATGCGCCGCTCGCAGCGATGGCTGTCATCCTCGTGCTCGGAATTTTGAATCACTTCGGACCGAAACACAGCGGCAGTGTGTCGATCTGGTTGGCGGTGCCGGCAGTGATCGTGGTCGTGGCGACAATCGCCTTCAGCGCCAATCACCTCACGTTCGCGCATCTCGAACCGCGGCACACCAGCCTCGAGACACTCTGGGTGCAGTTCGTCGGCGTGATCCTGGCGTTAAGCGGTGTGGAAGCGGTCGCCAATCTCACCGGCGTGATGAAACTCGACGATGACGCGACGCCCAACGCGCCAAAGGTTACGCGCACCGCAACCAAGGCGATCCTGCCGGTGGCAATCGAAGTCGTTGGCGGCACCGCATTGCTCGGCTGGGCGATGCTTTCATTGCCTAAATCGTTCACGCCCGAATTGCTCGCTCACAAAGAGGACATGCTGCGTCTGCTCGGCGAACAATACGCTACGCGCGCGCTCGGCGTTCAGTTCGGCCAGGCATTTTCGATTTTTGTCGGCGTCGTATTTGGTTTTCTCCTCATCAGCGCGGTCAACACGGCGATCGTCGCTTTGATCGGGGTCATTTACATGATGGCGCAAGACGGCGAGATGCCGCCGCAATTCGCGCGTCTGAACCGACACGGTGTGCCGCGCATTCCGCTGATTGTCGCGGTCGCGATTCCGATCGTGGTCCTCGCGGCGACGCGACAATTCGAAGCGCTCGCCGGCCTCTACGCGATCGGCGTGGTCGGCGCGATCGCGGTGAACCTCGGCGCGTGCAGTTTCAACAAACGCCTCGGCCTGCGTGCGCACGAACGGCTGATCATGCTGCCAACTTTTCTCGTGCTCGCGTTGGTCGAGCTGACCATCGCCAAGAGCAAACCCGACGCGCTCTTTTTCGCAATTTGCGTCCTCGGCATCGGGCTTGGTTTCCGCGCCTATTCGCACAAAATCTCCGGACTAAAAACGTTGACCGTCACGCGCAAGGTCGCGGAGATGGTCACGCCGGACCTCATTTCATCGGTACAGACGCGCGTGGAAGAAGGCCACAAGATCCTGGTCGCGGCGCGCGGCATCACCCGCGTGCTCGGTTTCGCTTTGGATGAAGCACAATTGCGCAACGCCACTTTGTATGTGCTCTATGTAAAGGAGATTGCCGTCTTTTACGCGCGCGGGCCGACCACGCCAGGACGCCTGAAGTGGCACGATGATCCGGAGGCCGCCGCCATCATGGCGACCGTGCTCAAGCTTGGCAGCGAACGCGGTGTTTCCGTTTTGCCGCTCTACGCGGTGAGCCAGGACACGGTCACAACCATTCTCGATCTCGCCGCCACTCTCGGCGTCGACTTTCTCATTATCGGCGCCTCGCAACGCACCGCCATGGCTAAGCTCCTTCGCGGCAGCGTCGCCACCAACGTCGCCCAGCAATTGCCCGAATCGATCCAGTTGCTCATCTTCGGATAAGAACACCTGTGTGACTCCGCCCAAGATCTTGATCGCCGATTCAATCGCGCCACGCGGAATCGAGGAGCTCGCGCGCGATAATTCGCTCGAGGTTGTCGTCAAAACCGGGCTGAGCGAAAACGAGATTGTCGATCTTATCGGCCACTTCGCCGCGCTGATTGTCCGCAGCGAAACCAGAGTTACGTCCAAAATCCTCAACGCCGCGACGCGGCTGCGCGTCATCGGCCGGGCGGGCGTGGGCGTGGACAACGTCGACGTCGAAACGGCCACGCGACGCGGCGTCGTCGTCCTCAACGCGCCGGGTGGAAACACCGTTTCCACCGCGGAGCACGCGTTTTCACTTCTGCTCAGCGTCGCGCGCAGAATTCCGCAGGCCGACGCGAGCATGCGCGGCGGCCATTGGAAACGAAAAGAATTCGAAGGCGTCGAGCTTTATAACAAAACGCTCGGCGTCATCGGCATGGGCCGGGTCGGGAGCGAGCTGAGCCGGCGAGCGATCGCGTTCGGCATGCGCGTGCTCGCCTACGATCCTTATTTGTCGCCGAGTCGCGCGCGCAGCTTGCAGGTCGAGTTAGTCGAGGAACTCGACGATCTGCTTGGCGGCGCCGATTTCATTTCGCTGCATACTCCGTTTACCGCCGAGACCCGGCACATTCTTGATGCGGCGCGACTGCAAAAAACAAAGCGTGGCGTCCGCATCGTCAACTGCGCGCGGGGCGGACTGATCGACGAAGCCGCGCTGGCGCAGGCGCTGCAAGATCGACATGTGGCCGCAGCGGCGCTCGACGTCTTCGAGACCGAGCCGTTGCCTAACGACTCCCCATTGCGGTCGGCGCCGAATTTGGTTCTGACGCCGCATCTCGGCGCGTCCACCGCCGAGGCGCAGGAGAGTGTCGGCATCGAGATTGCGCAATCGGTCCGGGCCGCGCTACTCGACGGCACGATCCGGAACGCCGTTAACATGCCGAGCCTCGACGCGAAGACTCTCGCGATTGTTGGACCGCATCTGCGCTTCGGCGAAAAACTGGGCCGGTTTCTGTCCCAAATCGCGCCGCGACGTGTCGAGCAGCTCAACATCAATTACAGCGGTAAAGTCAACGAGGTCGATACAACGGCGATCACCCGCGCGATCCTCAAAGGCTTCCTGCACGCTGCCCGCGGCAACGAGGTCAATGAAGTCAACGCACCGGCGTTTGCCGAGAGTCTGGGATTAAAAATCAACGAGACGCGCCTGAGCGCGCCGGGCGATTACAGCGATCTACTTGAACTCTCCGCAATTGCGGAAGGAAAAAATCTCTCAGTCGGCGGCGCCTTTTTCGGCGCGACCCCGCGGATCGTTAGCATTAACAGCCGACCCATCGAAGCACGCCCGCATGGAACGATTCTCGTGCTCGAAAACACCGATCGGCCGGGGATCGTGGGCCGCATCGGCACGTTGTTAGGCAATCATGGCGTGAATATCGCCACGATGTCGCTCAGCCGGAACGAGGCCGGCGGCACCGCGCTGACCGTGCTGAATCTCGACGCTCAACCGGATGAAGAACTGCTGAGTGAAATCCGCGCCAGCGAAGACATCCATTCCGCGCACGTAATCGAACTGTAGGGAAGCCGCTGGCTTCCAATCGAATTGGCCGCACTGCGACGTCCCGGCGCCGCACCGACCTCTCAGGCGTAGACCAGGAGATCGATTTCGTCCGGCAACAAATTCGAAACTTCGCGAATGACATTGCCGCGCAATAAATTCAAAAGAGCATTGCGCTGCGGCGCGCCGACAATCACGCGCGACGCACCCAGTGTCGCCGCAACATCGACAATCGTTTCCGCGGCGGACGGGCTCACCGCGTAGGCAAAGAGCGGTTGGTGATCGCCGGCTTTGCGTCTCGCTTCCTCGAAGATGCTGCGCGCTTCCGGGTCCTCTGGCCATTTGCGCTTGGCGTCCTGCTCGGTCATGAACGGTTGTTCCCGCACGAAGAGCAAATAAAGGCGGCGGCTCGTCTCGCGCGCCTCGCGCAATGCGAAATCCAGCGTGCGGCCAGTGCCGCGAATCGCGCAGAGAATTGATTCGGCACCGGGCGCGGCCGCGGCCGGCGCAGCGGCATGCGGCGTGGCAAGATCGACATCCAGCTGCCGCGGCAATTGCGCCGGCTGCATTTCTTTTTTCATCCGCCGCTCGAGCACGAGCCCGCGCAGGATCAATCCGACAAGCAGAACGGTGATGACGAAATAGCGCGCATTGGGTTTATCGGCGAGCAGCGACAACTCGATTGCCGCCATAAGCAGAAACGTCACGAACATCAACGCGCGCTCCCACCGCTTGATCGGGCGCGTCCGATCGGTCGCGGTCGCGCCGAGATTGGTCGCGATGGCGCCGACGACGCCGACGGCATACAGCTCAGCGAGGCCGGCGATGTCTTTGACAAAAATCACGAGCAACATCGGCACCAGCGTCGCCACAATCATGGCGAGGCCCGGCACGCCCCATTTGTTCAGACGCTGAAAAATTCTCGGTATCTCGCGGTCGCGCGCGAGCAGGAACTGAAGATTGATCAGCGCGACAAGCGATGTGTTGACGGCTGAAAAAAGCAGCAGACCAAAAACGGCGCTCACCGCGATGCCAAACGCGTGGCCGGCTCCGGCGCCGAGCGCTGCGCCGACAAAAGTCTGGCCGATGTAACGGAGCATGTAATCGCGCACACCCGGGGAGCCGGGTGCATTGACATCGCCGTTCACGATTGTCAGGCCGCCGAGGGCGTGCATGGCGAGGCCGAGCAATGCGGTGAAGACGCACACTTCGACCATCACGATCAACAGCGCCGGTGTGGACGTTTTTGTGACCGCAGGTTGCGCATCCGTACTGCCGGGATTGAGCTTCATGACGCCGGTCGCATTGGCGATCGCCTCGACGCCTGACAACGCGAGCACGATACTGACGAAAGCCGTCCAGTTTGGCCAAAACCCACCGTGCAACGGCTCCAAATGATGCAGCGCGGCGCCGAGGTGCGGAATGCTGAATAATCCAAGCGTAATCACCGCGAGCGCGGTCGGCACTGAAATGAGGAACGCCAGGCCGCCAGTGTGCTTTGGGCCTAACAAGTTGAGCAGCCCAATGGCCAGGATCGCGGCAGCCGCGAACTTCTCGGGATGCGGCACGCCGAGATATGCGAAGGCCGAGAGCGAACTGATCGCCGCCGTGACGAGATAATCGGCGATGAGAAGAAACGCGCCCACGATGGAAATGACTTCACTGCGATGGCGCACCGCCGCGTAAACGCCGCCCCCGTCGGGATAAAGTCGACAAATCACCATGTAGTTGATGCCGACCAGCGCGGTGAGCAGACACATCGCCGCAATCAACCAAAACGAGGAGTAGCCGCCCACTGCGAACGCGAGGCCGATGACGTAGGCTTTGCTCGTGCCCCAGTCGCCGTAGAGAATCGCGGCCGCGCGCGGCACATCCACATTGCGCGGACGCCTGATGCTGGTTGGAATCAATTTGGTTACTTCGAAACGAAACTGGCTCGCGCGACGAGCGGTCTCACTTCAGCAAGCGCGGTCTCGCAACCGCAGCTCTTGCCTTTAATGATGCCCACGAGGTTAGCTGTCGGGCTGGAGCCATTAAATGCTCTCGATGCCGCGCATCGTGCGCCCCGATCGCGCCGCGCTCGCGCGCGACGGAGTTTGGTTCCCCCGCTGGATCGACAAACTGGTCGATCCATTAAGCGAAACAAAGAACTGGCAACAAATCTCTGACCGGCTGCGATTGCAGTCAAGCGCGCCGTTCTGCCTTTAGAAATGAAACGAGATACCGCCGCGGATGCGGTAGTCGGGAACGATTTGCAATGCCGTGTTCTCGATTAGAACCGGAAGATCGACATCCAATTGCGCGCTCCAGTGTCCGAGCGATCCGACCAAACGCGGTCCGACAAAAAGCGAAGTGATGCCGGTATCTTCGGCCGGCAGACCGCGAAATCGATCGACGTCTTTGTACTCGCCGGAAACCACAAACTGGAGACCGAAAACGGTTTCGCGGTTCCGAATCAGATAGTAGCCCGGCCCAGTGTCCCAGGTTAGATCGTTCGCAAAATCGTATTGGTGCGCGCCGTCGCCGCGCAACGTAAATTGCAGCGACGCCTCTGCGAAAAAATTGTGGTAACGCAGCGACGTGATTCCGCCAAAGATTCCGTCATACGACCCGGTGCCCAGCGTCAGGTCGTGTCCGTGGATGCCGCTCTCAGGCGCGCGGGGAATTTCGATCTCGTGAAATTCTTCTTTCAGTCGATTTGTATCGCCGGTCGGCAGCTTCAATCCGGCGAGCAATACCGCTGACATGGTGAAATCCGCTTCGCGATCGATCTCCACCGGGTTTTTTCCGGTGACAATGAATTCTCGTCTTGCGCCGGACGAATAGCGAAATGCGACTGCTCGGAACAGGAGCGACATGTCGCCGATGCCGCTTTCGGTTCCGCGATCGATGGCGAAGCCTTCCGCTCTTTTGAAATCGCGATAAATTACCGGCAAATTTACTTGTAACGCGAAGCGGTCGTTGATTCCGTAGCCGGCGAACAATTGCGTGATCGAGCTGTTCTCGTATTGCCCAGTTGGGTTGGCCACTTCGCGGCCGTCGAGCTGAAGTGTGCCGAAGTAAGTGAACTGTTCGGCCACACCGCCATACAGACCGCTCCACCATTGATTAGGCGTCGCCGATTGCATCGCCGGCATTGTTTCGAGTTGCGGCGTGTAACAGCCGCATAAATCGCAGGCGCGTGCGCTCCGCATCGCCAGCCCAACCACGACGAGCAAGAAAACCAGCTTCCCTGTCTTCACGGCGAGTGTCGAACATCGCCAAACACCCGCCCTCAATCAATCCAAAGACAGAGCAATCGAGAATTGACCTGGCCCTGCCGGTCTGATCAACTCCGAGCCTATGTTCGATACGAATTCAATCATCGCCATTCTGGTCATCGGGCTCATCGTCGGCGCGATCGCCAAACTCCTGACGCCGGGCAGAGATCCCGGCGGTTGCATCGTGACGATTTTGTTAGGTATCGCCGGCTCATTCGTCGGCACTTGGATCGGTCGAATGTTCATGGGACCGAATTACGTCGCGCATTGGATCATGTCGATTGTCGGCGCGATCATCTTGTTGCTGCTCTACCGAATGCTCTTCCGGCGCGGCGGGCCGTGAGCCGAATGTAAGATCGACAATCGCGCGGATGGATCGCGTTGTTCGAACGCGATGTTAATTCAACGCGCCGAAGGCTCGATTCTTTTAGCAATGCGTTGAGGACAACGCGCGTTCCACCTTGCTCGGGGAATTGCATCGCCGATTGTGAGCGATGGCTGCGCCGAAGCGGATCTGGATCGTCCTCGCCTTCGCCGCGCTTTACCTGATCTGGGGCTCGACTTATCTCGGGATCCTTTTTGCGATCCAATCGATCCCGCCGTTTCTCATGGCGGGCGCACGTTTTTTCCTCGCCGGCGCGATCATGTACGCGGTCGCGCGGTGGCAGGGCGCGCCCCGACCAACCGCCATCACGTGGAAAAATTCACTGATCATTGGCGCGTGCCTGTTACTCGGCGGCAATGGCGGCGTGACGATTTCGGAGAAATGGGTCCCGACCGGCCTGGCGGCGTTGCTCGTCGCCACCGTTCCGATTTATATCGCGCTACTCGGCTGGCTCAGCGGAACGGCGCCGCGTCCAACGCGATTCGTTTGGCTCGGCCTGTTCGGCGGGTTCGTCGGAGTCGGAATCCTGGTCGGCCCGGCGCTGACTAATTTTTCAGATCCATCGCGCGGTCACCTGGCGCTGGGCATGTCGATCTTGCTCATCGGCTCGCTACTCTGGTCGATCGGCTCGCTTTATTCGCGATCGGCTATCAGTTCGCCGTCGCTTTTTCTCGGTGCCGGCCAGCAAATGATGTGCGGTGGTGCATTGCTCGCGCTGCTCGGCGTGATTTTACGGGAATATCACTCGTTTGACCCGAGTCGAATCACGCTGCTCTCCGCCGGGGCATTCATTTATTTGGTGCTGATCGGCGCGTTAATCGGTTACACCGCTTACTTTTATCTGCTACGCCATTGTGATCCGGCCAAAGTCGCGACCTACGCCTACGTCAACCCTGTGGTTGCAATCGTTCTCGGCACTTTTTTTGCCGGTGAAACTCTGACCTTGCACACACTTCTCGGCGCTGGATTGATCATTGGCTCCGTCGCGATCGTTATTACGGCGCAACAATTCAGACCCAAGGCCGCGCCGCCCATCTCTGTCGCGGTTGAACCGGATTGCGCCACGTGAACCCTGAAACTTCACAAGATCGGGAGCAAACGATCGAGGTGGTGAAACGTAACTGGCGTGCGGAGGTGGAGAGCGCGCAGGTTTATCGCGAACTGGCCGGGCGCGAGCCGGACGAGAAACGCAAAGGCATCTTGGAGCGGATGGCGGAGGCCGAGGAACGCCACGCCCAGCGTTGGGCGAAGAAACTTGTCGATCTTGGCGAACCGGCACCGACTTTGCCTGACTCGTTAGGCCGCCGGTTCAAACGCTGGTTCAATCGCGCGCTCGGCACCGACATTGCGATTCGGCGGATGGAGGCGGCCGAGGAAAAACACGAAGCGGAGTTTCGCGACCAGCGCGAGCGCGCGCTCGCCGACGAGCACGACGTGAAAGATTTTTTGCGGGAAAGCGCGGTCGAAGAAAAAGCCCACGCGCGCGCATTGCAAACGATGGTGCCGCAGCTGGGGCCGCGCACGGTCCTCGACGCGATCCTGAAACGCGAACGCTGGCACGGGCGCGGCGGCAGTTGGGTCGCGGACGCGATTTACGGCGTGAACGATGGACTCGGCGCGGTGTTCGGAATTGTGTCCGGCGTCGCCGGCGCAACCAACAACGCACAGCATTACATCCTCATTTCCGGTCTCGCCGGCATGATCGCCTCGTCGCTCTCGATGGGCGCGGGGGCGTATCTCGCCGTCAAAAGCGAAGCGGAAGTCTACGAGGCCGAGATCGCGCGCGAGAAAGCCGAGGTCGAAGAAAACCCCGAGGAAGAAATCGAAGAGATGTCCCTCTTTTATCAGCTCCAGGGATTCAGTCCCGAGGAAGCCCAGCGCATGGCGGAGCGG
>DATDFJ010000269.1:0-13790 GCA_036522675.1 Chthoniobacterales bacterium | reverse complement strand
GCGTCTTCGCTCGTCGGGAGTTTGCTGCGGAAAAGAAAATCGCGCAGCGTGTTTTTGTGCAGGACGCGATGGACGGTGATCCCCTCATCGGTTTTCTCGAAATAGATCCGGTAATCTTTCGCGCGATAGCGATATAACTTTTTTCCTTCACGCTCGATCACACCGAAGCGTTGCGCATCGAGATGGTCGAGGTCCTCGGGCAGGATTTGAAATTCTGCCAGCAGATCGAGCTGCAACGATTTCGGGAGTGCGGAAATCTCCGCCGCGCTGAGTTCGTTGAAGACGATCTGGAACATGGGATAACGTGATTCGTTACATCGTTACATCGACGGAACGAATTCACGATTCTCGATTCTCAAATCTCGATTCACAATTCAAACAAACACGCGCCGGACGCGCTGCCCGATGCGCGTGGTGATATCCCACGTAATCGTGTCGGCTTTGTCCGCCAGCTCGGCGCATGGGATTTCCGCGTCACCCTGGCGGCCCATCAAAACGACTTCGTCGCCGACGTCGACCTCGCTAACCTGTGAAACGTCAATCACCATCAAGTCCATCGTGACCCGGCCTAACAAATCGCATCTTTTGCCGCGGACGAGCATTCCGGCCCCGCGATTGGAGACTTGTCGCGGATAACCGTCGGCATAACCGGCGGTGAGCGTCGCCACACGCATCGGTTTCGGCGTGATGAAAGTCCGGCCATAAGCGATGGACCAGCCTTTGGGCACATCGCGGATCAATCCGATCCGTGTCTTCCAGGTCATTGCCGGTTTGAGCAGGTTTTGAAATTCGGGCAACGGCGAAATTCCGTAGAGAATGATTCCCGCGCGCACGATCTCGTAGGGACGCTGGTTGAAGGCGAGTGTACCGGCGCTTTGGAGCACGTGGACTTTGTATTTGCCCGGAACGTCGGCCCGCAGTTGATCGACAAGTTTTCCAAACCGCACGAGCTGATTGCGCGTGTATTCTTCATCCTCGTTTGAAACGGGCATATGCGTTGAAACGCTGTGGATGTCGATCTTGGGCAACACGGCGACTCGCTTGAACGCATCGAGCGCTTCACTTTCAATGACGCCCATGCGGCCGTTGCCAGTGTCGATCTTGAAATTAACTGAAACACGGCCGTGCTTGGAGAACGCCTCGGCTTCCTCGAACCCGGAGATCGTTGGAATAATTCCGCGCGCGACAACGGCTGCTCGTTCGTCGGGAAGCGTGGGACTGAGAGTGATGATCGGATGCTGCACTTTTTCCCGCAGCGAGAGCGCTTCCTCCAAATTCGCGACGCCGAAGAGCTGCACGTCCTTCGCCAGCGCCTCCGCGACGCCGAGCGCGCCGTGGCCGTATGCGTTCGCTTTTACGACGGCGAGCATCTCGGCGTTGCCAATTCGATCGCGCACGACGCGCGCATTGTGACGGAAGGCGTCCCGATCGATCTCAACCCAACAGCGATACTGTTCCGTCATTTCGAACGTGGCATGGTAATGTGCGGCTCGCGCAGATACATCGGCTCGAGCGGCGGCACAACAAACGCGCGATTCGCATCCGCGGCAAGCCGCGCCAACCTGCGCGCCGAGGGATAACGAAGCTGCACGTGTTGGAACTGCGGCAATTCTTCGGTCGCGAAAATCAAGAGCTGCTCATTGTCGATCCTGGCGCGCAGTTCGGATTCGCTCAGCAAATCCGGACCTTCGACGAGATCGTTCTCGCGAATCCGTGCAAAGAAGAACGATTGCCGTCGCGCATCGCCGATCACGCAGTAGTCGGCGGCATCTTCAAACGCACAGATCGATGGGTAGCCGACCAATTCGATGGCGGGACAGGCTCTGTCCCGCCCCAAATTTTGGGACGACACAGAGGTCGTCCCTCCGAGAGCGAGACCGATCGCGGCGGAGATTGCGATGCGCGTTCCGGCGTACGAACCGGGACCGAGTCCGACGACGATTCTGTCAGGCGCGCCGAACTGTTTTTGCACATCGGCCAGGTTTTTGAAAAAGGCGCCGGAATTTTTGCGATCGTTTGGCCACTCGCGTTCCAGCTCGACATCTCCATCTCGCCACGCAAGCGAACCGCGTGCGGACGAAAGCTCAAGCGCGAAAATTTTCATTTCAGCGTGATCGCGCGCTGATTTTCAGATTTGGTTTCGAACCAAATCCATCGCGCGCTCGGCGGGATCGATTCGGGAAAACGATCGGCCCATTCGACCAGACAAACGCCGTTGCCGAAGAAATACTCCTCCAACCCGAGGCGGTCGGCCGATTGTCGATCTTTCAGCCGGAAGAAATCGAAATGATACACCGGGACCCGTCCGCCGGGATACTCGTGAATGAGCGTAAAGGTTGGGCTCGTCACGGTGGCGGCGCTGCCAAGGCTGGCTACGACTCCTTTGACGAATTGTGTTTTGCCGCTGCCGAGCTCGCCCGCCAATGCCAGGACTGAGCCGGCCCGCAGCTGTTGCGCAATTTCCCCGGCGATCGCTTCGGTCTCCGCCGGGCTATTGGAAATGAACGTAGCCACCGGGCAATTGCTGATTGCTGATTGCTGACTGCTGATTGAGAGAACCGATTCGGGTTAATCGGAGCTTGGGGAACTTGTTGCGCCAGCTTGTTTGCAAACGATTTCGGTCGCGCGGCGAGATAGCGAAGAGCAGTTCGTAGTCTTCCCCGTCGGAAATTGCGTTGTCGATCTTGCAACCACGACTAAGCGGCAGCCGCTCCATCTCGACGTTGAAGCCGAGCTTACTCGCGCGGGCGAGTCTCGGCAGATCGGCGCCGAGGCCGTCGCTCAAGTCGATCATGGCGCGGATGTGAAAATTTTCCGTGAGCCAGCGCGATTCGCGAATGCGCGGGATAAAGCGCAGGTGCTTTCCGCGCAGCGCGCCGCCGAGTCGGCCGGTGACGAAAACATCATCGCCGGGTTTGCCACCGCTACGCAAAACACAACGATTCTTCTCCACGAACCCGGCAACAGTGACGGCGAGCGCAGCCGGCCCCGGTGTGTCGCTCGTTTCGCCTCCGACAATACTGACTCCAAATTGCGCGGCGGCGCGTTTAAGCCCGCGATACAATTGCCGGACCCACGATGTCGATCTTGCACTGGGAACAATCAATGTGATCAAGGAAAACCCTGGCACGGCCGATACCGCCGCAAAGTCGCTGAGTGGCCGCATCATCGCTTTCCAACCGATCTCGAGGCCGCTTGCCTGCGACGAAAAGTGGACGCGCTCCACGACACAATCCGTTTTCAGAACGAGCAGGTCACGCGCGCCGCGAAACTTCACGAGAGCGCAGTCGTCGCCTGCGCCGGTGTGCACCGCTTTCGCACGCCGGAGGTCGGGCAAGAGTTGGGCGAGCAGCCGGTCTTCACCGAGCTGTCTCAGTTTCATTGCGAAAACAAATCGGGAAAGGCCAGCGCGATGAGCGACACGGAGTTGAAGAGCGCGTGCATCGTCATGGAGACGAGAATCGAACCGCTCCATTCGTAGGCGAGAGTGAAACAGCTCCCGAGGACAAAGAGCGGCGCGAACGAGGGCAGATGCGTGTGCACGGCGGCAAAAAGCAGCGCGTTACTCACCAAACCCATGAACCGGCCGACGTAGCGGCGCAGCACGCCGTAGAGAAAAAAACGAAACAGAAATTCCTCGGCCGGCGGAGCAACCGCGACCGCGAAAAAAATTATCATGACACGCTGCCCGATCGTCGAAGAACCGCTGAAGAACTCGACAATGCTTTGGCGGCTCGAACCCGCGCCGAGAAACCGCTGTGTAATCGCATCGGCCATCGCAATCAGTGGATATGCCGCGATCAACAGGACGATGCCAATACTCAATGCGCGCAGAAAACTAATCTTCGAAAAACCAGCAGCCGCGCTCAAATTAAATCCGCGCACCCGCAAAAACGCGGCGATTACCAAAACGATGACGAGAACGAAGAACAGAGTCTGGACGAGAGCATCGTCGTGCAACTTAGCCGCAGGGCGCCGAATCGTGATGAACAGACCGTACAACAGCAAAAAGGTCAGCATCGCCGCCACCACCGCCTCAGGCAGGCCAAACCTGCTTGGCTCCTCGCCAGGGCCGACCGGCGGGCGCGCTTTTGTTTGCCGCACGAGCGCGATGTAAATGGCAAAGCCGCCGATGAACCAGAACGCCAGGAGCAACGCCGGAAAAACCTCCTTGACGCGGAGCGCCAACGGGAGCGTGTCGAGCAACATGACCGCCCGCCGCTACGGAGCGTAATAGCTCGGCAGGAAATAAGCGCGCCCGCTTTCCAACTGCGGAAGGAACTGCTTGGGCAGCTGTAATTCGAGCTTGGTCTCGGCCTGACCGAACGCGCGAAAGAAACGGCTGAGACTGAAGGGCGGTCCGTAGCGCACGATTTTTGCCCCGGGGGCGTTGCCAAGTTGTTTCGCTTTGCTGAATGCGTCATCGATCTGGCCCAGCCCATCAACCAGCTTGTGGTCGAGCGCGTCGCGCCCGGAAAGAATGCGCCCATCGGCTATCGTGTTGCGGAGCAAGTCGGCCGGAAGATTGCGCTCGGTCGCGACGATGCCGAGGAACTTATCGTACGTCTTCATGACAAAACTTTGCACCAACTCGCGTTCCTCCGGCGTGATCGGCCGCGCGCCATTGAGCATGTCCTTGAACTTGCCGCTTTTGAATACGACCGCGGCAAGCCCGACTTTGTTGAGCAGCTGCTCGTAATTCAACGTCTGAATGATAACGCCGATGCTGCCGGTGATGGTCGTTTCATTGGCCATGAGAAATTTTCCGCCGCAAGCTATGTAGTAACCACCAGAAGCGGCGAGCGAATCCATGTAGACGACGACCGGTTTGCGCGCGCGCGCTTTGGCGACCGCATTGTAGATCGCATCCGCGGCCGTCACTTCGCCGCCGGGCGAATCGATCTCGAGCACGATGGCCTTCACCCGGGAATCGTCGCGCGCCTGTTGCAATGCTGCGCGCATATCTTCCACCATGGAATCGCCGACGGTTCCAGGAATCGATGAACTGATCAGGCCGCGCAGCATGATCACTGCGATTTTGTCGAAACTGCCGCCACTCCCGCGTTGCACTACGATCTCACGGAAGCGCGGCAACGCTTCTTCCTGCGGCAAGACGCTTCCGAGCCGCTGCAAAGCCGCGAACGCGAGCACGAAGTTCACAAAAACGCTCACGCAAAGGGCGACAAAGAGAAAAATCGTCAGACACCCCGGTTTGCGGTCGGCCATGGTGCCTGCAAACTGGCGGAGAACCACCGCGCAGACAAGCGGTTTTCCTCTGCGTTCAGCCAGCGCAGATCGCCGCTAGGCCCGTTTCGCGCTGCTGTCGCTGAGGCACGCCGGCTCCGCCGCGCTGGCTCGGAAGCTGCTGAAATCCAGCACCAACGATGAACAGCAGTGCTCACCTTCCGGTCAGCGAATCGACCGCGCGCCGGGTTCGCGATTCCAAAACGCGCCGCAAAAGCAAAGCGAAAGCTAAAGCTGCCGCCGCGCCACCCGAGCGTGCGATGGCCGCGGCCGGGAGTCTCACCCGGACGAAAGCGCTTTTGCTTGCGGCTTTGCGCGTGTGGGAACTCAAACATCGCATCAAGGACTGATCGGCTTGCCGCGGTATTTCCGCTGGATTTCGCGCGCTCGCGCGGCGACATATTGCACCGCCATTGCGCCCGTAGCTCAGCCGGATAGAGCATCGGATTTCTAATCCGAGGGTCGGGTGTTCGAGTCACCCCGGGCGCGCTCTCACGTAATGGTGGCGGCTCTCAATGGGTCGGCTTACGATCCGCGAGCGCATGGCTTTACTTTGCCGTTTCATTTTCGTCGCCGCCTGCGTGTCATTGACCGCCTGCGCTCTGAAGCTTGGCAAGCAACCACGGCAGGAAGTTGCCCCGCTGTATTCGGCCGCCTCACCCGAGTTTCGGCAATCCGCTGGTTCGTTGCTCGGACCGAATTTTGTCGACGGAAACAAAATCATCACCCTTGTGAATGGCGACGAGATCTTCCCAGCAATGCTGGGCGCGATCCGTTCAGCCAAACGCTCGATTAATTTCGAAACCTACACGTTTTGGGATGACGAAATCGGCCGACAATTCACTAATGCGTTTGTCGACGCGGCCAACCGAGGCGTGAAGGTCAACGCAGTTTTGGACGCACAGGGAACAAAGCGAATGGGCCGCGCAAATCTGGAACGCCTGCACAGCGCCGGAGTAAACATCGTCAAATACCACCGCTCGTTTTTTCCAGACCCGCGGCGTTACAACAATCGCACCCATCGCAAGTTGTTGATTGTCGATGGTAAGACCGCATTTATTGGCGGTGCCGGCATCGCCGAGCTCTGGGCCGGCAATGCCGATTCGCCAAAACATTGGCGCGACAATCATTACAAAGTAACCGGCCCTGTCGTCGCCCAGCTTCAGGCCAGTTTCGTAACGAGCTGGTTAAAGACGCGCGGCTACGTATTGCACGGCGACGATTATTTTCCCCCTTTGCAAGCGGCCGGTTCGACTCTGGCGCAGGCAATCCGCAGTGGCGCGCGTTATGAGAACCTCGATCTGATGTATCTGCTCGCCATCGCTTCGGCGCAAAAAACTTTGCGCATCGAGAATGCGTATTTCTTGCCGGATGATTTGGTGCGGAAAGAACTGACCAACGCGGCGAAGCGCGGAGTCAAGGTCGAGATCATCGTTCCCGGGAAAAAAATCGACCAGAAACTTGTCCGAGCGGCGTCGAAGCGTCACTGGCCGGAGCTCATTGAGGCCGGGATCAAGATTTATGAATACGAGCCGACCATGATCCACGTGAAACTCATGATCGTCGACGACACATTTGTCTCCGTCGGCTCGGGTAATCTCGATAATCGATCCATTCGCCTCAACGATGAAGCCAATCTCGACGTGTTAGATCGACAATTTGCCGCGGAGCAATTGCGCCTCTTTGAAATGGACAAAAACCGGTCACACGAAGTAACTGTCGAGGAAGTGCGCGGCTTCCACTTTGCCAACCCGCTCGATCAAGCGGCCGGCCTGCTCGCGCCGCAGTTATAACGCGGCTCTCATGCTGCCGGACTGGTCGAGGTTTGGCGGCTGAGCAGCACCTCCGCAATATCGAGCACCCTGACGTTTTCGCCTCCCGGTGTGCCCGCCATGCCGTCCGTCATCATGTTCACACAAAACGGGCAAGCCGTCGCCAGTGTGCGTGCGCCGGTAGCGATCGCCTCCTGCGAACGCAAGACGGAAACGCGTTGCGACGGCGCCTCCTCGAACCACATCCGACCTCCGCCCGCACCGCAGCAAAAGGTCTTCTTTCCGCAGCGAGGCATTTCCCGATACTGCCGATTCTGAGCAGCGCCCACAACGGTACGGCTCGCGTCGACTTCGCCGTTCACGCGAGCAAGGTAACACGGGTCATGCAGGGTGATCGGCTCCCCGTTACTGGTTTCGTTGCTCAATCGCCCCGCCCCGATCAGCTCCGCGAGTAGCGTCGAATGATGCGCCACTTGGTACTGCCCGCCGAACTGCGAGTATTCATTCTTGAGCGTGTTGTAACAATGTGGGCACGGGGTCACGATGTTCTTCGCCTTGTGCCGGGCGAGCGTCTCGATATTGGTCTGCGCCAGTTGTTGAAAAAGGAACTCGTCGCCGATGCGACGCGCCGGATCGCCTGTGCATCTCTCCTCTTTGCCGAGCACCGCGAAGTTCACTCCCGCCTGCTTGAGCAACAACGCCGTCGCGCGCGCGACTTTCTGCGCGCGCGGGTCGAACGATGCCGCGCAGCCGACCCAGAGCAAATATTCGAAGGCCGGATTCGATTCGACCGTCGGCACGCCGAGTCCTTCCGCCCAGCCGAAACGCTCGGAGTTCGGCCGGCCGTAGGGGTTCGATTGGTTGCCAATCTGTTGCAGCGCTTTGGCAGGCGGCCCGGAGAGTTTGCCTTCGCCGATCAAATCGCGACGCATGTCGCTGATTAGATCGACATGTCCGATCAGTACGGGGCATTCCTGAACGCACGCCTGGCACATCGTGCAGGCCCAGAGTGTTTCGTCGCGGATCGTGCCGTGAACGTTGCCGCCGCCTAACGACATCAAATTTCGCAGATCGACTACGACGGCCTTCGGCGACAGCGGTTTGCCAGTAGCGGTGGCTGGACACGCGTCCTCGCAGCGACCGCACTCCATGCAGGAATCAAGGCTGAGCAATTGTTGACGATTGAAATTCGCAAGCTCCCGCACTCCTGTTCGACCCGTTTGCTCGACCTCCTCCATTTTCAACGGCACGAGGGCGCCCATCGGCCGATCGGGACGCGCCGCAATGTTCAGCGGGCCGGTGAGCACGTGGAGAAATCGGTTCAGCGGGATCGTGGCCAGGAAGACCGCGACCAAAACCGCATGCACCCACCAAGCTGCCAGGTGCATCGTTCGAGCGTTGCCCACGTCGACTCCACGCAGCACCGTGGTGTCGATTAACCAGCCGACAGTCGACCAATACGCCACTGGCGGGTGCACCTGCGTGTAATGCATGCGCAGCGCTTCCAGGACAAAGCCGGTGACGCCTAACGAAAGAAGTAATCCCAAGAGCCACCAGTCACTTCGGTTATGACCGAGGCTCGGTTTTCGCCGAAACGCGCGCCGATACATTGCCAGGAGGCAACCGAGAATGAATGCCACACCGAAGACATCCATCGTCAGCTCGTAAAAGAGATAATACCAGCCGTGGTGAAAGTGATAGGGCCCGTCGTAGGCGATCCCGAGCAAGATGGTGCCGATGGTCAGCACGACGAAGCCGCTGAAGAGCAGCCAGTGGAGCAACGCGCCTAACGACTTGCGATGAACACGTTTCTGCGCCGCCGCGTAAACGGCAAGCCGCTGCATCCACACACGCCAGTCACGCTCGAAGCCGCCCGGCTGACCTTTACGCCACAGCCAAACGCGCGCCGCGGCTTGCCACAGGAGCACGCCGAGACTCGCTGCGATCATGACAAAGAACAAGATCTGCATCCACGGCGCGATGTTGCCGAAGACTTCCCGTGTTGCGTTATCTACGTCCGTCATGGCAGGTGCGAGCACAGCCTATTGCTCAACCTCGGCGAATCGAATCGATGAGTTGCGGGACAAGCTCATAGAGATCGCCCACCAACCCGTAAGTGGCTATCTTAAAAATAGGCGCGTCCGGATCTCGGTTGATTGCAACGATGGTCCGCGAATCCTGCATGCCTGCCAAATGTTGAATCGCGCCCGAAATTCCAATCCCGATGTATAACTCAGGCGCGATCACCTTGCCGGTCTGTCCCACTTGATAATCATTCGAAACCATTCCGGCATCGACTGCGGCGCGCGTCGCGCCGACCGCGCCCCCGAGCGCGTCGGCCAATCCGCCGGCCAGGCGTTCAAATGTTTGAGTGTCTTTCAGCGGTCGGCCGCCACATACGACGACGCGAGCTTCCGTGAGATCGGGCCGACTCGATTTGCGCTCTTCGCGCGAAATAAATTTCATCGCGTTCGGGAGCGATGACGTGTCTAACTGGAACCGCTCGACCGGGCAGATTCGGCTTGCAGGAGCCGGCGCTTCGAACGCAGTGGCGCGCGCCGTGAGGACGAGCCGCTCGCTGTCGATCTTGACTGTAGCCAACACGCTACCGGCATTGATTGGGCGCCGGTACGAAATCGCGCCATCCTTTTGTTCAATCGCGAGCACGTCCGTAACCATCGGCGCATCCAACAGCGCGGCGGCGCGCGGCAAAATGTCTTTGCTCAGTGTGGACGAAGTACCGAGGAGAGTCATCGCACCGCGTTTTCGCGCAACTTCGGCAATGACTGTTGCATAACGATCGGCCAATGGTTCCGCCAACGCGGGGTCATCCGCAACGATGACAGCGCTTGCCCCGTATGAAACGAGAGACATGGCGATCTTGTCCACACCGTGTCCGAGTACCAGCAATGCGTAATCGCGACCAAGTTGTCCCGCCAGCGTGATCGCGTGCAACGAGGTTTGCTTTAGCTCGCCATGATCCTGTTCGATCAAGACAAGGATCTCACCCATGCTAAAGCACCTTCGCTTCCTGCCTTAATTTCGCGACTAGTTCGTCCACCGATTCGACACGTACGCCAGCAGCACGTTTGGGCGGACGGGTTGTCGCGAGCACCGTCGTAAGAGGCTGGACAGTGACTCCCAGCTGATCACAGCTTAGGAGCTCGATTGGTTTGCGGCGCGCCTTCATCAAACCCGGCAGCGAGACGTAGCGCGGCTCATTCAGGCGAAGGTCGGTAGTAACAATCGCCGGCAGGTTGATCTCGATGACTTCGAGTCCGGCGTCGGTCTCACGCGTACACCGGGCAGCTTTTTTGTCGTCCACGAACTCGATCTTCGAAACAAACGTCGCCTGCGGCCAACCCAACAAGCCGGCCAGCATCTGTCCGACTTGGTTCGAGTCGTCGTCCACGGCTTGTTTGCCCATGATCACCACGTGCGGCGTTTCCCTGTCAACCAGCGCACGGAGAATGCGCGCTACGGCGTACGGATCGAGTTCTCGGGAATCATCGACCCGAATCGCGCGATCGATCCCCATAGCCAGTGCGGCACGGATTTGTTCCTCGACCGCCGGCGTTCCGATTGTGGCGCCCACAATCTCTGTCGCGTCGCCGCGTTCGCGAATCCGCAACGCTTCCTCGATGGCGATTTCGTCGAAGGGATTGATGACGAACTTCGGTGTCGAACCCGCAGCGCCCGTGACGCTCGCGTCGTTCGGGTCGGGGACGCTCTTGAACGGAACGAGGATCTTCATCGACCGACTGGCGCTGCGTCACAGGAGCAGCGAAGCGACGATGTTGCGCTGAATTTCGCTCGTCCCCGAATAGAGCTTGCTGCCAATCGCATCGCGCAATTCGCGTTCCACCTCGTACTCCGTCATGTAACCGTAGCCGCCGTGGATCTGGATCGCGTCCTCACAGCATTTCACCCAGGAATCGCTGATGTGCAGCTTCGTCATCGCGGCCTCGAGATACGCGCTCTTGCCCTCGTGGCGCAACCACGCGCAGCGGTAAAGCATGTGTCGCGCGCTCTCAACGCGCATTTTCATGTCCACGATTTTAGTGGCCACGAGCTGGAACTTGCCAATCGGTTGGCCGAATTGTTTGCGCTCCTTCGCGTAACGGATACACGTCTCCAACAAGCGTTGCATCGAGCCGACTGCGCTGGCCAGAATGCAGCCCCGCTCCCAAGTCATCGCCCAGGTGAACTGGGAGCTGCCCTGGCCTTCTTTACCGATAAGATTTTCTTCCGGCACCTCGCAATTTTCGAAAAACACTTCCGCCATCGGGGATGTGCGCAGGCCCATCTTCTCGAGCTTGCGCGCGACGCTCATCCCGGGTGAATCTTTCTCCACAACAAAAGCGCTGATTCCGTTCGCGCCGCGCGATCGGTCGACCGTGGCGAACACCACGATCAGGTCGGCGACGGGCCCGTTGGTAACGAAAATTTTGCTGCCGTTGAGAAAGTACTTGGAGCCTTTTTTTACTGCCGTGGTGGCCAGGCTAAATGCATCCGAGCCGCTATTCGGTTCGCTCATCGCGTTGCCGCCGATGAGTGTGCCGTTACAAAGGCCGGGCAAATATTTTTTCTTTTGCTCCTCGGAACCGTAGGAGACGAGCGGAGTGACGGCCGTCCACATGTGCGCGTTGATGGAGAAGAGCAGGCCGTTGTCCTTGCAGCCGTAGCCGAGCCGCTCAAGCGCGGCCACGGTGGTGAGTGGATCCATGCCCAAGCCACCGTAATCAGCATGAACGAGCAAGCCCTGGATGCCGAAACTGCCGCACTTTTTCCAGGCGTCGTGATTGAAAACACCGGCGCGGTCGTTCTCGATCACGTTGTAGTTGAGTTGCTGGCTGGCAAAACGGCCGACCGCGTCCAGCAGCTCGCGTTGTTGATCTGACCAGGCAAAGTCCATCCCCGTTACATTGTTTAATCGGCTGTGAACTTGTAGCGGCGGTCTGTGACCGTCGCAAATGTCGGCGCTCGCAGACGGCTACAGCTTCACCACCGGTGATATGCCGGATGACCTTCCTTGACGGCGATAAAAATCCCCCGACAGGTCGCGCAAACTTTTCCCGCTGCGCTCAATGTTCCTTCCACCGTCGCGCGATCATTCGTTAGATCGACAATCTTTGCGGAGAGCGAGACTGGAGCGTTGGTGGGTGTGGGCCGTAGAAGTTTGATAGAATATTCCGCCGTCACGGTGCACGGGGGATGATCGGCGCCCGCACGTTTCATCAGGTAATAGGCGGCCGTCCAATTGCAATGGCAATCGAGCAACGTTCCGATGATCCCGCCGTTCAAAACGCCGGGGAACGCTTCATATTTCAGTTCAGGTTTCCATTCCGCGACGACTTCATCCCCGTTGAGAAAACTACGAATGTGCAGGCCATCAGGATTCGCCGGGCCACAACCAAAGCACGCGTTGGCTGGCGCGTATTTTTCCTGGAGCGATTGGAGTTGTTTCACTGTGTCGCCAATTGAACAAGCCTGTCATCCCGAGCGCAAGTGAGGGACCTCGCACAGACCGATTGATCACACTTGGTACTCTGCGTGCCACAAACTTCGTAGGCGAGGTCCTTCGCTTCGCTCAGGATGACAGCAGGTGGAAATATTGCTATCGATCACGCCCCGCTGGGCGGCCCTGGGTATTTGCGCAATTGCGGCCCGATGTAGTGCGAGCGTGGGCGAATCAAGCGATTGTTGTCATGCTGCTCGGTCACGTGCGCGCACCAACCGGCCACGCGCGACGCCGCGAAGAGAGGCGTGTTCAGTTCCGGAGCGAACCCGAGCATCCAAAACACCGGCGCGGCGTAAAGGTCGACGTTCGCGCAGAGATGTTTCTCCCGGTCCATCACTTCCTCGAGCTTTTCGCAAATCGGCACCCAATTTTCCTTTCCCGTACGCTTGCCGAGGTCGCGCGCGATCTCCCGCATCACCGGCACGCGCGAATCGCCCTTTTTGTAAACGCGATGTCCGAACCCCATGATTTTCGCCTTGGTCTCGAATTTTTTCTTCAACCAAGCTTCAGCGCGATCCGGTGTTTTGATTTCCTCGAGCATGCGCATCGACTCTTCGTTTGCGCCGCCGTGCAAGGGTCCTTTCAAGGTGCCGACCGCTGAGGTGACCGCAGCGTAAATGCCGGCCAGCGTCGAAGCGGTCACGCGTGCGGCGAACGTCGAAGCATTGAATTCGTGGTCGGCATAAAGGTTGAAAATCGTGTCCATCATCCGCGTTTGCCAGGGCTCCGGCGTTTTGCCATTCAGCTTGTAGAAGAAATTGGCAGCCTGGCTCAGCTCCGGTTTTTCCGGTAACGGCTCTTCGCCGCGCCCGATCCGCCAACCGTCGATGATCAGGGTCGAAACGCGCGCGATCAGCTTGATCGATTTGCGTATATTGGCGTCATGCGAGTTATCGCTCAGGTCCTTGTCATACGCGCTCAGCATCGAGACGCCGGTGCGCAGCATGTCCATCGGATGCGTCCCGCGCGGCAATAACCGCAGCATTTTCACCACCGGATCGGGGAGCTCGCGCTGGCCGGCGATCTGCTCTCTGAACTCCCGCAGTTGCTTCGCATTCGGTAGCTCGCCATTGAGCAGAAGAAACGCGACTTCCTCGAAAGTCGCCTTGTCGCCCATGTCGTGGATGTCGTAGCCGCGATACATCAGGCCGGCGTTGGGATCGACCCAGCAAATCGCCGTTTCGCCCGCAATTACGCCGGCCAACCCGGGGCTGTATGCAGGTGTAGTTTCAGTGCTCATCGTTTCCGTCATC
>DATDFJ010000268.1:0-5226 GCA_036522675.1 Chthoniobacterales bacterium | reverse complement strand
CTGATGTCGATCTTCGGCCGGAGCAGAATGGAAAACCAAAGTCCCTTGTGCGCGGCGGATTCCCATCGATTCGCGCGTTGCCCGCGTCCGGCGGTCTGATGTTCGGCGAAAACGACCAGACCTTCGGGCCCGCCGCACTGGGCGCGTTCGAGAACTGAGTCATTTGTCGAAGTCGCTTCCTCCAACACCGTGATCTCGCGCCCAATAAAGCAATCGCCCAACGCGTCGCGCAGGAGGCGCGGCTCAAGTGCCGACATGTGCGAACTCAAGCGCGAGATCGATCGCGCGCGCCGAGTGAGTGAGCGCCCCGATGGAAATGAAATCGACTCCGGTGCCGGCGATTTGCCGGACGTTCTTCAACGTAACGCCGCCGCTCGCTTCGAATTTCATTTTCCCTTTCCCGAGCGCTATTGCCTCCCGGATTTGCGCCGGCTTCATGTTGTCGAGCAGGATGAGGTCGATCCCGTCGATCTGCAGAAGTTCGCGCACCTGTTCGAGGTTGTCGGCTTCGGCTTCGACCTGCACGCCCGGGCGCTCTTCATGCACGCGGCGGATCGCATTGGCAAAATCGCGCCAGCTCGCGCAGGCGGCGCGATGATTGTCTTTCACCAGGACCATGTCGAACAAACCGAAGCGATGGTTTTTGCCACCGCCGGCGACGACCGCCGCTTTCTCCAGCGCGCGCAGACCCGGCGTCGTTTTGCGGGTATCGATGATTTTGACGTGATCGCTTGCCGCGGCATCGACGAACTTGCGGGTCAGCGTTGCGATCCCGGAGAGTCGCTGCAAAAAATTCAGCGCCACGCGTTCGGCTGTGACAAGCGTGCGCGCCAATCCGTGGATTTCCATCACCGTGTCGCTCGGATTAACGGGCGTGCCGTCGCCCGCCGCGATCCGAACCTGTGTCGCCGGATCGACGCGGCGAAAAACTTCCGCGGCCGTTTCCGTACCGGCAATAATGGCGGCTTCATTGGCGATGATGCGCGCGTGGGCGCGCAAATTCGGCGCGACGAAGAACTCGGTGGTGAGATCGCCCGCGCCGATGTCCTCGCGAAGAGCGATATCGATTGGGTCGAGCCGAGTTTTCATGTCGGGACGGTTATTCGCGGCGCGCGATAGACGGATTGACCGCGCACATAGGTTTCGAGATTCGCGTGCGGCCCGCCGCGATAAATGCACAGCGAGACAACATCCTGCACGGATAATTCACGCAGCAAATCGCGTTCGCGGGAATAGGGAGCGACCGCGGCAAGATCGACAATCGTCAGATCGGCTTCCTTTCCCGGATCGAGCGTGCCGATGAAATTGGCTTTGCCGAGCGCGCGCGCGCCGCCGGTGGTAGCAAGATAAAACGCTTCGCTCGCGCGGAGCGGCCGCAGGTTCGGCTCGTATGCCGTGCGCGCTTTTTGCACGTCGATTGCGGCGCGCATCACCTGCCACATATTCAATTCCGGCCCGCCGGCCACATCCGAGCCGAGCCCGACGGGAATGCCGGCCTTAAGGAGTTGATCGAGTTTGATCAAACCGCTGCCAAGAAAAAGATTCGAGCTCGGACAATGAGCGACGCTCGATTGCGCGCCGGCGATGGCCGCGATTTCGCGCGGATTGAGATGAATGCAATGACCGAGCACGGTGTGCGCGGTGAGCAGTCCGCACTTTTCGTAGACGTGCGTGTAGTCGCGCGCCGACATGTAAAGATGGTGAACCTTCTCGAGTTCTTCGCGGTTCTCGGCGAGATGAGTTTGCAGGTAAGCGTCGAACCGGGCCGCCATTTCCGCGGCGCCGCGCATCAGTTTTTCCGAACAGGCGACGGCAAAACGCGGGCTGAACGCGTATTCGAGCCGTCCGTTCTCGGCGCGGTGCCATTTCCGGCAGAGCCGTTCGCTCTCCAGCAGTGAAACCGACACGACCTTCTTCGGTTGCAGTTGGCCGTAGGACCCGAGATCCATCATCATCTTGCCGAGGATAACTCGCAGCCCGCTTTCCTTTGCCGCTTCGAATCCGACATCGCAGCTGTCCTCGTAAATGGCCGCGTACGCCATCACCGTGGTCGTGCCGTTGCGGGCGAGTTCATGAAAAAACTGCGGAGCTTCAGCGCGCGCTTTCGGCCCGGTGAACTCGCGTTCGAGCGGAAAAATGTGCTGACGCAGCCACGGGAGCAGATCGCTTTCGCCGCGGCCGACGGCTGAGTACTGCGGCAAATGCGTGTGGCAATCGATTAGACCCGGGAAAATCGCCGCCGCCGTGTGGTCGATCCACCGGACTGGTTGCCGCCGCTGGGTTCGCCGCAGATCGTCGTAATCGCCAACCTCGCTGATTCGCCCATTCTCTATTATGAGGGCGCCGCCGGGTCGGCCGCGCAGCGTTCCAAATTCCGGCGCGTCAATGAGAAAACCTCGGATGCCGAGCAGCTCGCCCTCCATGGCGGAAGCCTACCAAAACATTGCAGACCGGAAGAGTAGCATTTCGTTGCACCGCCGACGCGCCGAGTCAGGCTGGCCGCCTGACGTCGGAGTACAAAAAGATTCGGGCGCTGCACGCCAAGGAGAAACAGCAAATACGAGAACGTGCAGCCACCCGAATCGCCTTAACCTATGAATTTGGACAGCGGGAAGGGATCGCCGTTCGAATTTTTTACGACAAATTCGTGGACGCATAGGGGGCGCTCATTCACTACCCGCGCTCCCGCGCCAGAGAACCCGAGAACACAGAGAACGAAAAAGAAAATGTCTAGCTTCTGGCTTCCGAATCACGTTTTACTCCGTGCTCGCGGGTGCTCGAGGCCGGGAGGCCGGGCGGAAAAATTTCTGTCGCCGCCTCGCTACAGAAGCTGCCCCTGTGCGACCGCGCCGGCGCGGGCGGCTTCCTCGCGCACCTCTTGCAGGAGTGACTTGAACTCGCATTTCTCCATCGCGGCAATGAGCGCAGGATAATCGGGCGTGACCCGCAGATGATCAATCGGCACTGGCAACTTCATGTCGCAATCCAGCTCCACCATTTTGCGATTTTGTGCGATCTGCTCGCGCGCGTTGAGCAGTTTTTCCCGGGTGCGGAGGTTTTTCACATTGTCGATCTTCGCTAGCAATGACTCTAACCCGCCGAATTCGCGGATGAGCGCGGCGGCCGTTTTACGACCCAATCCAACACCCGGAATGTTATCGACCGAATCGCCAGTGAGAGCGAGCACGTCACCGATGAGTTTCGGCGGCACGTCCCATTTTTTCGTAACGTCAGCTTCGCCGAGGAGCGCGAAGGCGTCCTTGGGCGCGGCGAGATCGGCTTTGGCCGTGGTGTAAACTTTCACGCACGGGCCGACCAGTTGGTAAAGGTCCTTGTCGTTGGTCGCGAGGACCACGTCGATGTTGCTTTTACATGCCGCGAGCGCGTAACAGCCCATCAGGTCGTCGGCTTCGGTGTCGGGCAGCGACACATTTTTGAATCCAAGCAGCGGCGTCAGTTTTCGAATGTAATCGAGCTGCGGCACCATCGGCAGCGGCATTTCTTTGCGCGTTTCCTTGTAAGCCGGCTGCAATTTCACCCGCCGCTCCGGCATACCTTCGTCCCAGAATACGGCACCCAGCTGCGGGTTCAGATGTTTCAGCATCAGGCGCAGCGTTTTGGTGAACCCGAAAATCGCGTTCGTCGGTTCGCCTTTCGAATTGGACAGGTTCGGGATCGCGAAGAACGAGCGATAAACGTAGTAATGTCCGTCGACCAGCAATAGTTTCATTGTGCTATGCGCCACTGGATTCTGGATGCGTGATGCTGGATGATCAAGGCCATGGCCGAGGAATGGTTTGTTCGTGTCGAAGGAAAAGATTACGGCCCGGCCGATCTGGAAATGTTGCGCGACTGGAGGCGTGAGGGGCGCGTGCTTCCGGCTAATCCGGTTCGGCAAAGCGAGGGCGCTGTTTGGATAACCGCCGCGGAAATTCCCGGTTTGTTCGAAGCGACGCATCCGCCCGTGCGGACGCACGCGGCACCATCCGGCCGCGAAACGACGACGCACGCCGAGCAAGCCGCCGCGCCGATCCCGCATCGCTCGCTCGGCGCGATTCTTTCGCAAACCCTGGCAATTTATCGGGCCGGGTTCTTTCAATTCCTCGCTTTGGCGCTGCTCACGATCTTGCCGTCGATCTGCGGGCAACTGACGGCCGCGTTCGTGAAAACAAGCCCGAAAGTGGATATCGATCTTCGCACCGTCGTCGCCGGCCTTTTCTCATTGTCGATGTTCGCGCTCATGCTCGTCCTCTGGCCGATTTATATCGCCGCGATTCAAATTCTGACCGCGGAATTCGCCGCCGGACGCCGGCTCGGGTTTTTCGCTGCGCTCAATCAGGCGGTGCGCTTTTGGCCGCGGGTGGGCGCGCTTTGTCTCTTTGTCTACGGCGTGTTCCTTCTGATTACGCTGTTTGGCCTGTTGATCCTCGCCATCCCGGCAGCCAGCGCTTCGCTCTTTTCGGTCGTGCTCGCGCTCGGTTTGCTCGTTTTGCAGATCTGGATGTTCGGCCGTTTTTTCATCACCGTGCTTTTCTGGCAACAGTTCGCCGTTCTCGAAGATGTCGGCGTGGTCGATTCGTTGCGCTCGAGCAAAGCACTCGCGCGCAGCGGCGCCGAGCTTCCCTGGTTCCGACGTCCACTCTGTCGCGGTGCGCTTATCGCCTCGATCTGGTTCGCCTTTGTCCTCCTGATCGCGCTCGCTCAGGAATGGCCGCACCTGCGCAATTACGCGAGCGATCTTATGACGGCGCAGGATCCGCAGGCGATTTTGCAAAAATTGGCCGCCGCCCAGGAAAGGCAGGGTATCGATCCAGCCGCGCTTGCCCTCAGTTTGATGCAGCGCATTTTTCAGCCGCTCCTTGGCATTGCGTTTGTCGTGCTGTATCTCGATAACAAAACGGATCTCAAGCGCTAAGGCGAGAGCGTGATAGTCGTACGTGAGGCGGCCCAACCGAAGTTGGTTGGGCCGCGCACACTTTCAGGGAGACTCGTGTTTTCTTTATTGCACGACAATGGTCTGGCTACCGCTGCCGGTGCCACCGCGGTCATCGTAGCAGGTAAGCGTGACGGTGTAGGTGCCTGGACTGGAGAACGTGTGGTAGGCAGTGCTGCCCCAGTACTCTCCGCCGTCGCTGAACGTCCACTGGCGATTTCCGATCGCGCCATCCGGATCGTATGATTCATCCGAGGTCAGCGTGACGTCGAGTGGCGCTTTGCCGCTCGAGG
>DATDFJ010000267.1:0-2068 GCA_036522675.1 Chthoniobacterales bacterium | reverse complement strand
CGCCGGCAAACGCGCGGGCGAACACGCGCTTGGTCAGGACCAAATCAACGCACTGCTGATTGAAAAGGCACGCGAAGGAAAAGAAGTCGTGCGATTAAAAGGCGGCGATCCGTTTGTTTTTGGCCGCGGCGCGGAAGAAGCAAAAGCGCTGGTCGATGCCGGAGTTCGTTTCGAAATCGTGCCCGGGATCACTTCGGCCATCGCGGGGCCGGCGTTCGCCGGAATCCCGGTGACCTCGCGCACGGCAAATTCGCACGTCACATTTTTTACCGGTCACGAAGATCCCTCGAAGGCCGCGAGCGCGATCGACTACGCCGCGCTCACCAAGCTCGGTGGCACGCAGGTGATGCTCATGGGCGTGGAGCGGATCGAAGCGGTTGCGCGGGAAATGATGAAGCACGGGGTGCGCGAAGATTTGCCGGTCGCGCTGGTGCGCTGGGCCACGACCAACCGTCAGGAAACACTGACCGGCACTTTGAAAGACATCGGCCGGCGCGTTATGGAAGCCGGGTTTGAAGCCCCGGCGGTGGCGATTTTTGGCGAAGTTGTTGCGTTGCGCAAGGAGCTCAATTGGTTCGAGAAACGTCCGCTTTCGGGCAAGCGGATCGTGGTGACCCGCACACGTAAACAGGCCAGCGCCTTGAGCGAGCGGCTGCGCGCCCTCGGCGCGGACGTGATCGAGTTGCCCACCATCCGAATCGAGCCGCCGAGCGATTTGCGCGAATTTGCGGAGCTGGTGCAGGATGCGCACTCTTACGACTGGATCGTGTTCACGAGTCCGAACGGCGTGGACGCGTTCTTCGAATTGTTCTTCAAACTTTACGATGACGCGCGCGAGATCGGCGGAGCGAAGATCGCGGCGATCGGTCCGGCCACGGCGCAGCGGGTGAAGGATTTTCATCTTCATGTCGATCTTCAACCCGAAGAGTTCGTGGCCGAAGCGGTGGTGCGCGAATTTCAGAAGCTGGGCACGCTCGAGAACCTGCGAATCCTGCTGGCCCGGGCGGAAAAGGCGCGGGATGTGCTTCCGAGGGAGCTTTCAAAGCTTGGAGCAATCGTGGACGAAGCGTTCGCTTACCGCACTGTGCCCGAGACGCGCGACGACAACGGCGCGCGCCAGCGGCTATTGCAGGAAGGGGCCGACCTCCTCACCTTCACCAGCTCTTCCACGGTGGAAAATTTTCTCGCCCTCGGTCTGCCGTGGCCGAAGCAAATGCAGGTGGCAAGCATTGGGCCGATCACGTCGAAAACGGCGCGCGAACACGGACTGAAAGTGTCGATCGAAGCCAAGCGTCACGACATTGAAGGTTTAACCGAGGCGATCCGCCGTTTTTATTCCAATGAGTAATGCCGTCAGCACGCCGGACGAATTCGCCACGGCCATGCAGCAACTGAGCGCCGAAGCAGAAAAAACGCTCCCGGCCGAGCTGCCGGGGGCACGGGAGTTTTCGCTTCCCGAGGAGAAGCTCGAGCAGGCGTTACAGGAACTTTCCGCTCTGAACGGTCGCGTGCAGAGCGTCGAGAGCGCGCTGGCCAAGCGCACCGAACAACTGTTGATGGCGCTTTCTCCCGAGAAGCAGGTCGACATCATGGTGAAGCGCTTCGAAAAGATCGACGAGCAGCTGACGACCATTCGCAAGACCGAAAGCGTCAACCAGAAGCTGTTCGATTCATTGCATGGCGAGCTGCTCAAGTATCGCGACAATTTCCTGCACGAATCGCTCCAGAAACCTTTCATCCACGACCTGGTGCTGTTGTTCGATCATCTCACCAGCTTGTGCGAGCAATTGAGCAATGCCGCGCAAAACAAGAATCGGCAAGGACGCCTTCTGCAATGGCGCGACAACCTCGAAAACGCCATTCACGCGTTAATGGAAATTCTCCACCGCCTCGAGGTCAAAGAAATCGAGCCGAAAGACCGCGTCGATCGCACCATACACCGGGTGGTCAGTTTCGAGCCCGCGAGTTACGCCGAGGAAGATGGCCAAATCGTGATGCGCGTCCGGCGCGGTTTCACCTGGCGCGGCAAGTTGATTCGTCCCGAAGAAGTCATCGCGAAACGGTTTAA
>DATDFJ010000266.1:0-35650 GCA_036522675.1 Chthoniobacterales bacterium | reverse complement strand
AAGAACCTCAGCCATCGCGGATGCCGAGGAAATAGAAAACCTTTGCTGATTGCAAGAATTTGTCAGATGCGCCGCTGGCGCGGTGGCAAACTGCATGGTTGGATTTCCGGTTGCGTCCCAAATGGCAGACGTTTGACGACGCTTCGTTGGCTTTATTCGCTCGAGCCGCGCGCGAGCCAAAGATCGACAATTTGTAGCCGTCTGGGACGGCCCGAAGAAAACAGCTCCGCTTACGCCGCTGCTTCTTCCTCCGCGGCGACGAGTTCCCGGTAAATTTCTTCGTAGCGATCAGTTGCGGTTTCCCAGGAGAAGTCGCGCGCCATCGCGCGGCGCATCAGTGCCATCCACAGCGGCGGATCGCGAAAGACTCCGCGCGCGCGTTTGATTGCGTCCCAAAAGGCTTCGGTCGAATAGTCGTAGCAGAGAAAACCATAACCTCTGTTACTCGTCGGATCGTAATCCTCAATGATGTCCTGAATGCCGCCGGTCGCGCGCGCGACCGGGAGCGCGCCATATTTCAAGCTGTACATCGCCGCCAGCCCCGCGGGCTCGAACCGCGACGGAATAAGCGTGATGTCCATTCCGCCTTCAATTGGATGGGCAAGTACTTGGTCGTAGGCGCGCTCGTAAGCGAATTTTGTCGGGAACTTACGGGCGGCGACGGCAAGCGCTGTCTCGTAACCGGGATCGCCTTCGCCGAGAATGATCAGCCGTACATCGTCTGAGAGGATTCGGTCCAGCGCCGGGACGAGAATTTGGAAACCTTTTTCTTCGACAATGCGCGTGACCATTCCAAATACCGGACCGCCAGGAGCCGGCGCTAGTTCGAAGTGCGCGAGAAGCGCATCGCGACAAAGTTCTTTGCCGCGCAGTGAATTCGAATGGTAGTTTGCCGGAAGCAGCGGGTCGTTTGCGGGATCCCAGTGTTCGTAATTGGCACCATGGAGGATGGCGCTGAGCTTGTACGCGTTTTCGCGCAACACCGCGTCGAACCCGCAGCCGAATTGGGGCGTGAGCATCTCGCGCCGGTAATGCTCGCTCACCGTCGTGATCTTGTCGGCATAAAGAATTCCGCCCTTAAGGAAATTGACCCTGCCGAAAAATTCGATGCCATGGAGCGTGAAGAAACGCTCCGGCAAATTGGTCAGGCGAAAGTCGAGTCCCCAGAAGCTGCCTTGCTCGGCCAGGTGATGAATCGTGAGCAGGGTACGAAAGGGCAAATGATGGGCGTGCACGTAAACGGGCACCAGCGCCGGCGCCCAATCGTGAACATGCAGGACTTGGGGAGCCGGTGTTAACCGGCGCGCCAATTCCACCGCCGCTTTGCTGAAAAAAACGAAGCGGGCGGCATTGTCTTCGTAGCGGCCGCCGTGCTCGCCGTAGATTCCTGCGCGATTGAAGAATTCGTCACACCGGACAAAGAAAAACTGAACACCACTCGCGCTGCGGGCCTCAAGATATTCGGCGGCATGGGTCTTTTCGCCGACCCGGATATTGACAGTGATTCCGGTGTCTTCTGCCCGAAACGCCGCCTTCTCGCGAATCTCGCGATAAAATGGCAGTGTCACAGCGACATCGTGCCCGCGCGCACGCAACGCCGCTGGCAGAGCATCCATTACATCGACAAGCGCGCCGGCCCGCAAGAGCGGCGGACCTTCGCCGCTGATCATCAGGATTCTCATGGCAGAAATTGCTGTCGCTATTCGATGGTTGGCTGCAATGCAGGATCCACGGGCCTTTCCCAGTCGCTCACGGCATCTCCAGAAATGTCACGCCTCGCGGCGTGCGCAAACGGATTCGGGGAAATGGCAACTGAAATTTGCCGATAAGTTCGTGCACCGGATGCTGGGGGCCGGTGTCGTGAATGCCGACGATCGCGCCGGGCGAGAAGTGGGGCCGGAGCCGCACCAGCTCGTGGACGCGCTGAATGATGTGGCTATCGAGCCAGGCGAAATCGATCGATTCGCCGGGCACTGGTGTCCACGAACTCGCGTCGCACGCGAGCACTTCGACTGGAAGATCGCGGCAGCGCGTGCGCGCGAGCGCGGCGAGCGCGGGATCACGCTCCAGTGTTACGAGCCGGCCACGACCATTGGCGAGTAATGCCCCGCCTATGGCCTCGGCCGTGTATCCATGACTCGTGCCTGTCTCGAGCGCGAGCCGCGGCTTCGTCGCACGCACGAGCGCCGCCACCAGCTCGGTCACCTCGCGCTCGGTCGAATCATAATCGTATGCTTCCCACAGCTCCGGTTCAGGACACCACGAGCTTGACGGGGTGAACTCGCTCTCACGCGGCACGCGACACCCCCCATGTGGTTCTCGACGCGTTCATCTGCATATCGACTGACATCCGATCAGGCATACGAATTCTCTTTACTTGCAATATTGCGCGCCTCGGCTCTGCATCAATTCAATACAACGGCGCGCAATCATGCCGTGTTCCACACGCGACCGGGCTGTCCATTTAATCTCACCGCACATTATCGCTTTCACCGCATCGCCATGACGAGGTCCCGTCTGAAGGTTTGAGGTGTCTTAATCGTAAGAACGAGCAGATCGGTCAGTCGGAACTGGGCTGCGACGCACGACAATACTCTAAAATCTAGTAAAACATCGCATAATCCATATTCCTATCTGACAGTAACGATAACTCTGACTATTATTCACCGCCAATTTGGGATTTGACAGCGAGGGCGAAGATGTAACAATGGACGCCCCCCAGAGCCAGGCAGGCTATGGGTACGGGTATGCTTAGACCGCTATGCAGATTAATGCGAATCTGCCTCGTCTCCGCGTTCGTGACAACGATCACATACGCGCAAGATCCTACACCCACTGAAACGCCGAGCCCCACCCCTACACCGGTCGAAACTCCCACCCCTGGTCCCACCGACACGCCCACACCGTCGCCCAGTCCAACGCCCACTCCTACGCCGTCTCCTACCCCCAGTCCCTCTCCTTCTCCTACACCTTCTCCGAGTCCGACACCTACTCCCACTCCTTCTCCTACGCCATCGCCAACACCAACTCCCAGTCCGTCTCCGACGCCGACGCCAATCCCGGCGCCGGTAAACGACCGATGTATCGGCGCAATTGCGCTTTCCGCCGGAGTAGCAAGGACAGACAGCACGATTAACGCAACAAACACCGGCGATCCCGTGCCGGCATGCCAGCCAAGTTTTGGCAAAGGAGTATGGTATGCTTTTACGCCTGCAATTGACGGCACGGTAAAAGTCAGCACGTGCGGCAGTAGTTTCGACACAGTGGTTCAGGTTTACACAGGCTCGTGCGGTGCACGTGCGTCCGTCACGGACGCGTGTAATGATAACGACGGGCCTGGCTGCCCGGGGTTGCAGGCGAGCGTGAGCTTCGACGGTGCCGCAGGCACAACCTACCGCATCTTGGTCGGTGGCGCCGGTTCGGCCAGCGGCGACGTGACTGTTGTTGCCGACGTAAGCCCCACACCTACACCTACCCCATCGCCGACACCTACACCTACGCCAACTCCGACTCCGACACCTAGCCCATCTCCAACACCAACCCCCAGCCCTTCGCCGACGCCTTCTCCGACGCCGGCCCCCACTCCGTCCCCCTCGCCTTCTCCAAGTCCGACTCCTTCTCCGACGCCGAGCCCCACTCCGCGGCCCACTGCGACACCGACGCCCTCACCGACGCCTAGTCCAACCCCGACCCCTTCACCAAGCCCTTCGCCGACTCCGACTCCCTCACCTACACCGTCACCGACACCCAGACCGACCGCTACACCGAGCCCGACGCCTAGCCCATCGCCCACTCCGACTCCCAGTCCAACCCCAACTCCTTCTCCAACGCCGAAGCCCAGCCCGACGCCGAGTCCGACCCCCACACCCAGTCCGACACCCGTCCCGACTCCCAATCCGATTCAGGTCGAGAACGCAAAGGCCGGCTCGTCCTCATGGCAACTAACTAACCCCGCCACCAATCACGAGATCGAAGGCTATGCCTCAGCCACGAGCGTCAATGCCGGCGACCAAATTAACTTCTACGTCAGCACCACCTCATCATTCTTCACCATCGATGTCTACCGCATCGGGTGGTACGCCGGCCTGGGTGCGCGTGAACTTGCCGGGCCATTTACTGTTGCCGGCGCTGCTCAACCCACACCAACCCCTGATCCAACGACCGGTCGTGTGGAATGCAACTGGACGAAATCCTACACCCTGACTACGAGCAGCACCTGGACGACCGGCTACTACCTGGCCAAGCTTACGGCCACCAGTAGCGGCAAGCAGAGCTACATCATCTTTGTCCTTCGCAACGATTCAAGTACGTCTGCCTACCTGATGCAGTCGTCGGTGACTACCTATCAGGCTTACAACAACTGGGGTGGAAAGTCCCTCTATAGTTTCAACAGTACAAATAGCATTCCCGCGGTAAAAGTGTCGTTTGATCGCCCCTACGCGATGGGGGGCCAAAGCGGTGCCGCGCCCGGAGTTGGCGCCGGTGACTTCATCGCCAATTTCGCACCTTCATATGAAACGTATCCCGCCGGCTGGGAGATCAATATGATGCGCTTCCTGGAGCGGGAAGGTTACGATGTTAGTTATTGCACCAGCATCGATGTCGATCTTAACGGCGCGACATTGTTACCAAAGCACGACGGATTCCTCTCCGTCGGTCACGACGAGTACTGGTCCTGGAACCAGCGCACCAACGTGGAAGCGGCACGCGACGCCGGGGTCAGCCTTGGGTTTTTTGGCGCAGACCCGTGCTACTGGCAGATCCGTTTCGAGGCCGATTCCAGCGGCACACCTAGCCGCACGGAGGTCTCTTACAAAGAGAACGCCGATACGCAGGACCCTTATGCTCTCGATCACGATCCGACCAACGACTACCTGATCACCGGATTATGGCGTGAGAACTCCGTCGACCCACCGGAGGACGCGTTCATCGGCGTGATGTACGTGACTGATCCGGTCAACGGCAATCTAACGATCGAAGACTCTTCGAATTGGGTGTGTGCCAACACTGGGCTAACCGACGGAGTTTCGCTCTCAGGCCTGCTCGGTTACGAGATGGACTGCATGTTCTTCGATGCACCCGAAGGCACGGCGCGTGTCGGCCATTCTTCTTACACCTCCATTCCAATGCCGACGCGGCGCCCAATTGAAGGCCCGATGGGTGGGTTGCCGGGCACCGCCAGCAACACACTCTACTCGGACATGACTGTTTATACGGCCGACAGTGGTGCGACGGTTTTTGCCACCGGTTCGATGCAGTGGAACTTTGGGTTGGACGACTATAACTACCCGAATTTGCGACCCTCGTTCGTCAACCCGGCCGCGCAGCAGATTACTCGCAACGTGCTCGCCAGTTTCGTAGGCGCTCGCCCAACCGTAAGCCCACCGACGGCCACCGTCACATTTAGCGACAACTTTGACGACAACGTGATGGATCCAAACAAGTGGCAACTCGGTGCAATCGCACCGACGCTCATCGGCGGCCCGAACGCATGGGACACGAAGGTGACGGTTGCGGAGCAGAATCAACAGATGCAGGTGTCGCCAGTTACGCGCACCGGCAGCCACTACAATGGCTACGTCTCAGTCCCATCGATCGATCTGACAAATGCAAGCGCCGCTGTGCAAGTTGTCGATGTTGCCAACGGTAACGCCGACACTTACCTGGCCGTCGATATCGACAGCCAAAACAACTACAAGATACAACAGGAGGGCGGCCTCCTCTACTTCGCCGAGGTCAGCGCCGGAGTCGTCAATCAAGTCTCCATTCCGTACGATCCAATCGCGCACCAGTTCTGGCGGATCCGACATATTCAAGCGACCGATTCAGTCGTGTTTGAAACCAGCCGTGACGCAGTTACCTGGACGTTGCGGAACTCGCTCCCTCGCGACCTGGCGGTTAACGCCATGAAAATGGAGATCGGCGCGGGCACTAACCAGAGTGTAACCGGAGCTGGCACGGCGAGCTTCGATAACTTCGAAGTCGATGCTCGACCGTCGCCACCGCCTACGCCAACGCCTTCGGCGACTCCGATCCCGACACCTACTCCGAGTCCTACTCCGAGTCCCACACCCGAAACTGTCTCCACCCCGACTAAACCTACGGGGACAACCAGTACCTACACGAACCACAGCTACACTTACACTACAGGTGGAGCAGTCGATAACTACGGCTATTCAGTTCAATACTATTTCGACTGGGGTGATGGCACAAGCTCCGGCTGGCTGCCTGTCGGAACGGTTAGTGCAACCAAAACGTGGACGGCCGCGGCCAGCCGCTCGGTTAAGGCTCAAGCACGATCCTCCGTTCATACCTCGATCGTTTCGGCATATTCTACGGTCCTTACGGTTACCGTTACGGCGGAGAGCGTCACGGCACCGACGAAACCGAGCGGTCCTACCAGTGGTACGACAAACACCTCCTACACCTATAGCACCAGTGGTTCCGTCGACAACGCGGGCGATTCAGTCCAATACCTCTTCGACTGGGCCGATGGCTCGACCTCGGGTTGGCTCGCAGTGGGGACCAAAAGCGCAAGTCACAAGTGGACTACCACCGGGACGAAAACCGTCAAAGCTCAGGCCCGATGCTCGACGCATACTTCCGTTGTTTCAGCCTACTCGACCGGACTTAGCGTCACCATTAACCCGCCCGAAACTATCTCCACGCCTAGTAAACCAAGCGGCCCGACTACCGGTAAAGCAAATGGGACCTACACCTTTTCCACAAGTGGGTCGGTGTCTAATCTCGGTCATTCGGTGCAGTATCAATTCGATTGGGGTGACGGCAGCAAATCGGCATGGCTGGCGGTCGGCACAAAGAGCGCGAGCCATAACTGGGGTAATTCCGGCACCTACACCGTCAAAGCTCAGGCGCGGTGCTCGATCGACACTTCGGTGTTGTCGGCTAACTCTACCGGAGCGACCATTGCGCTGTCGCCCTAAATCAACACCAGTGTCGCGATCGCACTGCTAGGAACGGCCGGCTGCGACATACTCCTGCTTTACCCACTCGAGTGCTTCTTCGCGCGTTTTGAATTTGCCCTCCAGTTGCCGCGTTTCCACAGCTTCAAGGATTTCGCTAAACTGCGGGCCGGGTTTTAAACCGAGTGCGATTAAGTCGTTCCCGCGCACGAGCGGTGGCGGAATGATCGGCTCGTTGGCGAACTCTTCGCGTTTGCGCAGCAGAAAATCGTAATTGTCCAGCATCCGGTGGCTGCTTTCGCAGTCGACGCGATGCAGCTCTAGCTCTTCATCAAATGTCGGTCGAGCCATGAACCGTTTGAGCTTGGCCACCCGCATCCGCGGCACGTCCTTGAAGACCATATGCTGGCGCACCATTTCTACCGTGGCATCAATCTGCGCGCGTGAGAACCGCAGCCGCTCCATGATCGCCACCGTCATCTCCGCGCCGATGCGGTCGTGCTCGTTAAAACGGATGCGCCCCGTTTCGTCTATCGTCGCGGTAATCGGCTTTGCGACATCGTGAAAGAGAACCGCAAACACGAGCGTCACTGACACTTTGTCCGGCAGCAACTTTAGCATCAGCCGCGTATGCTCGAACACGTCCCCCTCGGGATGAAATTGCTCCGGCTGCAAACAACCCTTCATCGCTGCAATCTCCGGCAGGATCGCGCCTAGCAACCCGCTCTGATCGAGCAAATTCCAGCCGGGTACGCGATTCGGCGACAGAAAAATGCGCACCAATTCCTCGCGGATGCGTTCCGCACTGATCTGGTTGATCGACGGCGCGTGGGCGACGATCCCCTCCCAGGTGTGATTGTCGATCTTGTAATCCAGCAGGGTCGCAAAACGCACGGCCCGCAACATTCGCAGTCGATCTTCCTGGAAGCGTTGCGCCGGGTCGCCAATGGCGCGGATCAATTTCTTTGCCAAATCGTCGCGCCCGCCGACAAAATCGATAACCGTGTCGCTCTCTGGATCATAAAACATTCCGTTGATGGTGAAATCGCGTCGTTTTGCATCTTCCTCCGGCGACGAAAAGTGGACTGCGGTGGGGTGCCGGCCATCGATATAGGCGTCGTCCGACCGAAAGGTCGCGACCTCGAACTGAAAGTTGTCCTCGACGACAACGATGACGCCAAAATGCGCGCCGACAGCATAAGTGCGCGCGAAAATCTGTTGCACCGCTTCCGGCGTAGCGTTCGTCGCGATATCGAAGTCTTTCGGCGTCACATCGCGCACGATGTCGCGGACACACCCGCCCGCGAAGTAGGCGATGTGACCATGCTGGCGGAGGCGCGCGGCGATCGCGCGCGCCGTGTTTTCCATCAGCGATCGTTTCACCGCATTACTGTAGCCGCTTGGCTCGACGAAGCGCAACGAACGCGTGTTGGGCGCGCCGCCTACGGATTGCTCTGCCTCTTATGTTGCCGCAGCGAATGAACCACGAAACAAAACACTGCGAGCGTGATGCAGGAATCGGCCACATTAAAAGCGGGCCACGGATGCGCATAGGGAACATGCAGGTAAAAAAGCAGGAAATCGATAACGTGCCCGTAGAGAAGGCGATCGGTGAGATTCCCGAGGATCCCGGCAAGCAACAAGCCAAGCGAAACATCGCGCCACGCGTCCGGCGTGCGCTGGCGGACAAGCAGCACGACGACAAAGAGCAACGCAACGCATGAAATGATTACGAAGAAGGTATTGTTGTTTTTGAAAGACCCGAAAGCCGCTCCCGTATTCGTGATATTGACGAGGTGAAAAAAACCCGGCACGACTTTGTGCGGCTCGTCCGGGTTAATATGCCGGACCACGAGATGCTTCGTAAGTTGATCGAGCGCGTAGAGCGGCAGGGAGAGAAAGAGGATGAACTTCATTTACTCCTCTCGTGACAACAACCCGAAGATCACTTGCCCGCAGCGGTCGCACAAATCCGGATGCGCCGTAATCGTGCCGACGCTCGGCCGATGACGCCAGCAGCGGGCGCATTTTCGGTAGGGCGTTTTGCTGATCGATGCGCTCGCCTCCTTCGCCTGTTCGACAGTTAGATCACTTAAAATAAAAAACTCCTCGAGCTCTTCCTTCGCGATCTGCGTCGTCACATCGGAATTCGATTTCAATACAACAGCGGCCTCGAGCGCGTTGCCGATCAATTTTTCCTGGCGCGCTTTTTCGATCGCCTGCCCAATGACGCCGCGCAGCTTTAAGAGCTCGGTCACCTGCGCGCTCGCCTCAGATTGCCGCTCTTCGGATTGCGGAAACTCCTGCAGATGAATCGAATCCCGGCTGGTCGGGACTGAATGGCGCCATGCCTCCTCCGCCGTGAAGGCGAGAATGGGCGCGCTCAATTTGCATAGTGCGTCGAAGATTTTGCGCATCGCCGTTTGTGTCGCGCGCCGGCGCGGCGAATCGCTCGCGTCGCAATACATCCGATCCTTGGTGATATCGATGTAAAGACTACTCAGATCCACCGCGCAAAAATGATTGAGCACGTGGTAAACCTTGTGAAACTCGAACGTCTCATACGCCGCGCGACAATCGGCAATAACTTGATCGAGTCGCTCCAAGATCCAGCGATCGACCAACATTGTGGCCGCGGTGGTTGATCGCGGGCCGGCGTCACCGACCCCGGCTACAGAGAAATCGAACAGATTGCCAAGTAAAATGCGCAACGTGTTGCGAATGCGCCGATAAGTGTCCCCGAGTCGGGTAAACATTTCTTCCGAGAAGGGAACGTCGTCGGTGTAATCGATGCTGCTGGCCCACAACCGGACGAGATCGGCGCCGTGACGGTTCACGAAGTGACCGGCGTCCATCGGTTTGTCGTAGGTGCCGGACTTGGAAATTTTTTTACCGTCAAGATCGACAACGAAACCGTGCGTGACGCAGATCTGGTAAGGCGCGCGACCGTTGAGCGCGATGCTGGTCATGAGCGAGGATTGAAACCAGCCCCGATGTTGGTCGGTCGCTTCGAGGTACATGTCGGCCGGGTCGCGCAGCTCAGGATGCAAAGCGCAAACGGCTTTGTGCGAAACGCCGCTGTCGATCCAGACATCGATGGTATCGGGGCGATGGATCGTGCCCGCCGGGAGACCAAGTTGCTTGGCAAGATCGACATCGCTCAGCTCGAACCAGACGTTAGAGCCGCGCTCGGCGACGAGATCGGCGAGCCGGCGAATGATTTTCGCGTCGAGAATCGGTTCGCCCCCAACTGAATAAAAGACCGGCAACGGCACGCCCCAGGACCGCTGGCGCGAGATCACCCAATCGGGGCGCGATTCAACTGTGCCGGCGATGCGGTTCTCGCCCCAAGCAGGAATCCATTTCACTTCTTTGTGAATGGCGTCGAGCGCTTTTCCTCGGAGCTCGTCGATGCGAATGAAAAACTGTTCGACATTGCGGAAGATGATCGGCGTCTTCGAGCGCCAGCAATATGGATAGGAGTGATGAAATTTTTGTTCGCCGAGGAGCATCCCGCGGTCGCGCAGCAGTTGGACGATATCGCTGTTGGCGTCGAAGACATATTTGCCGGTGAGTTTCGGCAAGCCTGCCTCATCGGTGAATCGGCCGTGATCGTCGACCGGCGAGAGAATCGGCAAACCGTTTTCGCGGCCTAACCGATAATCGTCCTCGCCGTGACCGGGCGCGATATGGACCGCGCCGGTGCCGCTGTCCATGGTCACGAAATCCGCGGTCAGGACAATCGATTGTCGATCCAGGAACGGATGTTGTGTGCGCACTTTCTCGATGGTCGCGCCGGGAAACGATGCGAGCGGCTCGCCGACTGGTTCGAATTTTGTATTGGCGCAAAATTGCGGGACAAGCTTGTCGGCCAGCAGAAGCGTTTCGGTTCGGGGCGCTGAGGCCTCTCCCGCATTTCGAAATTGCTGGATAACGTAAAGTTCTTTTGCGTCGACGGCGATGGCGAGATTAGCGGGCAAAGTCCACGGCGTTGTCGTCCAGATGGCAATGCTTGCCTTGTTTTTCCACTCGCCAGTCGCGATCGGAAATTTCACATACACGGTCGTGTCGTCGCGCTCCTGGTATTCGACCTCGGCTTCAGCGAGCGCGGTCTGCGCACCGGTGCTCCAGAAGACCGGTTTCTTCGCCCGATAAACCAGGCCTTTCTCAACGAAGACTGCGAACGAACGCAAGATTTCCGCTTCGTATTTGGGGTCGAGCGTGAGATAGGGGTGTTCCCAATCGCCGAGAACGCCGAGGCGTTTGAATTGCTCCCGCTGAATGTCGACGTATTTGCGCGCGAACGCTTCGCATTTGCGTCGCACTTCCAGCGGGGAAAGTTCGCGTGATTCTTTTACGACCTTGTATTCGATGGGCAGGCCGTGGCAGTCCCAGCCCGGCACGTAAGGCGCGCGTTTGCCGAGCATGGTTTGCGATTTCACCACGAAATCTTTCAGGATTTTGTTGAGCGCAGTGCCCATATGCACGTCGCCGTTGGCGAAGGGTGGGCCGTCGTGCAGGACGAACAATTGTCGATCTTGCCGGGACTGTTGAATCTGGGGATAAAGCCGCGTCGCGTCCCACATTTTGAGGAGCTCCGGCTCGCGCACGGTCAGCTGCGCTTTCATGGGAAAATCGGTGCGCGGCAGATTGAGCGTGTCCTTGTAAGTCTGGCTCATCAACGAGCGGCGACGGTAACATTCGTCATTTGGCAAAGCAACGAAGCGAGACTGCACGGAAATTTGACGCGGCAACGGTTGCGCTGAACTTTCTCGCCCTCGCCAGATTCAGATTTGTTCAATGAGACGGTATCTCCCATTCGCTATTGTGGTCGCAGTTGGCTTACTTACGCTGGCCAGCGGCGCGATGCTTTACCGCGCGAAACGTGTCGCGGTGTCGCCGACATCAAAAGCCGCGGTTGGATTGGAAAAGCGCGGCGGCAAAGCAGGGCACATCCTGGGCGAGCCGGATGCACCTGTGGTGCTGGAGGAATTTGGCGATTTTGAATGCCCGCCATGCGGAAATTTTTCGGAACCGATCAACAAGCTGGAGCGCGATTATCGCGGCCGGGTGTGCGTTATCTTCCGCAATTTTCCGCTGCCCAATCACAAGCACGCGCGCGAGGCGGCGCAAGCCGCGGAAGCCGCCGGTTTACAAAACCGGTTCTGGCAAATGCACGACGTCCTTTACCGCGAGCAGGCGCTCTGGAGCAAAGCAGAAGACGTGCGTGGGCTCTTCAAATCGTACGCCGGCACGATCGGACTGAACGTGGCGCAATTCGAAAGGGACATGGATGGCGAAGAAGTAAAACAACGCATCGCCGCCGATCAACAACAGGGTACCATGCTTGGCGTCGCGAACACCCCGAGCATCTTTATCAACGACCAAGCCGTACCCGTGCCGCAACTGAATCCGACGGGTTTGCGTGCGATGATTGACGCGGCGTTAAAGCAGAAAGCAGAAAAGTAATTTTTGATATGAACGAAACAACGCGGGCGCAGGCGATTCTCTACACTGTCGCGGCGCTCATCGCGCTTCTCGGGATCGCCGACTCAACTTATCTCACCGTGCAAGCGCTCACTGGCGAGACCGCCATATGTGGCGGGTCGGCGAACTGTTTCCAAGTGCTCGGCAGCACGTATGCGAGGATTGTCGGCATCCCGGTCGCGGCTTTCGGGTTGGTGGCGTATTTTTGCGCGTTCAGCTTCGCCACTTTTGCTGGGTTTGGTTACGCGCGGGTCCGGACTTTTTTCACCGTCACCGTCTGGGCGATGTTCGCCTTCACGCTATGGCTTTTGTTTGTCCAGGCGTTTATCCTCCATGCCTATTGCCGCTTTTGCCTTTTCTCGGCTGCGATGGTGTTCATTCTCGCCGCCATCGTCGTGCTTACTCCTTCTTCGCGCTGAAATGGTCCGCGCCCGAACGATCGCTCTTGTACTTTGTGCGTCGCTGACAGCGCACGCTGAAAGAGCAATCGCTCAACCGACTCCGACGCCAACGACCACTCCAGCCAAGTTCGACGCCTGCGCCTTGCTTCCAAAAAAGGAAGTTGAAGCGATCCAGGGTTCACCCATCAGAGAAACCAAAAGCAGCGAGCGCGTCGACGGTGATTTTCGCATGTCGCAATGTTTTTTTACCGCAGCCGAGTTCAGCCGGTCGGTGACATTGGCGGTTTTCCAAAAGCACCCGACCGATCCAACCAAGCGCAGCCCTGTTGATTTCTGGGAACACACGTTTGGCCACTACGAAAACGAGGAGACAAAGAAGAAAGAAGCCAAACGCGAACAAAGCGGCGAAAGAGAAGAAGGAGTTCCGCCGCGAAAGATCGACAAACTCGGGGACGAAGCGTTTTGGCTGCCGAATCGCTTCGGCGGCACACTCTACGCCTTGCAGGGTGAAGCCTTCGTTTCGATCAGCATCGGCGGGACCGATAGCGAACAAGCTAAGATCGACAAGTCTAAGAAGCTGGCGGCGAGAGCGCTGCGGCTACTAAAAGCAACACAAACTAAGCGCTGATCTCTCCCCGGTCGCGCGCGCAATCACAAGCTCTCTGCGCATTTTCCGCGCGAGCATGCGGCCATTGGCTCGGCTGCTTCCGAATGGAAACCATAAAAGTTCGGAAGACTTCGAACGGATTTATCCAAATGAAAACAAGCTCCTCTTCAACATCAGCACGCGCCACACTCGGCACGCTTTTATTTCTCGCGGGCATTGTCCTGGTGGTGTTCGGATTTTCAACAACGCAGGTGCAATCGGCCGATCCCGGTTCAGGAAGCATTGGTCCGAGCGGGCCGGAGCTTACCTGGGTCGGAACTGCCGTAGCAGGTGGTTCGACGGACGAGAGCACGTGTGTCGATGGCGTGAACTGTGACGTATTTGTTCTGACTTTGTCCGGCACGCCGGCCGATTGGGGCGATCTAAAGGCATTTATTCGCGTGAGCGACGACGATCCGACTGGCTCGACCGATTACGACGTTTACGTGCACAAAGGCGACCTTTCCGGACCTATTCCTCCGGGAGGCACTTCCGGCCACACCGGCACGCCACCCGAAGTGGTGGTTCTCGATCCGAGTGATCCGAACACAGGGACCGGCCAATTCACGGTGCACGTGGTCTACTTCAGTGCGTTTGCCGGCTTTCAATATACAGGCGACGTCACTGTTGCTTCGATCAGTAATCCTACCGGTACGCCGCCCCCGGCGCCGCAAGCAAAAGGATCGAAGGTCGGCTTCGAGAATTTCGAAGCTCCCGGCACACTGGTCAAAGTTCTTACGAGCAGTCAGGGACCGACTATTGAAACCGTTGAATACATGGGACACGACGCGGGTGAGCCCTCGATCGGCGTCAACTGGCAATCGCCGAATTCCGACGCCGGTGTGACGAATTTTCAGTCGGACCTGCAAACGAACTTCATCGCCTTCAACGATCTCTGTTCAACAGCACCGAAGGCGACTTGGTACAATAGTTCGGCGCCGACTTCAGTCTTGGTTGATTCCGACCCGATCGGTTTTACCGATCCTGCGACCGGCCGCGTATTTGCAGGTGAACTGACGCTAACAAGTCCATCGTGCAAAGTTTCGTTCACCGACACCGATGGTATCGACCCGACGGGAGTACCAGGTCCGTTAGGATGGTCGCCGAGCTCAGGGCCGCTTGGCTCAGGCATCGATCACGAGACGATCGGTGGCGGCGCGTATCACGATCCTATTCCGCCTTTGCCCGGGCCGTATCCGCACGCGGTTTATTATTGTTCGCAAGACTTGGTGACAGCGTTCTGCCTGCGTAGCGATGACGGCGGCGCTACGTTTGGGCCAGTCGTCGCCACCTATACGTCAGGAGAGTGCGGCGGATTGCACGGCCACGTTAAGGTCGGGCCGGACGGAACAGTTTACCTGCCTAACAACAGTTGCCGCGGCACCACTGGCAATGCATTCCAGACCGGCGCGGTCGTCGTGTCGGAGGATAACGGAATTACATGGACCGTGCGCACAGTGGAAAACTCCACACTCTCGACGCGCGCGAACGCTAATCTCCAGGATCCCGCCGTCGCAATCGATAACAGCGGACGGCTCTATTTCGGCATGTCGAGCAGTAACGTCGAATTCACAGCGATCGGCGGATCGACTGCCGCTGTCGCAACGTCAACCGATCATGGTCAGACCTGGCAAAATATTTACGATGTTGGCGCCGCGTTAGGGCTAAAGAACATCGCCTATCCGGCCGCTAGCGCAGGTGACGACGGTCGCGGTGCGATCGCCTTCTATGGTTCCACAACGACCGGGGATGACTCGGCGAATACGTTCAGCGGAATCTGGCACCTCTACGTCGCGAGCACTTTCGATGGTGGCAACACCTGGCGCACCGTGGATGTGACGCCAAATGCACCGATACAGCGCGGTTGCATCTGGATGCACGGCGGTGCCGACATTTGCCGCAACCTGCTGGACTTTTTCGACATGACCGTCGACAAGCAGGGCCGCGTTGAAGTCGGTTACGTGAATGGCTGCGCGGACGGCGCCTGCGCACAAGCTGCCGCAACCGCGAAGGGCAACGCCTACACCGCTCGTGGCACCATCGCGCGCCAATCGAGTGGGCCTCGTTTGTTCGCGAGTTTTGATCCGCCATCACCGAGATCGGCCCCCGGAATGCCGTCAATTACACAACGACGCGTGACCAGCGGAGTCCGACTGGGATGGTCGGAAGCGGATACTGGCAACACCGGGATAAAGAATTACCAGATCTGGAGAGGCACGGCGAGTGGCGCGGAGACGCTTCTAAAAACAGTCTCTGGACGGCAGACGACGTACTTTGATTCTACGGCGACGGACACAACTCAGACGTACTACTACAAAGTCGTCGCCGTAAACTCCGTCGGCTCGTCGTGCGCCAACAATGAGATCGCCGCTCCTTACGTGGGCGATACATGCAACGGTTTCATTCTCCAAAGAACGCCGCCCGGTCATCCAGAGCAGCAAGACCAGGGCAACGCGCCGCCATCGCTGGCGATCGATTCGATTTCCGCGGCCGAACCGCAGAACAGTAGCAACATCGTATTCACACTAAAAGCGACCAATCTTAACTCCGTGCCACCGAGCAGCAGGTGGAGGATTGTTTGGGACTCGTACGCTGCACAAAGCTACGATACCGCCGCCGAGCAGTTCTATGCCGGCATGCGCACGGATGAAAACGGTGTCGTCACGTTCGAGTACGGAACAGTCGCTACAGCGGTTGTGGGCCTCGTCATCGGCGTACCGACTGAAACAAAGATCGGTGATTTGCCCGGAAGCAGCTTCAACGCCGATGGAACGATCACGTTAGTCGTACCAAAATCGGCGATCGGTAATCCTCAGCCCGGGGACCTTCTCGGCGCAGTCAATGGACGAACGTTCACTGGCGATACGCCCGAGACCGAGAACCTGGAGCGCTCAACGGCGCTGGTCGATCACACCTTTGTCAAAGGTCAGCGAGATAACGGGCATCCTGCTGCCACCTACGTCGTGATGGGAAATGGCTCGTGCCGAGGTCGCTGATCTCGTTAGGCCAATAAGCAGCGATTGAGTTATTGCGGCTGCGCGCGCGCATGCGCGCGCAGCCCATCTCTTATCCAAAGATCGACAACGACTTGCGCTCCGCACGTCGCAATTTCAGGTACCGCCCGCATTTTTTTGCAGTTCATTTTTTGTCCAAAGAGGCGTCCGCGCAGGGATCAATTCCGAATGTATTCCAAAGATCATCATCATCATCATGAAGAGAAACTGCGTTTCGTATTCCGGCTTTTTCAACCGGCGCGCAGGAGCCGCTCTCGCCCTTTGTTCGGTCGGCCTCCTGCTCGGGCTCTTTAGTTTCGCGTCCACACCTCCAAGTGGCACGCTGACGGATACCTCCGGCCCACTCACTTACACGGCCGGCCCGTTCTTTGTCGCCAACAAAACTCCGGTCCCCGAAGTCGACGTAGGCCCGGAGTGCGATAATCCATTTCAACCATGCGATGATTACGCGCTCACGGTAACGCTGCCGCAAGGCTATGCGGCCGCGCATCCAGGCGCTTCGATCAAGGTTACCTTGGGTTGGGCCGACGGCGGCGCCGGCCAGTCCGATTACGATCTTTACATCTACAATAATCCCGACCCGAATTGTAGTCCTTCGGACTGCACGGTCACAGACGGTACTCAAGGCGCGGCATTTCAATCCGCCGGAGGTTCGAATCCAGAAGTAGCAACCATCAGCCCCGTCGTCGATGGGACCGTCAATTACACTGTCAAAGTCGTGCCTTACACGCCGACCGGCGAAACAGTAAATGTGATGATCGAATTGCTGCCGGGCACTGGCGGTGGCAGCAGCGGTTTCGGCGGGCCCGATCCAACGTCGCCCGGTGTTCCGCGCTATCAAAATTTCTATGCGCCGAGCGGTTCGTCGGCCGAACCGAGCTCCGGTGAGTTCAACATCGGCTTCAATCCAATCAGCGGCCGAATCATGACAATGAATACCGGCCCGATCTGGCGCATCACGCCACCCGAAAGCCTTACTCCGGCGCAACCCGAATGCTGCGAAGGTTTGTGGGAGGATGTAACAAACATTAATACCATCACCGGCTTGGATCCGATTCTTTGGACCGATCAAAAGACCGGACGCACGTTCGCTTCAAATTCTACCGCCGGAGCAAACGCACTTTACGCAGTCACTGATAACGATGGTGATCTTTGGCAGCCAATTGGAGCTTCTCCGCTCAGCGGTGGCACAGACCACGAAACAATCGGCACAGGTCCTTATCCAGACATCGCACCCTTCAATGAGCCAGGTGGAGTCGGCGACCCCAACAATCCGGTCACGCATGGCCACGCCGTTTACTATTGTTCCCAATCATGGCCGCTGGGGCCTGCTACCTGCCAGCGCAGCGACACTTACGGTTATAGCTATGGACCCGGTGTCCTGGCTTACGAAGGCAACGGCGTTACTCAGTGCAGCGGACTTCACGGCCACGTCCACGTCGCTTCCGACGGAACGGCATGGCTGCCGGTGAGAGGTTGCGGCAGTTCGCAAGGCGGCGCACTCAGCACCGATGGCGGCGTTAGCTGGAGCGAGTTTCTTGTTCCCGGCAGCGTGCCACAGACCGCTGGCGCCGATCCCTCGATCGCGATCGATACCAATAACACTGTCTACTACTGCTATGTTAACAATGAGCCGGTTCCACCTGGGAACGCGCCTGAGGGCCATCCTCGTGCCATTGTCGGTCACCGCAATCCTGATAACACCATTACCTGGACCAACGATGTCGATCTTGGCGCATCGCACGGAATCAAAAATGCCGTCCACACTGAAGCAGTCGGCGGAAGTGCCGGACGCGCTGCGTGCGGTTTCCTCGGTACAGATCAACCCGGGGACTACCAGGCGCTCAGCTTCCCGGGTAAATGGTACGCCTTCATCGCGACGACTTATGACGGCGGCGCGACCTGGACGACAGTTAATGCGACGCCGAACGACCCAGTGCAAAGCCTGACTGGCGTCTGGCAACAAGGCGGTAATGGCCACGATCAGCGCAACCTTCTCGACTTTAATGAAATCACGGTCGATGACAAAGGCCGCGTGCTCTATGGCTATAGCGATGGTTGCGTAACGCCGGGTTGTATCGCCGGCACCGCCAGTGACGATTTCGTTGCCTATATGCGCGTCGCGCGTCAATCGGGCGGCAAGAGCTTGTTCGAAAGTAATGACCCGAATACGGACACAACGACCGCACTGGCACCGAAGGCACCGTGTCTCTCTGGTACACGCGACCCGAACGCCTCCCACCTTAGTTGGAAAGCACCGGATAACGGCGGCGCGGACATTAGCAATTATCAGATTTTCCGCGGCACGTCGCCGGGTAACGAGACGTTGCTAGGCGAAACAGGAAGCGGCAAAACCACCTTCGACGATACAACCCAGGATCCGACCGTAGATCATTACTACTATAAAGTTCAAGCAATCAACGCTGCCGGAACCGGACCACAAAGTAACGAAATCGATCTGATCGTAGTTATCCCGCCACCACCGGAAACTACCTGTGCGCCGCCATATCTGACGGTGACTGGACCAGGAAGCTTCGTCCAAGTACCGACGGATCCGACAAACGGCGAACTGACCATTGAGTCTGTGCACATCGGTGAGCCATTTACAACCTGCACCGACACGTCGATGACCTATCTCATGAAAGTGCAGACACTCGACCCCGAGAATACCGGCCAGGTCGTTCTGCCAGAGAACAGCGAATGGCAGGTCCTGTTTAACATTAAGGACACGAACAATAACACTCAGACAGTTTTCGTTTCCGTGGATACGTTCCCGCCGAATACGCCGGCTACTCCGAGAATCGCTCTTGGACGGCGGGATCCAACTGCCACCGGTACACTCGATACGCGCGTCTGCTCGGCCAGTGCCACCAGCACGTGCCCCATCATTTCCGCAGGTTATGCGCGCGACGGCACAATCCAAATCAAGCTTAACACAGCAACGACGATCGACTTTACCGCTCCGGGCAGCCCGGCGACAGGCAGCGAGTTTTTCTGGAATGCTGCCAATCCGGGAACCCCTCTGACTGCGATCGGCGCGAACACTTATGTTCTGGCCGGCGCAGGCGCAGGCTTCCTCGAGACTGTGCAAAACAGTGGAGGAACTGGAACTTACACGACGGTTGGCAACGTCACGTGCGCCGGGGGACCGGTGGCCGGGCTCGTAGGAACACCTACTGAGGGTAACACACCATTGACCGTCAACTTCGATGGCTCGAGCTCGACCGAAGCCAACCCGTGCGCGACGATTAGCTCCTACACGTTCAGCTTCGGTGATGGCAGCGCCCCGGTTTCACAATCAGCGCCCACGATTCAGCATACCTACAATTCACCGGGCAGCTACGTCGCAAACCTTGTTGTGACCGACTCACGCGGCGCGAACAGCACCAATCCGGCACAGGTTACCATCGTCGCGACAGCTCCACCAACACCTACTCCTACTCCTACACCAACTCCTACTCCTGCCCTGCCAAAGGTTGGCATTACTGGCAAATCGCCAATTATTCGCGAAGGCAATTCGGCGAATTACACGATCTCGGTTTCCCCGGCTCCGTCTGGGATGCTGACCGTCAACTATGCGATGAGCGGCACTGCCACGAATGGAACCGATTACACTCTCAGCGGCACCCCTGGGCAAGCGACGATCCCAGCCGGCCAATCTTCCACCACCGTGACGCTCACGGCGATCGTGGATCACGTCACCGAAGGCACGGAGACGGCGATAATGACGATTCAGCCCGGGCAGGGTTACAAAGTATCACCGACTAACAAGGGAAAAATCTCAATTAAGGACGCACCTTAAGGCCTTCATGCGAATGCGCGCTCATGTGCGCGCATTCCCAATCCTTTACCCAGCGCTGAGCGGTTCAATTCCCGCACGCGGCCGAAACTGGTGCGGTTTGGCCCCGGCCGTGCCCGAGGTTGGTCATCTTCGTAAGATCGACAATCAATCGTCGGTTTTGCTCGACGCAACACCGGGCGAATTCACAAAAAAGAGCCGCCGAAACGCATCCGCTGCCCGCTCGATTCCGAATCTTTTATATAACCAAAACCAACCCACATGAAAAAACAGCGCGCTTCTCAATCCGGGCTGTTCAACCTGCGCCTGCTCGCCGCGTTCACGCTTTGTTCAGCCGCTGTCATGCTGACGATGTTCAGCCTTTCGGCCAAACCATCGTCGCTCGCCACTTCCGGCAGCCGCACTCCTAACACCGTCGAGGCCGGGTTTACTTTTTCGACTCCGGTCGAGTTGGTGAAGTCGCCCTACAGCCAGATCTTCTTCCAAGAGGACGGCGAGCCCGAGATACATGTCGATCTTTATGGCACAATCTACGTGACCGCGATCAACGGTGTTCCCGGCGGCACCGATCTCTGGAAATCAAATGATGGTGGCGCGACGTTCCCATATCTGGGTCAGCCGGATGGCGCGCAAGATCACTGCAAAAGCCTGCCGCAATGCGGCGGACTTGGCGGTGGCGATGATTCAACCGATGTCTCTCCCGGCGGTTACCTTTATGTCTCCAGTCTTTGGATTGGGAACGTCACCGTTTCGACATCAATGGACGGCGGTACGGGCGGCACCGATCCGGGTCAGGCTTGGCAGGTTAATCCTGCGGCCGCAACTGTCATCTCTGATGATCGGATGTGGGTCGCGGCCTACGGCCCACAGACACTCAACATGAGTTATCGTCAAGCGCCAGGCACTGGCGACCTGTTCTTCGTCAAATCAACCGATGCGGGAAAGACTTTCGGTGCTCCAGTGCTGATGCGAAGCGGTGATAGCGTCGAAGGCAACTTGGTTGTCGATCCTTACAATGGAAACCTTTACACAACGACCATTCCATCGAGTGCGACAAACCAAATTCACCTGATTAAGTCCACAGATGGCGGGGCGACTTGGACCGAGAGCACGGCTTACACCGCACCGGTCGGAGCAGATCCTGCGCATAAGTTTACGATTCTGGCGGTCGATCGTGGCGGAAATCTGCATCTGGTCTTCGGCCAGAGTAACGCCGACGGCAGTTACCATGTTTACCTCATGAGCTCGACCAACCAAGGGGCGACTTGGCTTGCTCCTGTGCAAGTAGACAGCGGCACGGGTAACACCGCCTATGCCGTCATGCCGTGGGTCGTGGCCGGTAGCCCTGGAGTTGTTGATATTACATGGCTAGGCGGGCCGCAATCGCCCAATGTGTTTCCCAGTTCCTGGTACGTCTTCTTCGCGCAAACTACTAACGCTCTCTCAGGTACTCCTACCTTCACCCAGACCCAAGTCACCTCAAAAAGCATTCACGATCAGGACATTTGTTTCAATGGCGGAGGTTGCGCAGCTAATCCCAGGCAAAGCCCAGGCAACCGCGACCTTCTCGAATACTACACGATCGCGCTTGACCCTGCTGGCAACGCAAACATCGCTTATCCCGATAGCCTGACCTCGGATTGCCCAGCCAACACGTGTATTAATAATACTTGGTTCACCAAACAAACCAGCGGACAAACCGCCTACACTCCACCGGCGCCACCTGCGGCTGCGACGTTCGGGCCAAACGTCACTCTGCCGAGTTCGACCGGAAAAGCTGAGCCGAACATGGCCGTAGACTCGTTCAACTGTCTATACGCAGCGAGTAACAGCGGCGCTAACCTGTGGAAGTCGACCGACACCGGCGCAACCTGGACAAAGCTCGCAGATGTTCCGGTGCTGCCGACCGGTGGCGGTGACGAAGACATTGTGCCGATTCCGGCGACCACCCGACCAGCGACACTTTATTATGCCGACCTCGCGCTCGCCGATGTGAGCATCCGCAAATCCACTGATGGCGGAATAGACTGGTTCTCGCCGGGCACAGGTGGAAGCGCAGGCGAAATGGATGCGTCTTCCGACCGGCAATGGATCGCTTACGACTTCGTCGGAAGCGTTCAGAACATGTATGAAATGGACCATGAATTGGCGAGCGAAGACATCCGCTTTGCCAGCTCAACGAACGACAGTCCATGGGTGACCGTCACTGGAATCACTGACCCTGAATTGCTCCTCGACACGGTGCCGAACACGAACCCCGGGCCAGTGTTCGTCAACCACGCCACTCACGCTGTCTACGGCATCTTCACTTCCTCGATCCCGACCACAAATGCGAACCGCCCGCCGTTTGGCAAACTGCCCAACGTGTGGATCGCCACCGGCCCCGGCACGAGCGGAGCGGGCATACCGCCTGGGCCCTTTACCGATTATCCTGTCTTCAAAGGCGTGATCGATTCTCCAACCAACCCGGCGCCGCCAGCTGGTGCGACCACCTACGGCACGAACGCGGCCAACGATTTCCCCGGTGCCGACATCGACTCGGCCGGAAACGTTTACGCCGTCTGGGCAATGAACAATGCGCGCACGAATCAATACGCAATCTGGTTCGCAGCTTCGCATGATGGCGGTAAGAATTTCTATGGCCCATTCCAGGTAAGCTCAGGCCCAGGCTCGGCCGAGATGCCGTGGATCGCCGGAGGTGACGCGGGTCGCGTCGATGTTGTCTACTACAATACCGCTGACCTGGGCGATCCGAACACGCAGAATCTGCACTGGACCGTGAAGTTTGCACAATCTCTCAACGCGAACGCCCGCGAGCCGGTATTCACGCTATCGGACGCAAGCGATCACATCACCCACTTCGGGCCGATTTGTAATCTCGGCCTGCTTTGCAGTTCCGGCACACGCGTCCTGCTCGATTTCTTTGAGGTCGCAGTAGGCCCCGATGGTTTGGCTAACATCGCCTACGCCGATACTGGGAATGCTAACTCGCCATCCCAGGTGACATATGCGCGTCAAACCGGCGGTCCGCTCGCTCTGATCAATCCAGTGTCAGTAACCTGCTTGGGCACGGCTCCTACTCCTACGCCTAGTCCAAGTCCCACTCCAACTCCAGCTCCGACGGCTACACCCACTCCGAATCCTACAGCCACGCCAACGCCTGTGCCCACGGCTACACCGACGCCAACACCTACTCCCACACCCGCTCCGACTGCTACTCCTAGTCCCACACCGACACCTACACCGCTGCCAAAGGTCGGCGTTAGCGGCAAATCGCAAATTATCCGCGAAGGCAATTCGGCCAATTTCACGATTTCGGTTTCCCCAGTTCAGCCTCAATCGCTCACCGTCAATTATGCGATGAGCGGCACCGCTACCAACGGAACCGATTACACTCTCAGCGGCAGCCCTGGACAAGCGACGATCGCAGCCGGCCAACCTTCCACGACCGTGACACTCACCGCAACGGTGGATCACGTCACGGAAGGCGCCGAGAGGGCGATAATGAAGATTCAACCGGGCAGCGGTTACAGAGTAGCACCGACTAACAAGGGAACAATCTCAATTAAGGACGCGCCTTAAGGCTCTTAGTAATCATGGGAATGCGCGCGCATTCCCGATCCCTACTCGAAGAGCGCGGTGCAAGTTGTGAATTGTCGATCTTAGCTCACGACGACTGTTTCGATTCGCTCGAGCAAAGTCACTTTGTCTCTTGATTCTGCCCACGCTACAATTGACGCGTGCGCATCCTCGTGGTTGAAGACGAAAAAAAAACCGTCGCCTTCCTGACGAAAGGTCTTAGGGAGGCGGGTTACGACGTCGAAGCAGTCGGCGATGGAGAAAGCGGGCTGCGGCTCGCGCGCACTCGACCTTTCGATCTGCTCGTTGTCGATGTAATGCTGCCGGGGAAGGACGGCTGGGAAATGGTTGGTGAGCTTCGGCGTGAGCAGTCTCGCACGCCGATTCTTTTTCTCACGGCACGCGACAGCGTGCGTGATCGCGTGAAAGGTCTCGAGCTCGGGGCGGACGATTACCTGGTGAAGCCTTTCGCCTTTCCCGAACTCCTCGCGCGTGTGCGCTCGTTGCTGCGACGCTCGCCCGCTCAAAGAGAGGAACACCTCCGCATCGAGGATCTGGACATCGACACGCGCCATCACCGCGCCGTCCGTGGCGGCGCGCCATTGAATCTCACGCCAAAAGAATTTCGTTTACTCGCTCACCTCGTCCGGTGCGCTGGCCAAGTCGTCTCCCGCGCGGAGATCGCCGAGCACGTCTGGGACATAGACTTCAAAACCGACACAAACGTGGTCGACGTAGTCGTGCGACGACTGCGCGCAAAGGTGGACGACCCGTTCGAGAAGAAGCTTGTCCATACGATTCGCGGGATCGGCTATGTTCTCAAAGCCAGTTGAGCCGCGCTCGATCAGCTCCCAGCTGGTCTTGCTTTTCACGGCCGCATCGATCCTGCTTCTCGCCTGCGGCCTGGGAGTATTTTATTGGTTGGTCGTTCGCCACGCCTTCGAGGAGGACAACGCAGTCCTGGTCGACAAAGCGCTCGCTCTCGTCGGCGATCTGAAAAATATCGACGGGCCGAAGCTGATCGATGCGGAAGTCCATGCGCGCCGCGCCGGTGAACATGGCGTCTACTGGATCCGTCTTCTCGACCCGCGGGGAACCACTGTCACCGAAACGCAAGGTATGGCCGGCGTATTGCCAGCGAATGTTTTCCCCGGCCCACAACAATCAACATCTTTCGCGCCGACGAACTACAGAAGCGATTCGAAGCTCTTTTCGCTCGTCGTCGCGACCGGCGATAACGCTGGCGAGCTTTACACAATTCAGATCGCCCAGGACCGCTCGGCCGACGACCAATTCATGAAAAACTTCGGCGCAGTTGTGGCGCTGGTAGCCACGTGCAGCGTTGTGGCTTCAGTGTTGGTGTCGGTCACCGTTGCGAGACGCGGTTTACGGCCGCTCACCGAAATGACTGGGATGCTCACGCGAATCACGCCGACGCATCTAAACGAACGCATCGAACCGCGCCAATGGCCGCGGGAGCTCCAGCCGCTCGCTCGGGCTTTCGATGCAATGCTCAACCGCCTCGAGGATTCGTTTACCCGTCTTTCTCAGTTCTCCGCCGACCTTGCCCACGAACTGCGCACGCCGCTGGGAAATATTCTCGGCACCGCGCAGGTCGCTCTCACCCGCGACCGCACATCGGCAGAATACCGGGAAGTCCTCGAGACCGCTGCCGCTGAATGCGAACGGCTATCGCATATTGTGGAAAACCTCCTCTTCCTCGCCCGCGCCGATGCGGCGCGCGAAGAGATCGAACGCAAGTCTTTCGACGCTCGCGTCGCTGCGGAAAAGATCGTCGCCTTCTATCATGCGGCGGCAGAAGATCGACATATTGAAATTGACTGCTCCGGCCAAGGGAAAATCAACGGCGACTCGCTTCTATTTAGTCGCGCGATCAGTAACCTACTTGAAAACGCGCTTCGCTTCACACCCGACGGCGGCAGAATTACGGTCGCGATCACGCCGCTCAATGGCGGCATCGAAGTCGCGGTGAAAGACAATGGCCGCGGTATTGACCCGGAACATCTGCCGCGAGTATTCGACCGTTTCTACCGCGCCGACGCCTCGCGCAGTTCCGATGGCGCGGGGCTCGGCCTTGCCCTTGTGAAGTCGATTGTCGATCTTCACGGCGGATCAGCCATTGTTGAGAGCACTGTGGGTCATGGCACAACGGTCAAACTGACATTCCCGCTTTGGCAGACGAATTCTGTTCCGCACTAGCGCTCACGCGCAAGGTGCTGGCTTGGGCCAGATACTCGCGCTGCTTCATGATCCGGAGGCGCCATTTTTTTCATCAAAATTCGCCTTGCCTTGATCATTACGAAATTGTAATGATCTGGCCATGCCTGCTCACATACCTCGGTACTGGCGCATTAAATCCGCCACCATTGCCATTGCCCCGTTCCTCTGGGTCACAGCATTTGCCAAATCCGTTCACGCACAGGAAGCAGCCGCTGAAAGTGTCGTAGTCAGCAGTGAAGGAATTCCGAGCGCTTACGGCGCGCCCCCCGGTATTTCGCGCACGCGCTTTTCACCACTGCTTACCGCGTACGTATTGCCGCCGTGGACATTCTTCATCGGTGAACTCTACGAAGGCGACGCGTTTCGCCATGGCCCGCCCGACCATATCTTTACGCAGGAGGTCGAGATGGGATTGCCATATCGGCTTGGCGTTGCCGCTGAGGCAGCATTCGAACGTTTCAACGGCGGTGGCGGACCTGAAACCGCGAGCATCGAAGCGCGCTACGCGCTCGCCGATTACAACAAGATCCCGCTCAACCCGACAATTTTCGCCGAATACAAGTTCGGCACGGGACCGATTCGGCATGAAGAAGTGATGCCGCCCGGCGAGGCTGGCGGCGAAGAGGAGGAGGAAGAGGAAGGCGGTCGGCCGGAACGGCCCGATGCATGGGAAGCGCGCCTGCTACTCGCCCAGGATTTCGGTGAACACCTCGAATGGGCGATGAACTGGTTTTTCGAACAGGAAGTGCAGGGCGATCGCGGCCGCGAGTGGGGCTTTGCGCAGAGCGCCGTCACGCCTGTTTTGCTTCCGGAGGAGCGGCTGAAGGTCGGCATCGAGATGCAGTACAAAAACTTCACCACGGCGGCGACTCGCGATGACCCCGAGCACAGTTTCGTCATCGGCCCGACTCTGGCTTGGAAACCCTCGCGCAATACGCGCATTGATGTTTCGCCGTTGTTCGGCTGTACCGACGATTCGCCGCGCGTCCAGGCCTTTGCAATTTTCTCGTTGTTGCTCGGGCCTGCCGGCGGTGCCGAAGCCGAAGCACCGGTCTCAACCCGCAATCGTTAAACGCAACCACTGCATTTTTATGAAAAGACTTACCGTTACATTGTCGATCTTCGGAATTTGTTCGGCGCAATTTGTTTTCGCCGGCGGCAAGGAAATGAAAGAAATGGCCGCGCCTGCGCCGTGTGCAGAATTCTATGGCGATTCCGAATGGAACGTGAATCTCTGGGGCACCTACGTGTTCACGAACACCGATTACAATCCCAATCTCGATGTCGCCGATCTCATTCAGAGCACGACGGAAGGTCATACCGTCGGCGGCTCGTTCGACCGTTACATCGGCAACGATCACGCCTGGGGCGGCGGCGGCGACATCAAATATTTCTTTTGCCGTTACGTCGGGCTCGGCCTCGAAGGTTTGGTGCTTGATGCGCACAAGCGCAGTTTCTTCATCGACCTCCAACCGCTCCGCGGCGATTTCGTTGGGCGCAACATCGATCAGGAACGTGCCGTCGGTGCGGTCCTCGGCACATTCACCTTGCGCTACCCGATCCGTTGCAGCCGCTTCGCGCCATACGCCTGGGCAGGTGGTGGCGCCATCTTCGGCGGCGGCGAAAGCGATTCGGTAGAGACGCAGCCCATCGCTGGTTTGCCGAACGAGTTTCCGACCGTCAATGCGCGCAGCCATCACTTTGACGGCGACACAAAAGCGCTCGGCCAATTTGGCTTTGGACTTGAAGTGCGCTTCACCCGTCACATCGGATGGACCAACGATTTGAGCTGGGGCGTAATCGACGGCCCGCAAAACAATTTCACCATGATCCGCAGCGGTTTGAATTTCGCGTTCTAATCGCGCCTTCAGATTTTTCATAGGACGGTGTTGTCCCTCGGTCGCTGCAGCGGCCGAGGGGCTGCCCATTAACGCGGCGCATATCTTGACCGCGTTTTACGCGCCGTTACCGTGACACTCAGAAAGGAGCTCGCGGTGAAAACCGAAATATCGATCGAATATTGCGTCGTCTGAAACTACACGCCGAAGGCCGTCAGTTTGGCGACCCAGATCCTCGAACTCGGTGAGCGCGTTAAATCGCTCACCTTGATTCCGTCGAGCGGCGGCGCCTTCGAAATCCGCGCCAATGGCAAGCTCCTCCACTCCAAACTCGATTCCGGCGACTGGCCCGACTTCGACGCCGTCGTGTCGCAAATCAAAAAGCTCAAATAATCGCTCTGTTTCTGTAATTCGACGTTCGGCGTTCGACGTTCGGGGTTCGACGTTTCCTTTTTCTTTTGCCCGGAGAGTGAAGGGTGCCTGGTGGCCCTCGCGGTCTTCAAAACCGTCGTCGCCGCGCAAGCGGCGGGATAGGTTCGATTCCTATCCTCTCCGCCAAATTTATTTTCGATTTTCGATTTTCGATTGCGTTGTAGCTGCCGCCGTCTCTGGCCGCAGAACCATTTTCGAAAGGAGGTGAACCCCGTTGTCGCGCGATCAAATCCGTAAACTCACCGCGCTTTCCTCCTGCGCCGGCTGAGCTTCCAAATTGAGCCAACAGGCCCTGACGCAAGTGTTGCGTCAGCTACCGTTCGCGCGCGACCGCAATGTGCTCGTCGGCTCGGCCGCCGCCGATGACGCCGGGGTTTTCCGCCTCAATGCGCGTCGCGCGCTTGTGCAAACCGTCGATTTCTTCACCCCGATCGTCGATGATCCATTTCAGTACGGCGAAATTGCCGCCGCCAATGCACTCTCCGACGTCTTCGCGATGGGCGGCCGGCCACTCACTGCGCTCAACATTGTCGGAATGCCCGATGGAAAAATTCCCACAAAAATCGTCGCCACCATTTTGCGCGGCGGCATTTCCAAAGCCCGCGAAGCCGGCTGTGCCGTCCTCGGCGGCCACACCGTCCGCGCGCCCGAGCCTCTTTACGGCATGGCCGTCACGGGAATGGTCGATCCAAACAAAATGTTGACCAACGCCAATGCGCGTCCCGGCGACGCACTGATTTTAACCAAGCCGCTCGGCACTGGTATCGTGACGACCGGCATCAAGCGCGACGTCACTTCACGGCCGCTCGCCAAAAGAGCGGTTGCGATCATGTCACAACTTAATGGCGTCGGCGCTGAGATCGGCGAGCAACGTCTCGCGAATGCCGCGACTGATATCACTGGCTTCGGTTTGCTCGGCCACCTCGCCTCCATGTGCCGCGCCAGCCACGTCAGCGCCGAAATCTTTGCTGATCGCGTGCCGCCAATTGCTTATGAAGTGTTCGAACTGATTGCGCGCGATTGTGTTCCGGGGGGCAGTCGCGACAATCTCGAAACGGCCAACAAAATTGTTGATTGGGGCGACACTCCACCGCAACAAAGAACGTTGCTCACCGACGCGCAAACGAGCGGTGGGTTGCTGCTCGCCGTCGCGCCGCGCCAGCTGAAAAAACTTCTGGCGCTGCTTGAACGACGTCGCACGCCGTGCGCTGCGTTCATCGGCAAGATTGTTCCGCGCCGCAAACGCCTCCTATGCATAAGCGACTAACGCACTCACGCCGCGACATTCCCTCGGTCACCGAAGTTCTCGATTCCTTACGCGCAACCGCCAGTCCGGCTCGGACAGATCTGCCCCGGCCGGTAGTTGTCGATCTTATCCGGCGCGAACTTTCCAAAATTCGTGCCACCAGAAAAATTCCCGATTCAAAAACGATTGTCGATCTTGTCCGCGTATCGATTGACAAGGCTCGCGCCGATCGGATTCAGCCCGTCGTCAACGGCACCGGCATCGTCATTCACACCAACTTCGGCCGCGCGCCGCTCGCACCGGCAGCCGTGCAATCGCTCAACGAGATCGCCCGCGGCTATTCCAATCTCGAATTCGATCTTGTCGCGGGCGAGCGCGGCACTCGAGGCAATTACATCGAGCACGCGCTCGCGCTTCTTTGCGGCGCCGAAGCCGCCACCGTGGTCAATAACTGCGCCGCTGCATTGGTTCTCGTAGCGCGCCATTTCACTCAAACAAAACCCGAAGTCATTATCTCCCGCGGCGAAATCATCCAGATCGGCGGCGGGTTTCGCATCGGCGAAATCCTCGAGACCGCTGGCGCGACCTTGCGCGAAGTCGGCGCGACGAACAAGACGACGCTCGGCGATTATAATCGTGCCATCGGCCGAAGCACCGGCCTCATCCTCAAAGTGCACCGGAGCAATTTTGCGATGAGCGGCTTCGTCGAATCGCCGCTCTCGAGTCAAATCGCCGCGCTCGCCCGAAAGAAGCGTGTTCCATTTGTCGAAGATCTCGGCAGCGGCGCGATCATCGCGACCGAACAATTCGGCATCGCCGAGCATGAACCGACCCCCGCCGAAGCATTGCGCGCCGGAGCCGATCTCGTCTGCTTCAGCGGCGACAAACTCTTCGGCGGCCCACAGGCCGGTATCATCGTCGGAAAAAAAAGTTTTATCATCGCGTTGAAACGGAACCCGCTCTTCCGCGCACTGCGTTGCGACAAACTTGTTTTCGCCGCGTTGCAGACGACTGCCGATCTGCACCTCAACGCTTCGCTCGCCGAGATTCCCGCGCTCGCACTTCTCCACGTTCCCAAGGACGAACTGCGCGCTCGCGCCGCCGCGATGTTTGAGCGGCTGCGAGGTTTGCCGCTTCAAATCACCATCGGCCGCGGCAAAGCCAAAATCGGCGGCGGTAGTTTGCCGCGCTCGGTCATGTCGTCGGTCACGATCGACATCCTTCCGCAAAACTGCTCAGTCGAAGATTTCGCCGCCACCCTGCGCAATTCCACGCCGCCAATCATCGGTTACATTGCCGACGACCGTTTCCGGCTCGATCTGCGCACAATTTTTCCAGAACAGGATGATGTGCTCGTCGATGCGATCCGCAGCGCCTGTTCCCGCGATGTCTCAAATGCTTCTTAGCCTGTCATCCCGAGCGAAGCGAGCGACCTCCCAGTCGGAGCGAGCGTCATGCAATGTGGCTTGTGTGAAACGCGCGTAGAGAACCGGTGACCGAGAAACATTTCATTGTCGCGACGGCCGGTCACGTCGATCACGGCAAAAGCGCGCTTGTAAAGGCGCTCACCGGAACTGATCCCGATCGTTTGCCCGAAGAAAAAGCACGCGGCATCACCATAGATCTCGGCTTCGCGCACCTGTCCCTCGACGACCCGAATGGCGAGCGCCTCCACATTGGAATTGTCGATGTGCCCGGCCACGAAGATTTCGTCCGCAACATGATCGCCGGCGTCGGCTCAATCGATCTCGCCTTGCTCGTGGTCGCCGCCGACGACGGCTGGATGCCGCAAACCGAAGAGCATCTGCAAATTCTCGAATACCTCGGCATCACCCGTGCCGTCATCGCCCTAACCAAGATCGACATCGGCGATGCCGATAAAACCGAAACCAAGATTCGCGAACAACTCTGCGGCACACCATTTGACAATGCGCGGCTCGTGCGCACATCGCTTCGCCCCGCCAACTTGATCGGTTTAACCGAACAAGTGTGCACCGGTATTGCGGCCTTGAAGAGAGCCCTGGCAGTCGAACTGGCGCAAATCGAGCCACAGCGCGACATCGCAAAGCCGCGGCTCTTCGTTGACCGCGCCTTCACATTGCGCGGCATCGGCACAGTCGTCACCGGCACGCTCACGAGCGGAACGCTGCACGTCGGCGATGCGGTCGTCGTGCAACCGCGCGGCACGCGTTCACGCATCCGTTCCCTGCAACGTCACGGGCATCATGTCGATCTCGCTGAACCTGGGACGCGCACCGCCATCAACTTGCCCGATCTCGCGCCGGGAAGCGGCATCGCGCGTGGTGACGCTGTGACAATCGACGACTTGGAGCCAACTCGTGCGATCGGCGTTCGCTTACGGCGGTCGCCGCGATCGCAGCAGGCGCCGCCAATCAAATCCGGATCTTCCGTTTACTTTCATCACGGCACGAGCCGCATTCTCGCGAAAATCATTCTGCTGGAACTCGACGCGCTTGCGCCCGGAGCCGAAGGAATTGCTCGGCTGGAATTGAGCAGACCCGCGCTCGTTTTCATTGGCGACCGCTTCAGTCTTCGCGACGGCTCGGAGCAGCGCACCATCGCAGGCGGCCTCGTGCTTGATCTCGACGTTGAGCGCGAGGATTTCCACTCCGCGACGCATGTCGCGCTGATGAAGGGACGTTGCGCGGCAAAGGATGACGATGTCGATCTTTACACGAAAACAGAACTCTCTCGCCACGACGCGGTTGCTCCGCCGCTTCTGCTGCAACGGTCTCGATTCACCGCCGCCGATGTGGCCGCGGCGTTGCAACGGCTCGCCGAGCGCGGCGAAATTTTTCTGCACGACGACACCACTGCCGATCTGAATGCATGGCGGATGCTGCGCCAATGCGCTGTTCAACTGATCGACAAAACGCACCGCGAACATCCGGAGCGCGCCGGACTCGAGGTAAGCGAACTTCGCTCAGCATTAATCGATCAGTCGCAGGAAACGGTTGACGCGCTGATTGTCGATCTTTGTGGGCGGGAGTTCGTTCGTGTCGGTTCTATCATCGCGCGCGCTTCGCATCGGCCAAAGCTGCCGCGAGAACTGGAACAGATCGCTGGCGCGCTTCGTGAACGGCTCGCCGCAAGCGCATTCGACCCGCCGTCGCGCAAGCAATTGGCGCCCGACGCGAAAACGCAACAGGTGCTGCGATTTTCAATCGCCCAGAAGGAGATCATCGAAATTGCGGACGACCTGGTTCTTTCTCGCACCGTGTTCGAGCAGAGTAAGACTGCCATAGCCGATTTCCTGCGGCGACATGGCCCGGCCACCGTCAGCCAGCTTCGGCAGGCGCTCGGCAGCTCGCGGCGCGTGATGGTGCCACTGCTGGAACGGCTCGACCGCGAAGGCTTCACACGCCGCGCCGGCGACAAACGCACGCTCGCGCCGCCACCCGTGGACGCTAAATTGAGCGATGCGTCAGTCGCGCGGCCAAACTGAAACTCCGTTACCGCGCATTTCGCTCCATCTCAGCGCATCGCCGGCGACCGCGTTCGAGCGCGTTATCCTGCCGTGGTTCGAAACCGCGGCCAAAAGTGGAATCGCGGGCGATGGGTTGACCGCGGTCGTCACGCCGTATCGCAGTCATGCGCATTTTCTTCGCGCGCAATTGCTGGGGCGTGGCATTTCGCTCCTCGGCGTCCGGTTCCTCACGCCGCCGCAATTGCGCGACCTGTTGTTGCGCGGCAACGCACTCGATATTCCACTGCGCGAACATCTGCGGCTCTTGCTCGCAACAACGGCGGAACACTTAACCGCGAACACTGACAATAACAGGTCGCCCGATGTGCTCGTCGCGAAATCGGTGGCGCGTGATCCCGACAATTTCCTCCGAGCGATTGACCAGCTCTACGCTGCCGGATGGAACCTCGACCAGCTTCAACCCGCGACGCTGCGCGAGGTCGCGACACAATTTGAACAGCGCGTCCGCGATTGCGGTTTCACATTTGTGCATCAAGCCGACCGCGTCGCATCGAGGAACAACACGGAGAAGTTCGACGCATTGCTTATCAGCGGTTTCGACGGCGCGCACTGGCCGCTCTGGCCTTTGCTTTCATCTGCCGCGCACTGCTCAGATGCAACCACCGTTGTCTTGAGCGATCCACGCGACGAAGCGCGCGAGCTCGACGAAGCGTGGGTCGGCACGTGGGAAGAGCATTTTGGCTCGGCCGAGCCGATTGCTGCTGCTGATGAGCTCCCGAGCGGCAACGAAAGCAAAAGCGCCGCCATTCATTTCCTCGTCGGCCGCGATAATACTGAACAAGCACGCGCGATTGTCGCGCTGACGGCGAAGTTTCTCGCCGAAACGAAATGCGAACGCATCGGCATCCTTTTCCCAAGCGCCGGCCCCCTCCCCCGTCTCGTCGCCAATTTTCTCGAGTCGGCGAAGATCGCGCACAACGACGGGATCGCGCATCTCGCCCCGAGCGTGTTCAACGATGAAGCATTGCGCCGCTGGCTCGAGCTGCAGCGAAATCCGCGACTAAAATCGCTCCTCGCGTTTTTGCGCGCGACGAACACCGATTGGTTCGGCGGATTGTCGATCCGGCATGTCGAAGATGTCCTCGGCCGCGCCTATTGCGACGTTCTCCTCGACAAGATCGATCTCTTGCACGCCTACTGCGCGCGCGATCGCGGCGATAAACGCAATGCGACGGTCGCCGCCGGATTAGAGAACATCCAGCTCCTGCCGGCGACCGCGGCATTGCCCGAGTTCCTGTCGCAGACGCGGAAAATTTTCAATCAGCTTCGCTGGAAAGAACGTTGGAACGAGGTCGACCGGCTCAGCCGCGGCTGGAGTGCGCAGTGTTTGGATGAAATATCGAAGAACAATTATCTTCGGTGGCTCCGTGAACTGCTGAGCGCTCCGTCGCTGGCGCGCGATGACTTCGGCTCGCACCCTTACAGCCGCGTTCACCTGCTGCCGTACGCCGAAGCTGAGAATCAAACGTGGTCGCACCTGATCTTCGCCGGCCTGAATGAAGAAGCATGGCCATCACTCGAACAGGAGATTGGCTTCGTTCCCGAAGACGAGATCGAGCAGTTCAATCGTCTCAACCGCCGTGCCGTCAAGCGCGGCCGGTTCGGCGAAGGCCAATCCTGTGTCGCCGAAGGCAAAACACTTTTGCTTGGGCCTAACGAGCGTCGCCAGATGAGGCGGCGCCAACTGCTGAATCTGATCGAATCGGCGACTGGCGGAATTGGCGCGAGTGCGAATTTGTACTCGGAAGCGTTCCCCAGCCGCACCGCGAACCCGAACGAATTTTTCTCCTGGCTCTATTTCACCGCGCGCGAGAGCGGCGTTTCGCAGCAAACACTGCAAACACTCGAAGCACAAACGCGCGCCTGGTTGAAAGAGTGGTCACCCGTCGACGCGCAGAAGATCGATTCGGTCAGTCTCGGGCGCACGCGCTACGCGTTCGACATGCGGCGAAAGCTTGCGCCCGCCGGGGAATACGAATTCGCGTTGCGCAATCCGCTCGACCGAAAGATCACGTTGCGCGTCACCGAATGGGAGCAGGCGCTGCGCTGGCCGGCACTTGTCTGGATGAATATTTTCCTCGGCGTCGAAGCCAATGACGAGGACGGCGACACCTGGCGGGTCGCGACTGGGCAATGGGTGCATCGCTGGCTCGCCGATGCAGCGAACGCAGAGAATTTTGTCGAAATCAGCCGCGCTGGCGACATCCGCGCGCGGATTGTCGATCTTGCGAACCGATTTCGCACGGACGTGCAGCAACTTTGCGTCGCGTGCAACGAGCCGCTCCCCGACTGGTGGATCTCGGGCTGGAGTAATGCGCTTTACCTTGCGGACTGTCTCGCGGCCAAGCTCGCCGGCCTAGAAAACGATTGGTCGCACATGGCGGTGGAATGGCCGCTCGGCTCACCGGCAGCAATTCCTTTAGAGCAAAATGAACTGCTGCGTGTCCGCGGTCGGATCGACCTGATGCTCGCTCGCGGCGAGCACAACCAGTCGCAGATCGGCTATCCCGATCTCTGGGTCGTCGATTACAAGACG
>DATDFJ010000265.1:0-2258 GCA_036522675.1 Chthoniobacterales bacterium | reverse complement strand
CGGCGCCGGCAAGTGCTGTTGCGTGAGCGTCGGCAAAGACGCCGACTTTCCGCAGCTGGATATCGCGCTCGAAGAGCTGCTCAAGACCGAGACGGACATCTGTATTTGCCTTCTGCCGGGCGATCACCACCTGCTCAACGGGTTCTCGATCATCGCAAAAAAGGAAACGTATGTCCGCATCGCCGGCTGCGGCCGCGCCTCTCGCATCTACCTGCACAAGGAGCAACTCGCGGCAACGAACCTCGTCTCCTATTCGCTGAGCGATCTCTGCATTTTTCCGCAGGACGATGCGAAGCTCGCTCCGCTCACGATCACGAATTGCAAGCAGGTCAACATCACCGGCTGTTTCATCCGCCAACAACAACGCGACGCCACCGATCTGCTCACCATTTCCGGGGCGGAGCGCATCGTCATTTCCGACAATGTCATTGAATCGCTCTGGTGGCAGGAACCGTTCCGAAAATTTCTCGGTGTCGATAAGCTGATCGAGAGCGCGTCACTCGACAGTCTTATGCTGATGGCGGCAACACGCTTGGCCAAGGGTGGACCGAAGGCACAAAGCGCTTTCGTGAAATCATTCGCTCAACCGAGAGGCAGAACCCGCGCGCGTTCGCGTTCAATCGCCACCGCTCCGGCGCAAGAAATCCTTTCCGCAATCAGCGCCGTCGAGATCCCGTCGCGAATCAAGACCGGCGCGATCTCAGAGCTTCAAGTTCTCATTCCGCAGCTCCTCAACGCGCCCGCCATCCTCATTGGGGACGCGAATGGCGATCTCTTCATTCTGAACAACAAGATCACAGGCGAGGTCCGATTCTACGGTACCGAGGGCGTGCTCCCTCCGGAGAAATTCGCCTCGATCGCGAAAGCAATCCCCGGCAAAGTCAAGACAACCGGGCGCGACGCGAAAATCGCGGGCAACGATCTCACGGAAGTGACGCTCGACACTAGTATCGCTCAGGGGCGGGTTGCCGTCTTCAACCGGCTAAGTCTTTTCGACAACACGTTCTCCGCCGCGCGCAACGAATGGCTGGCGACGCACGTTATCTCGAATGGCAATCACTTTATTGCGGCTGACAAAGACACGTCTATCGGGACCGCTGCCGCAACTTCATTCAGCTGCGTGGCTACCTCGGCAAATTTGCCCACTGCCAAATTGCGATACGCCGTCGCATTAGATCCGGCCGGCCAGCCGCTCTTTCGCGAAAGCGCAAACCTGATTACGCTGACCCCGTTCTAGGTGCCGTTTCCCACAAGCTGCGCCCGGCGGGGGTCGAACCCACAGCCTTTGGCTCCGGAGGCCAACGCTCTATCCAATTGAGCTACGGGCGCGCAGTGGCGCAAAATAAGCCATAGATTCGCGACGTTTTCATGGACATTTCTTCGCCATCTTCTGCTCGTAATCGTGCTCATGCTCGACTTTTCGATTACGATTACGAGCACGAGCATGAGTAAAGATCGACATCTTGACGTTTGCATTTTTCCCGGCTTCACGGCAAGGTGTCGGCCCCGCCAGCGGCCGGGGCGCTATGAACCGCATCATCGACGCGATTGAAAAGGAACAGCTGAAGCCCGACGGAACCGCATTTTCGGTCGGCGACAGCGTCCATGTACACACACGCGTGGTCGAGGGCGACAAGGAGCGGATCCAGATCTTTAGCGGGATCGTCATCGGCCGCAAAGGACGCGGCTTGAACGAGATGTTCACCGTCCGCCGCATTTCCTATGGCGAAGGGGTCGAGCGAGTTTTCCCTTTGCATTCGTCGCGGATTGCCAAGATCGAGATCGATAAAGCGGGCCGGGCGCGACGCGCGAAACTAAACTACCTGCGCACGCGCAAAGGAAAAGAAGCCACGGCGGTAAGAGAGTGACCAGTGATCGGTGATGAGTGCCGAGTAACGCCGGCAATTTTTCTCGTCACTTGTCACTCCTCACTTGTCACTCACTGCAAATCGGGAATGATTTGCAGTGATGTCCCGGCGCTGCGGATTTCGTTACGAAAACAAACTTTGGGCAGCAGGCGTCGTCCATATTGCCGGCATTGATGAAGCGGGGCGGGGCGCGCTGGCCGGGCCGGTGGTGGCTGCGGCCGTAATTCTTCCCGAGAAATTCCGGCACCCGAAATTGAATGATTCCAAACAGCTCGCCCCCGAATTGCGCGAAGAGATCTATGTCGATCTTACCGCGCACCCCGATGTGCGGTGGGCGACCGGAATTATTGATCATGCCGAAATCGACCGGATTAATATTTTGCGCGCGAC
>DATDFJ010000264.1:0-7704 GCA_036522675.1 Chthoniobacterales bacterium | reverse complement strand
TCGGTCCCGACTTTAACGAACTCGACCTGGCCGGCCCGAAGAGAGACTGCGCTGCGCGCGTTTCGCATTCGACGAATTATTACAGCCGAGCGTACATCGGTCCGCGCGGATCGGTCAACGCTCCGCCTTGAAAGTCTTTATTCGACATTGGACGTTCGGCGTTGAGCGTTCGACGTTTTTCGACTGTTGCCGCCTGTTATCACACATCATGAGCCTGTCTGATCGCGCTCTCACCACGCTGCACGAATGGGTGCAGTCCGAAAGCTTGCGCAAACATTGCTACGCTGTGGCCGATTCGATGAAATATTTCGCGCAACTCCGCGGCGACGATGTCGATCTTTGGGAAGCCGTCGGTTTGCTTCACGATATGGATTACGAGCGGCATCCAAACCTCGAACACAGCCCGAGCGAAGGTCATCCGTTCGTCGGTGTCGCGTGGTTGCGGGAGCACGGCTGGAGCGAAGAAATCTGCCGGGCAATTCTTTCCCACGCCGATTACTCCGGCGTGTCGCCCGAGACGCCGTTGGAGAAAACGCTGCGCGCTGTCGACGAGCTCAGCAGTTTCGTTGTGGCAGTGGCGCTGGTGCGTCCGACGAAGCGCATCCACGATGTCGATGTTGCCGCCGTCAAAAAGAAAATCAAAGACAAGGCCTTCGCCCGCGCCGTAAACCGCAACGACATCCGTCATGGCGCGGAACAACTCGGCACGCCGGTCGATGAAGTGATCGGCAACGTAATTGCCGCTCTCAAATTGGACGCCGAGCGCCTCGGCCTTGCCGGCGCGAACGTGTGAAGATGCCGCAGGTCAGGCACTTGGCGAACGGCAAAATTTCTCAAAGGTTTTTCAACCGTCTGATCGGAATCTGCCTAAGAGGCGAAAGCGCGTGCTCGAACGCGCGAAAGACGAATTGCGCGACGTCTTCGGACGTGAATAACGCTGTCGTTTCGTCCCTGGCCGCGCTGGCGGGGCTTATCTGCCCGAGCGAATTGGTTGACGCTCTTCATATAGCGTCAACTCTCGCTCAAGCTCCTTTGCCTCTCCGGTTGAAATCCCTTTGACGCCGAGCGCCTGCCGTGTGTAACGCAGCGCCGAATCGAAGTCACCGGCTTCGGCGCACGCGGCAGCCAGCGCCTCGATCGCAAATTCGTCTTCCCAAAGCAGAAGCTTGCACGCCTTGGTCGCGTCTTTGAAAGCCTGCGAGCCATTGCGAAACGCCCGGTCCGGACATGTCGCCTCGAGCCAGGCACGCTCGGCCAGGGCGCGGCCGAGCGCATCGCTCCGCGGATGGATCGCGATGCAGTGATTGATCTCCTTGAGCCCCTGCGCATAACGCCCGAGATGAACGTTTGCACTGGCGCGCAACAATGCCGCTTCGATGAATGGCGGGTATTGCCGCAGCGCCTCGCTGCAATCTCGGATCGCGAGCTCGTACTCGTGGCGGCCAAGAAGAATTTTGGCCCGCGTGTAAAGAGCGGGCCACAATGTCGGATCGTGCGCCAGAGCCGCATCCACATTCCGTTTCGCATTCTCGATGTCTCCATTTTTCAACTGGTCTTCCGCGTCCTTCCACAGTTTCACCGCAATCCGATTGCGTCCGACGCCGTACCGAATCTCAATTGGCAGATTCGCAGCCGCGATCTGCGCGCCAACGACGATCAACATTATTGCAACCAGTGCCTTCGCTCTCATTTCACGTAAATTGCGCGCCGCTGTTCTACATCAAATCCGCGCGGCATAACAAGCGAACAGCGAGACTCGCAGGAGTTGGAGAAATAATGACGGTCACTTCGGCGGCGCGAAGGATATGATCTCGTTCGCTGCTCGGTGATTCGACCAGAAATTCTCCCCATCGTAAGCCAACGATCGGCAGGCAAACGGCACGATGCCGAGATCGCACACCTCGGGCGATTGCGCTCGTGGATCGAGAACGGCGATGCGCCAGTCCTCATTTGGTTTCTCCCGGCCGCGCAACACGTAGATCAACCCATCGACAAATGTATGGCCGCAGATTTCGGCGCCAGCGCCGATTTCGCGAATCACTGTGCCACGATTGTCGAACTTGAGGATCCGCTCTTTGTACCACTGACTTAGATAGAGATGCTCGCCGTCGAAACTCAGGTATGAACCGGTGAAATCCGGACACGCAAAAAGTTTCGTGAAACCATTCTTCGAGTCGTAGCGGTAAACGTAGCGATCATCATTCAACCCTTTGCCGATCGTGAAATGCATCGCGCCGTCTGTCGCCACCGCTGCCCACACGACGCCGGGCGGATCGATCTCCTCGACGACTCTCCAATCATTGATGCCCGCCGCGCCGTAGCCAGGCGAAGGCGGCTCGACCTTGCAAAGAGTGCCGAGGTCGCGCGAGCTTAGCCAGAGCATGTGGCCGTCCCACGCCAGCGCCTGCGGCGTCACCGCGGGCGAACGAAGCCTTCGCTGTTCAATCACCACTGGCACGTTCATATCGAGAATCTTAAGCAGGATGCGGCCGGCTAACAAACTGCCGTCCGTCGAATTGGCTAACAGGGGCTCAAATTCTTTTCCTGCTTTCCTGATTTCCTGAGAGATAATCTTTAAGCGGGAATGCACTTCGCGACCGATTTCTGGCTGACCCGGCTCTGTTTTCAGCGATCGCTCGCGTTTATTTATCTGATCGCGTTCCTCATCGCACTCAATCAATTCATCCCGCTACTCGGTGCGCGCGGCCTGCAACCGGTGCGCTTGTTCGTGCGCTACGCGCCGTTCCGCCGCGCGCCGAGTCTGTTTTTTTTCAACTGCTCGGACCGTTTCATCACGGCCACAATCTGGTGCGGACTGGCATTGTCGATCTTCGCACTAAGCGGTTTCTCGGAATCGTTTGGCCTCGCCGTGTCGATGCTCACCTGGGCGTTGCTCTGGCTGATTTATCTCTCACTGGTCAACGTCGGCCAGACCTTTTACGCCTTCGGGTGGGAAACGATGCTGTGCGAGACCGGCTTCCTCGCCGTTTTCTTAGGCTCAGCCGACACGCGTTCGCCGTTCGTCGTGATGTGGCTCATCGTCTGGCTGCTGTTTCGAAACATGTTTGGCGCCGGCATGATCAAAATCCGCGCCGACCCATGCTGGCGCGATCTCACCTGCCTCTATTATCATTACGAAACTCAGCCGCTGCCCAATCCGCTCAGTTGGTATTTGCATCATTCGCCGCGCTGGACGCACAAGCTCGGCGTGCTGTTTAACCATTTCGTCGAGCTGATCGTGCCGTGGTTTTATTTTCTGCCCGCGCCGATCTGCTACTGGGCGGGCGGACTCACCATCCTGTTTCAAATCACCCTCATCCTGAGCGGCAATCTTTGCTGGCTCAATTACATCACCATCGTGCTTGCTATTCCATGCTTCGACGATCGTTTCCTTGTGCGCTTCATCGACATCTCACATTCCGTGCCCGCCCACATGAGCTGGCCTCACGCAATTCTGGTCTGCGGCCTCACTGTCGTCGTGCTCGCGCTCAGCTGGTGGCCGGCGCGCAATTTGTTCTCGCGCCACCAGCTCATGAACGCCAGCTTCGACCCGCTCCATTTGGTCAATACCTACGGCGCGTTCGGCGCTGTCACCCGCGAACGCTATGAGATTGTCATCAAAGGTACGGCGGCAGACTTGCCTAACGAATCAGTCGACTGGCGCGAGTACGAGTTCAAAGGCAAACCCGGCGACGTCAGTCGCTGCCCGTGCATCGTCTCGCCCTATCACTGGAAGCTCGACTGGCAAATGTGGTTTGCCGCGCCGTCCATGCCCGAGTCGCACCCATGGATCTTCGGTGTTGTGCAAAAACTTCTCGAAGGCGACCGCCGCTTCCTTCGCCTCTTCGCTCGCAATCCCTTCCCCGAAGCGCCGCCCAAGTTCATCCGCGCCGATCTCTACCGCTATAACTTCACCAAACCCCGCGACCACGCCTGGTGGACGCGCAGATTCGCCGGCATTTATTTGCCGCCGATCGCTTTCAGCAGAGCGCGAGAGATTTTCTGAAACATGGATTTTGAACAGAAGCAATAAAGGAAACAAAGGCCAGTTTACTGATTTGTGATGCTTGACTTCTGAGCTGTGGTCTTCGCTTCCTTCGTTTCCTTCTGTTGAAACTCGGGACGCAAACTGCTTCCCCTACGGCGACAGTTCTGAGCAAGATGTAGTCTTTTCGTAATGCACAATCCTGAGGACCGGAGTTTCATTGGGCACCCCCGCGGGCTGGGCTACATCGCGTTCTCCGAGGCGTGGGAGCGGTTTTCCTACTACGGGATGCAAACGCTGCTGGTGCTCTACATGGTGAACCGGCTTTTGCATCCCGGTCACGTCGAGCGCATCGCCGGGTTCGGCCCCTTCCGGCATTTCCTGGAAATCCTTTATCGTCATCCACTCGATATTCAGCCGCTGGCCTCGGCGATCTTCGGTCTTTACACCGGTTTGGTTTATCTCACGCCAATCGCCGGCGGATTGATCGCCGATCGTTGGCTCGGGCGTACCACGACCATCACAATCGGCGCGTCGCTCATGGCGGTCGGCCATTTTCTGATGGCATTTGATTTTTCCTTCCTCCTTGCGCTCCTCTGCTTGCTCACCGGTGTCGGTTGTTTCAAAGGGAACCTCGCCAGCCAGGTCGGCGCGCTTTACGCCACTGGCGACAATCGCCGCGCCGACGCATTCCAGATTTATTACATCTTCATCAACGCAGCTGTCATCGTGTCGCCGCTGGTCACCGGCACTCTCGGCGAGAAAGTTGGCTGGCACTGGGGCTTCGGCGCAGCCGGCGTCGGGATGGTGATCGGACTGATCATCTACCTTTGGGGCCGCAAATATTTGCCGCCCGACTCGCCGGTTGTGGAAAAACACCTGAAGGCAAAGCTGACTCGGCGCGAGAAAATGGGAATCGTCGCGCTGCTCCTCTTATTGCCCGTTCTCACGGTCGCGATCATTCCCAACCAACAAATCTTCAACGCTTATCTCATCTGGGCTCAGGACCACGCCAATCTCGTCTTCTTCGGCCAACGAATGCCGACGAGCTGGCTGATCACACTCGACTCGACCGTCTCGCTGAGCTTTCTTTTTCTCGCGGTCATCTTCTGGCGGCTTTGGTCGAGGAAATTTCGGGAACCGGTGGAGATCACGAAGATCGCCATCGGCAGCGTCATCGCGGTGACCGGTATGCTTTCGCTCGCGGCCGGTGCCGCGATCGCCGCCCAATCCGGAGCCAAAGTTTCCATTGGTTGGTTGATCGGCTTCCACGTCCTGAACAGCGCCGGATTTGCAAACATCTTTCCGGTTTCGCTCGCGCTTTACGCGCGCGTTGCGCCACCCACCTTGTCTGCCACCATCATTGGAATTTATTATCTGGCATTTTTCGCCGGGAACAATCTCGTCGGGGTAATCGGCGGGTTTCTCGGAAAAATGCCGGCGACACAATTCTGGCTTTTGCACGCAGGTTTGGCCGGAGTCGCCGGCGTCACCTTTTTTCTCGCCGGCAAACTCTTCGGCCACCTGCTGGCGCCGGGCGACGACACTGCAAAAGCGTGACGCGCACCCTTTCCCTCGAGCTCTGAACGCCGCACGAATTTTCACGCTCACATTGCTGGCGATGATCGCGTTCGCGAGCAACTCGCTGCTGTGTCGCGCCGCACTGAGAGACACCGGCATCGACGCAGCTAGTTTCACTTTCATTCGCATCGTCTCGGGCGCGATCGCGCTCTTTCTAATTTCTTTTGCAGCGGCGGTCTCCGACCGTCGAGATAATCCAATCGGCGCTCACAAAACGCGGCCACAGGGCACATGGCTCTCCGCGTTCGCGCTCTTTGCCTACGCCGCCGCGTTCTCATTCGCATACAACACGCTCTCCGCCGGCACCGGCGCACTGCTTTTATTTGGCGCGGTGCAGGCCACGATGATTTTCTGGGGGGTTCGCAAGGGCGAACGCCTCGATCGGATCCAAATCCTCGGGGTCAGCGTTGCGATCGCTGGACTGGTCGTTCTCGTGTTGCCCGGCCTGTCCGCTCCGGGGCTGTTGGGCTCGTTCCTGATGCTGAGTGCCGGTGTCGCCTGGGGGATTTATTCGCTCCGTGGCAAATCGACCCGGGACGCGATCGCGGCCACCGCGGGAAATTTCATTCGCTCCGTGCCGTTCGCCGCGGTCATGAGCGCGGTGGCCTTGCCTTCCATTCGACTAAACGGCACCGGCCTCGTTTACGCGATCATTTCAGGGGCAATCACTTCCGGCCTTGGTTATGTGATCTGGTACGGTGCGCTGCCACATCTCAACAATGCAAGCGCCGCCACGGTTCAACTCAGCGTGCCCGTCCTCGCTGCAACGGGCGGAATTATTTTGTTAGGCGAACCGATCACTTTGCGATACGTCGTCGCCTCCATCGCTGTCCTCGGAGGAATCGCCCTCGTCGTGGTAGAGAAGGAACATCTCAGACCGCGATCGCTGAATTCGAGATTGGACGTTCGACGTTGAGCGTTCGACGTTTGCTTTTATGAGTAACGACAAGATCGACATCAGCGCGCTCGAAGATCATGGCGGCATCCTGACGATCCGCGGCGGCGGTGCACGCCGGGATTGGAATGGCATCCATTACAAACAAGGGATGTCGCGCAAAAATGTCGGCACGACCAAGCTTTCGGCCAACATCGCCACGATCCCGCCGGGCGGCGTCGCTTACGCGCACATTCACGTCGATTTCGAAGTCATCCTTTATATCATCGAAGGAAAAGTCCGCCACGAATTCGGCGGCGGCTGTAAACAGAAGATCGACAATCAGGCCGGCGATTTCATTTACATCAAACCGGGCGTGCCCCACGAGGTCTTCAACTTGAGCGAGACCGAACCAGTCGTCGCCTTCGTCGCCCGCTCGTCTGCTGACGAATGGGACAACATTATTCCCTACGATCGCGCTCGGGCGCGCTGAAGCGCTCCGAGGTGCCTGTTATCCGGTTCTCTGAGCTCGGCGCTAGCTTTTGAATTGCTTTACCATTCTTCGCCGCTAAAGCGTTGATAGACAGCGCGGTAACCAAATAAATACGCGACCGGCGCAACCAGCCACGCAGCGAGGCGTTGCAGCCATAACGGCACGGCTGCGAGAAAGAACGCCGCCTTCATTTTCCGGATCATGACAAGGCCCTGCAGGATTTGTGGAATCCCGCGCAGTTTGTCTTCGCTGCCCCGGCCGAAAACATTTTCCAGGACGTAATCAAAATCCAGTGCCGGCGTAACGGTCTGGATCGTGACCACGTCTTCCGGGCCTTCGCAAAAATGTTGATGCGGAATTTTTCGCGGCAAATGGACGATGCTTCTTGCGGGCGCGATGTGTTTCTTCCGACCGAGAATGTAGCTCAGTGTGCCGGAAATCACTTCATAGCTCTCATCCTGTAAGGGATGAACGTGTCGCGGCGCCCGCGGTGAGTTCGCTGCGAAAACAAGTCGGGTGCGAACGCGTTCGCCGTTGCTCGCGGCCGCCGTCTCCAGCAATTCCATCGAATCGCCTGCAGGCAAGACGATCGGTTTCCCGATTGCCGGCATCTCAGATCACCATTCCCGGCCGCTGAATCTTTTGTAAACCGCTCGGTAACCAAGAGGGTACGCGATTGGCGTAACGATGGCCGCGAGCGCTCGTTGAAACCAGATGGGAAGCGATGGTAAATAGATCGGGCCTTTCATTTTGCGGATCCAGACTAATCCT
>DATDFJ010000263.1:0-19641 GCA_036522675.1 Chthoniobacterales bacterium | reverse complement strand
TCATGTCCAGCCGCCGATCTCCGTTTCGGTCAATGGTTTTTCGAGCTTGTTGTATTCGCTGCGCGCGGCACGAAGCAGATGTTTCATTCGCACCGGCTCGTTGGAATCGGCGGCGAGGAAGGCGGCGTTCAACGCCATGTTGCGAATGTTGCCGCCGGCCACGTTGAGCCGGGAAAGCTTGGCCACATCGAGATTCTCGGTCGGCGTGTCCTTCGGAAAAATGCGGCGCCAGATTTCGGCGCGAAGGCCGGCATCGGGAAATGGAAACTGCACCACGAACCGGAGTCGGCGAAGAAAAGCGGTGTCGAGCGATTCCTTGCGGTTGGTAGTGAGGATGGCCAGGCCGCGATAGGCTTCCATCCGCTGCAAAAGATAGCTCACCTCGATGTTGGCGTAACGATCGTGGCTATCTTTTACTTCCGTCCGTTTGCCGAAGAGAGCGTCGGCTTCGTCGAAAAGCAGGATCGCCCCGCCGGCCTCGGCTGCGTCGAACACGCGGCGCAGATTTTTCTCGGTCTCGCCGATGTATTTGCTCACCACGGAGCTCAGATCAACCCGGTACAGATCGAGTCGCAATTCGTTCGACAAAACTTCGGCCGCCATTGTCTTTCCCGTCCCGCTCACGCCGGCGAAGAGCGCGCTCATACCGAGGCCGCGCCGCCCTTTTTCGGCAAATCCCCACTGCTCGTAAACTTTGGCACGCTGGCGGACGTGCGATGCCATCTCGCGCAGAATTTGCCGTTGCGGCGCGGGCAAGACCAAGTCTTTCCACGTCGCCGCGGGTTCGATGCGTTGGGCCAAATGGTCCAGTCCCTGGCGCGTTTGATCGCGGCAAATATCCCAGGCTGTTCGCGACGCATCATCCTTCGGATTGGCGGCCAGTCTCTCCCTCAACTCGGCACCGGCAACATGGATGCGTTCCACCCCGAGACTAAACTGCTCGGTGAGCGAGCCAATTTCGCCGTTCAAATTGGATGCAAACGGCTCAATCACGCTCCGCCAGATCGCCTTTTGTTCTGACGTGTTCGGCCTGCGAACCTCCAGCCTGATCATCGCCAGCCCCCGATCCATGGACGCATCGCGTGTCACTACGACGACCGGGCCGCGAACTCTTTTAATAAGAGGGTGCACTGCGCGGCTCATTTCGGCCGGTTCGCCTTCGCCGCAACAGTCGATCAAGAGCGCGCCCCCTCCCAGGATCATTTCCCGTTCCCAGAGTCGAATGAATGTTTCCCGTTCCGGAGCCGGAACCGGAATGTCGGCTGCCGGCAAAACCCGCAAACCGATTCCCAGTTCGACGCTCGCCGCGGCCGCAATCGCGCTTTTGGCAAAATCATCTTCGCCAAATAACTCGATCACTCCCCGCCCCGAGCTGCGCCACCATTCGGCGACGCGGTGAGCAATCGCGGCGTGGGTAGGAGGCAATTCACCGCGCAGGTAAAAAGGATACAACAGGGCGTGCAAGCGCTCGTCGAAATAAGAAAGCCCGGTTAAATGATGCAGGATGCGTTCATCGATTCGCAACGCGCTCGTCGTGACCGGCTCGCCGCCGGCAAATTCAATCATGCGCCAATGGCGCAACGGAGCGGTTGGCACAAGTGCGCTCCAGTGCGCCTCGGGTAACGCCGCGAGGGCAAGGCTAAAGGTCGGATAAGTCTTGCGCGAATCGCCCTGAGCGCCGGCGCAAAAAGCGGCAAAAGTTGAATCCAGTTCCATTCCCGCGCACAGCAACAGGACGTCGCGCTCGAACGCTGACAGCCCGAACGCAGCACAGAGTGCCTTGAGCGCGGAATCCTCAGGAGCGCTCGCGCTCGATTTCGGTCGCGAAGCGAATTCCGGCACCGTTTGGCTTTGCTTGCGATCGCTCCGCTTTGCTCGGCTGGTGTGCTCTTCCAATGCGTCGCGCACCGAAGCCAAGGCCGTCAGCAAAGACGCCTGGTTGGCCGCGCTCCAGTTATTGCTCATCAAATATCTGATTGAGGAGGAACGAATTGCTTGAACGTGGGGCTCTGCGGATCCAAATCCAGGAGCGAACTTTCGGCCCCGTCTACCTGAAGCCGAACAAAGTATTCTCCAGGGTCGAGACCTGAAACCGGAATCGTCAGTTGCGCCGTGTCCGCCGTGAGCGGGGTTATTGAGAAAGTGTAAGCGGCTCCGGTTGTCTTATTGTTTAGCGCAAGGACGACCCGCTGGGATTTTCGCAACATCGGCTCGACGTCGATAACGAATTCGGTCGCGGTCGCGTCGATATTGGTCAATTTCGGGACAAGCACGAAGGCTACGATGTTCGATTCAAACCCTCTGTGCTCGGCGGGCGGAATGCCGAGCATCAGTTTGTGGACAATCTGAACACTGTTGATTCCCGCAGGGAGTCCAGGCGGTAAAGCTAATCGGATTTCTTGATCGGTTATATTCTGGTCCGGCGGGATATATTCATCGCCGGCGATGATGACACGAGTCCTGTCGCCCTGAAGTTGCGCGCCGCTGATGACAATGGTGCTGCTGGGCAAGATCGGCAGATTTTCACCAAGATCAGACACGATTCCCTCGACGCGGGGAAAACGAAACGGCGAAACCGTGATCGTTCGATCGCGCACCGGCAATGCGGTCTTCGTTGGTCGATCGCTTTCAATCAGGATCACCGAGACGTGATACGCTGCCGTCGGCCGATAGTGGCCCTGAAAAGCTGTCCAAAGTTTCGACAGCTCTTCCATGTTCAGGTTCTGCGGAACGATTTTGATTTGCTCCACCTGGTCGGCCAGGTCAGTCGCGGCCAGCGCGCTGAGACCGTTCGGCATGCTGATCGGCGAGGGACTGGCCAGAGCAGTGCGAATGGCATCGCGCGTCAGGACCGGCGTCTCATGTAACAGTTGCATGGCGTAACCAAGCAGGATTTCTCCGTCGAAATCCTTGTGACCGTAGGCGGTGAGCAAATAATGAAGATCGATCGCAAGCGGCGGATTGGTCAGGCGCGCACCGCGATCGTCGCGTGAGGGCAACGCGAAATTGGTCCAGCCTGTGTTGGGCGTGACCCGATAGAGAAAGAGATTGAGCTGCGGTTGTTCCGATTGCTCATCCGTTTTCACGCGGTCCGGCGGCAGCGCAGTGACGGTCACCGGCGCGTTAACCAATGCGCCGATGTCGTGGTCGATCAGGCCGTTATTGAGCAAATCCTTCAGCACCGCGCTGACTCCCGCGATGGCCAGCGCATTGCTCATCTGGCGCCCCCATTTCGCGAACGCAAATATTCCTCGAGTGAAATGCGCGGTGATTTCGGCCGCGGCTGCGAGGGAGCTGGACCGGATTGAACGGCTCGCACTTCTAGTCGCCCGATCGTGACCTCGATCGTCGGCCGTGAGGATGATTCCCGATCCGGTCGACGAACAGTGTGCGCTGTTGGCATCGGAGGGGATAGTGCACTGCGTGGCCGCGAAACGTGCGAGATGACCCTTGCCGGCTCGGCCGGGCGCGCTCGAACCGACGAGTGCTGTGGCGATACTTTACCGGCAGGTTCAATAGCTGAATGGGCCGGAGCTGATTCCCCATCGGTCTTCGAATCCCTCGGCTCAGCCGATCGCTTGGTCGTCGAAGTCGGCGGCGCTCCTTGTGGGCGCGTTTCGGGCGGCCGCGAAGATTTCCTGCCAGGTGTTTCGACTTTGCGGGGACGAACGCGAATTTCTGCCCCGCCGCCGCCGGATCTGGGCTGCGCAATGCTCGATTCTGTTGTCGCAATCCGTTCGACCGGCGCGTCCGGTGGCGTGAGCGACAAAATCGAAGTCACTCGTGCCTGAAGTTCCGCGACCGCGCGACCAGTTTCCTCCTCAACATTGCTGCGCTGTTTTGTTTCTAGATCCTCCTGCGGCTGCGCCGATCTTATCGTCATTGCGACCTCTCCCGCTGGACTTTTTTCCCAGTCGGAAAAGGACGGCAGCAGTGGGCGCACCCCGGTCGGCGTTCGGCTGGCGCGTTCGGCCGCGCGACTGAGATAATCGCTCATTGGGTGAGTAGTTCCAGATAAGTCTCCCGCCGTGTTGGGCTCATCGACAAAATATCGGCTTCACTCCACCCATAAGCAGATGCCAGCATGTGGACGTCGTTGAGCAAGCGAACGGCGCGCGCGCTCAATTCACTCCAAACAAAGGAGCCAATGTCAAATGGCGCCGCCCAATGATGCCTGCATTCTGGACAAGACAGCGCGAATTGCACATCGGCCTGTGGATCTGCTTCGGCCATGCGATCGGCAATCCCGCGAACAATGTCCACAGGGAGGTCCCCGGCGGAGACCTCCATGCCACCGCGCCGCGCGCCGAGGACGCAGCGGCTCAGTAAACGTTGCCGATTGATTTGGGGGTCCGCATCCGGATCGAGAGTTGAGATGTCGATGTTGTTCGGCAATCGAAATTGCACTTTGAAATCGTCGCGCTCGATTTCGAATGGCGCGTCGGTGTGCGCGGGCGAAGAGCTGCGAATGTCGGCGACGTTAACTGCAAATTCCAACGCCTCGCCACACCCGGGACATGTCGCGCTGGCAGCCAATTGTGAGCCGAAGGTTCGCTCGCGCAAGCTCAACAAACGCGCGTCGCTCTGCCCGATTGAGAGCTGAGCGAGATCCTCTGGAGACGCGTCCCCTGCGCAAGCTGCGAGCAGCGCGAGAACGCGCTGACCGGGCGGCTGATTCGATGCGAGTTCCCAGACGGCCAGAAGCTCCGCCGCCGACAACGCGCGCATAACCCACTATCACGCCAGCGCCGGTTCGCTCGGCTCGACGACTTCGACATCGCGCTCCCAGCCTTCATTTTCCAGTTTAATGTGCTGGATCAGAACGGCGTTGGCGTTTGCATCGAGATCCGCGGTCGCCTGGTATTCCGAGCACCAGCAGCGGTAAACCTTGTAAGCCAGCGCCAATTGGCCGGCCTCATTATAAATCTCGATGATGATGTCCTTGCGAAAGTCCTTCAGCGAAACCTCCGCGCCGAGACCGGCGCCAAAACTCCATACTTTATTGGCCCATTTTTCGAACTCGAGATCGTGCGTCACACCGCGATCCAGTGTGATCGCCTCAAACTTGTTTCGCCCCGGAGATTTTCGACTGGTGCTTGGGTCGCCGCCCTCGCGGTGCTCGACCAACTCCGTCGTTCGCTTGAGTCCTCCCACTTTGCTGATGCCAGCGACGTATTTTCCGTCCCATTTCACACGGAATTTGAAGTTCTTGTACGGGTCCAGTCGCAGTGGATTAACGCTGAATTGAGGCATGGGAGTTCTCCTCGGTTAGGTTTGAATTTGGCCGGCCATTTGTTGAATTTTGATCACGACGAACTCAGCCGGCTTGAGCGGCGCGAACCCAACGACGATGTTTACAATTCCCCGATCGATATCGTTTTGCGTCGTCGTTTCCTTGTCGCACTTCACAAAGTAAGCGTCGCGCGGAGTTTTTCCCTGGAACGCGCCTTGGACAAAGAGAGTATGCATGAAGGCGCCGATATTGAGCCGAATCTGCGCCCAGAGCGGCTCGTCATTGGGCTCGAAGACAACCCATTGCGTACTGCGATAGAGCGTTTCTTCGAGGTAGAGGGCGAGGCGCCTTACCGGAATATATTTGTACTCGTCCGCCAGTTGGTCGGCGCCGCGCAACGTCCGGCTTCCCCAAACTACACGGCCGACCACTTGGAAAAAGCGCAGGCAATTGATGCCGAGTGGATTCAGCATCCCGTTTTCGAGATCGGTGAGATCAACTTCGAGACCGTAAATTCCATTTAGCGACGCATCGATTCCCGCAGGCGCCTTCCATACCCCTCTGGTTGCATCGGTCCGTGCCATGACGCCGGCAATCATTCCGCAAGGAACAAACGTATCCAATTGTCCACCGCTCAAAGGGTCGGACTGTTTGACTCGCGGGAAGAACAGGGCGGCATTTCGTGCCTGTTCGCCGGTTAGATTGAGATCACTGAGTTTGGCTTTTGCTGTGGCCGCAGCTTGATCGGGGTTTTGGCTCCACGCTGCAGGTGAATCGACGATCAACATTGCCCGCCGCTGCTGGCAATAGGGCAAAGCATCTTGATAAATTCCAACGTCGGTATCTCCGCCGCGTTCCTGCGCAGGAATGCAGAGCAGGTTGAACAAGTCCGCCTTTTCCAGTGCGTAAAGACCGCGCTTATTGTCCTGCAATCCCGGACCGCTGAAATCGTTGCGATCAAGTGCAACGCCGTCACTGCCTTGATCGCTGGCTGCAACTGCTACCGAGCGCAGGTTCGGTGTGTCATTGATCGAGAAAGGCACGATTTTTTTCTGGGCGTCGCTCAGCGGCGGCACCTGATCGTCGGTCTGCTTCGGCCGCGAAGCAGGCAACGACTGGAGCCGAACAAGATTCGATCCGTTCTCCAAGATCTTGTCCAATGCCCGTACGCCCGGTTTCACCGACACGCTCAGGTATTTCTCCGTCGTGCCTGAGTTCATGTCGTGAATTGTGAGGTTAAACAGATCGGCCGAAGTAAGCGGCGCAAAGCGATCCCCAACTTTATCGACATCATCGTAATCCACCCGCGCGCGCAATGCGTTGCCCCACGTTCCTTCACTCGCGGCTTCGAGCACGAGCAAGTCGGCGCCGCTGGTCGGTAGATTCAATCGCGCTTTGCCCGGAACAGCGTTAGCAAAAGCGCTGCTTGCCGCTGCGGTCACGTCGGCGAAAGTAGTGCCCGCGCTAACGGCATCGTCCACCACTGTAGCGATGGCCGCAGCGACCGCCTTCGTCTCCGGCGTGCCCGTCGTGTTCGTGCTCGCGCTGTCCGCCGCCGTTTTCGCATCGGCTGGGGAACCGGCGCCATTCGCAGCATCAGCCACAGATTGAGCTGCGGCTAATGCAGTTGTCGCCGCCGCTTTAACGTCGTCGATCGTGGCGCCACCCTGCTGGGCGGCATCGTGAATGGCGGTAAAAATTGCATCCGCCGCGTCCTTAACATTTTGTGCAGCGCTGCCGCCTTGGATTGTAGTGTTTGCCGTCGTCGCGGCTGTGTCTATGCTGGTCACTGTCGCCCCGGGCGCCGCTGCGGCGCTTGTTGCCGCATTACCGACTGCTTTGACCGCGGTGAGCGCGGCTGCTACTGCAATTTGAACGTCACTGAGAGTCGCGCCCGCGCTGACGGCAGCGTTGATCGCCTCGTTGACGGTTTGCGCGGCGGTTTTCGCGACCGCCGTTGATGAAGGATCTGTCTGTATCGACGTGTTGGCGGCATTCGCCGCGTCTCTCGCGTCCGTGGCGGTCGGGTTAGGTGGATTTGCGTTCTTGGCCGCGTCAACAATCCCCTGTGCTGCACCAAACGCGTCCAAGAACTCGGCATCGGTTGCAAAATTCGGGTGAACGAGTCGAACAATGATCGCCTGTGTGCCGCCGTTCATGTAAAAATCGCGCACGGCGTAACTCATCAGAAAATCGGACTGCAAGCCGCCAAAGGTGCGCTCGAAGTCCGCGAAACTATTGATCGTTATCGATTCGTTGACTGGGCCCCGCGCAGTGCGACCAACAAATGCGGTGATGGATGTGGCCACGCCCACGATGGTGCGGACACCGCTGGGAATCTCTTCGATGTAAACGCCGGGGTAACTGAGGGTGGCAGGCATATGAATTCTCCGTTTGTACTTGTGAGCGCAGTGCGCAGGTCGGTCGAACCGAGATAACCAAGAATCTCCAGTTCAATCAATCCAAAAAAAACATGCCGCGGAGCCGAATTTGCGCGTGCCTGGAGTACCATCTTGTGGCGCGACGACCGTCGCCGTCGCACACGAACTCAAAGTTATTAGCGGGCTCCGCGTTCGCCGCCTCTACTGCTCGCCGGAAATTTTCGCGGCCGACGAAAATTTGCTCAGCCGAGCGCGTCAATGCGGCTGAGCAAATCTTTCTTGCTCGTCACGCCGGTAACTTGATCGCGGAGCTGGCCGTCTTTGAAAAAGAGCAGCGCGGGAATGGCGCGGATGTTGTACTTGAACGACAGGCTCTGGTTTTCGTCAACGTTCACTTTCGCGACCTTGACTGAACCAGCTTTTTCGCGAGCGATCTCATCCAGCAGCGGCGCGATCAATTTGCACGGGCCGCACCATTCCGCCCAAAAATCGACAATCACCGGCTGCTCGCTGTGCATCACTTCGCGGTCGAAGCTGCCTTCGTCGACAGTAATGGCGCCGGAAGGGTCCATTGGGCTCAGGAAAAATAATTCCAAATTTGCACGATCAAAATTACGGCGGAAGCGCCGAGCACGGCCCAACAGAGCGGAGCAGGAATCGGCTCAACCACGGGCGGCGGTTCGCTCGTCACAGTCAGTGGCACGCTCGGCGGCGCGGTCACTTCCGGCATCGTCACCAACGGTTGGGTCTTTTTCATTTGCACCGGTGTCGCAGGTTTGACCTCGGGCAACGGCGCGGCCCCGACACGGGCCGTTTCCTTTTTCAACTCCGGCCCAGCTGAGGGCGCCGGCTCGGCCGCGCGTCGTGGCGGCGGTGGCGGAGCAGCGCTCGGCGGTGGAGCAGGACGCACCGGTGGGCGGGTCGGTAAATTGATGCGAACCGGCTCGTGTCCTTCAGTCGCGGCACTGGGTGCATTTGTGTCCGGTCGTGGCGGCGGAGTGATACGCACCGGCTCAGTTTTCGGGTCGTTCGGATCGGCCATAGATGGTTTTACAGAGTGCGCGAAAATCGGTTTGTTGTCACTCGTTTACTTGCTCGTGAAACAACATTTTCGGTTCGACTCGCCCTTCTGCTCAGGCGAGTAGGTCGTAGCCACGGCTGCCGGTGATTGTTCGCGAAACGAACGCGCCGACGGGGGCCGCCTCGGACAGAATCACGCGCGCGTCAACATCAGGCGCATCGGCTTCAGTGCGCGCAATGTGCGGCTCATCGACGAGCAATTTCAGTCTCTGGCCGGTTTTCTCGCGCGCTAGCGCGCATGCGATTTTTTGCTGGAGCGCCATGGCGCGGCGGTAGCGCTCGTTCTTGATCTTCATTGAAACCTGAATCGGCATCGTGGCGGCGCGCGATCCTTGCTCGCGCGAATATTTAAACACGCCGAGCCGATCAAACCGGCTGCGCTCGATGAATTCGACCAGAGACTCGAAATCCACTTCGGTTTCGCCCGGAAAACCGACGATGAAAGTGGTGCGCAATGCCACGCCCGGAATGGCGGCGCGCAGCCGGGCGATGAGCGTCTCGATGTGCGCGCGCGAGGTCTCGCGGCGCATCCGTTGCAGCATTGGGTCGCTGATATGCTGCAGCGGGATGTCGATGTAACGCGCGACCTTGGCGGATTGGGCGATCGTTTCCATCAACTCGTCGCTCCAATGCGCCGGATGAGTGTAAAGCAGTCGCACCCAGAACTCGCCCTCGATCTTCTCGATCTCGCGCAACAGCCCGGCGAGCGTTGGGCCGCGTCTCGAATCGAGCGGCTGGCGCGGGCCGGGCTTCTCCGCCCACAAATCCATGCCGTAGTACGTCGTGTCCTGGCTGATCAAGTTGATCTCACGCACGCCTTCGCGGACGAGGGCGCGAATTTCCGCGAGCACCGACGCGGGCGACCGGCTCCGATGTTTGCCGCGCATTTGCGGAATGACGCAAAAACTGCAGGGATGATTGCAACCCTCGGCAATCTTCAGGTAAGCCGAATGCGCTGGCGTTAGGCGATAACGCGGCGTGTCGTAATCGGGAATGTAAGTGGGCCGTGCGCGCGTGAATGAAAGATCGACATCGTCAATTTCAGAATCAACGCTCGACGCCCAACGTCCAACGTCCAATGTCGAGCTGTCTGCATTGAGCATTGAGCGCCGGGTGTTGGGTGTTGAGCGTTGAAGAAGTTCCGCTGCGATTCGGCCAAGCTCGTTGACTTGATCCAACCCAATAAACGCATCGACCTCCGGCAGCTCCTCGCGTAATTCGCGCGCGAACCGTTGTGACATGCAGCCGCTCACGATGAGTTTCTGATCGGGACGTTTGCTCAGCCCACGTTGTTGATGCGCTTCCAGAATAGCTTCGATTGATTCTTCCTTGGCGGAATCGATGAACGCGCAGGTGTTGATCACCAGGACATCGGCGTCTTCGGCACGCGAGGTGATCTCCATCCCGCGCTCGAGCACACTGCCGAGCATGATCTCCGCATCGACCAGGTTCTTGGCGCAACCGAGGCTGATCATTCCCACTTTCATTCGTCGCGATGGTAGCGGCAGGCGCGTCGCCTGCTCTGGCTTCGCGTTCGCAGCCGACCCGGCTGCCTCCACAGAACAAGATGTCGATCTTGCGGTCACGTTCCCGGCCTAACGAGTTACTCGACGGTAATATCGTCGTCGTTTTCAGTCACGACCTTACCATTCTTTTTGATTTGAATGGCGTCGCGATCCAGCACCCGCACGGCAATGTGTTGGCCGCGAAATTCGACCGTGCCGTCGGCCGGCGAGATCCAGCGCTCGAATGCCGGCGTGCTCGTCTCATTGTCGACCACGACCTTGACGTACGTTTTCTTCAACGGCCGAATGTCGACACGATTCGGGCCGGCGGTTTCTCCCGGCGCCGACGTTTCCTTGGGGGCGGCGCCGGCCTTCGCGAGGTCTTCTGCGCGCACGGGTTCAGCTCGGCGAATTTCCGGTTCTTTTGGCGGCGATTGCTTTGCGACAGCAACGGGGGGCGCGCTGGCCGAGACAGCCGGAGAATTTGTCGCCGGCTGCGTCGCGGCTACTGACGGAGCAGAAGCGACTTTGTTTGCGCCGCTCTGGCTCGGTTGGGCCGACGCTGCAGCAAACGGCGCGCTCTGCGCTGGCACAGCCGGCACTTGAGCGGGAGCGGCCGGCTTGGCCGATACTTGCGCTTGCGCCGAGGGGGCGGCCGGTCGACGCGGCGCGATCCGCTGAATATTCAAAATCAGTTTCATCGTGAAAAACCCAACGATGAGCACAATCGCGCCGACAATGAGAGGTGTGATCGAGCGCCGTTCCGATGATGGGCGCCGAACGACCGGGGTGCGGGCCGGTTTCGGCGGCGCACTCTCCTGCAGGTATGAGTACCCGTCGACCGTGACGTTTTCCGAACCTTCAAACGCTTCCAGGTACGGCGTCACGTCGATGTCCAGGAATTTCCCGTAGATGAGGAGGAATCCCTTCGCGTAGGCCAGGCTCGGAAATTGCGAGAAATCTTCCGCCTCGATTTCGGCGAGCCGTGACGGGCGAATCTTCGTCAAGCGCGCCGCCTCGTCGAGGGTGAGCCCTCGCGCGAGGCGGGCTTCTTGAAATTTCTTCCCCAGGCCTTCGATCGTCATGATGTATGCCGGCGGTGGCTAAACCGCGGCATCAAGATCGACAAGTATCTCGCGCGGCTTCGCGCCTTCGCCGGGACCTAGAATACCGCGCTGCTCCAGAATATCAACGATGCGCGCGGCGCGGGTGTAACCCAGCCGGAGCCGGCGTTGCAGCAATGAAGTAGAAGCGCGTTTCTCCTGGCGAATAATCTCGAGACATTTTTCGACGAGTTCCTCATCTTCCTCGGTGACGTCGCCATTCGAATTCGTTGCCGCTTCAAGTTTTTCGTGCATGGCAGCGTCGAATGCCGGCGGACTTTGCGCGGAAACAAACTCCACCAGCCGGCGAATTTCCTCGTCCGTCACCAAGACGCCCTGGGCGCGGATGAGCCGCGACGCACTCGGCGGAAGATAGAGCATGTCGCCCTGGCCTAACAAACGGTCGGCGCCGTTCTCGTCGAGAATAACGCGACTGTCGATCTTACTCGCGACTTGAAACGCGATCCGGCTTGGAATGTTCGCCTTGATTACGCCCGTGATCACGTCCGCCCGCGGCGTTTGCGTCGCGACGATAAGATGGATTCCGGCCGCGCGCGCCATTTGGGTGATCCGCGCGATTGCGCCCTCCACGTCGGCCGGCGCCGTCTGCATCAAATCGGCCAACTCATCGATGATGACGACGATGTAGGGAAGTTTGTCCGGAATCTCCAGTGCATCGCCTTTAATGTGGGGCGAGCCTCCGGCTTGCCCATTCCCATCAGTCGCAAGCGAGACGCTTGCGCTACTTTCATCTTTCTTTTTCAGCGGCCGCGCATTGAAGCCGATGATGTTGCGCACCCCGACGCGGGCAAAAATTTTATAACGCCGCTCCATTTCATCGGTCAGACCGCGCAAAACCAGCAGCACTTTTTTCGGATCGGTGATCACGGGATAACGCAGGTGCGGCAGCTGCGCATAGGTCTGCAGCTCGACGACTTTCGGATCGATCATGATGAATTGCAGTTCCTTCGGGGTGAATCGGAAGAGCATGCTCGCGATGAGTCCGTTAATGCAGACGCTTTTGCCGCTCCCGGTGGTCCCCGCGACGAGCAAGTGCGGCATCTGCGCGAGATCGGTGATGATCGCTTTGCCGTAAACGTCTTTGCCGAGCGCGAGTGGGATTTTGGCGCGCGCTTTCGCCTCGTCCCAATCGGCCGACTCGAGCAGCTCGCGCAATGTGACCGTCACTTTGCGCGTGTTTGCCAATTCGATGCCGACGGTGTCCTTGCCGGGAATCGGCGCGAGAATGTTGATTCGCTCGGCGCGTGTGGCGCGGGCGAGGTCGCGCTCCAGGCTCACGATTTTGTCCACGCGCACGCCTTTGGCCGGATAAACCTCGTAACGGGTAATGGTTGGTCCCTTGGTGATGTCGCCCGGCGCAACGGCAATCCCAAATTGCGCGAGCGCATCGATCAAGGTTTGCTGAACACGCTGCAGCTCGGCTGGATCGGCGCCGCTGCGCGCGCTCGGGTCGTGCTCGTCGAGCAGTTCGAGTCCGGGCAGGGTGTAATCTTTGCCTTCCCATGATCGACTTGTTAGGCCGGAAGTAATTGTCGATGTTGACGCGCCGCCGGGCACTTCGGCCAAAGTGCGTCGCCTGCGCAATCCAACCGACTCGCTCGGCAGCGCTGTTGTGTCGACAACCTTTGGCTCCGGCCGATTTGCCAGTTCTTCAGCCGACATCGAAGCGGCTTGCGCCGGCTCGGGAACAGGCGCGCCTTTTTTCTTGAGCTGCTTTTCCAGAAGACGCCGTTGTTTGGCGAGCTCCTTGTGGTTGATCTCCAACTGCCCTTTGAGATCGGCCCGGCGCAATTGTCGCTCGACGCGCCAGGCGTGCGTCTTTTCGATGGCGCCCACAGTTGCCGCAACAGTTTGCCTGATGACATGGATCGGTCGCAGCCCGGTCGTGAGAATGAGCGTGCCGATGTAAATTCCGCTCAACAGGATGAGCGAACCAATTTCGCCGGTTGAGTTGAGCAAAACTTTTTTGCCCAGAACAAAGCCGATCCAGCCGCCCGGCCCGGCGATGTTGAACGCGTTTTTCCAACCGAGAAAATGCCGGGTCTGCAACTGCAGCAAACACGCGCCGGAGAGGAGAAAGAGAAGAATCCAGGCAAGCCGTCGCGTCATCCGCAAATTGGGATGAAAGAGTTTCACTGCACCGAACCCAAGCAGGATCGCCGGAATCAGGTACGAAGCGGCGCCAATCAAAAAATAACAAACGCTGGCCAGAACGGCGCCGAACCAGCCGATGAAATTTTGCGCCGGTCGATTAGGCGACGAGGAATAACTCCACGGCACCCACGACGGCAAATCTTTCGGCGTGTAGGAGATCAGAGCGAGAAAAAGCAATGTCCCGAAGCCGAGCAGGACGATCGCGCAGACTTCGTTCCAAGGGTTGTTCTTGGGGGGGCGAGCCACTTTCTGGACGGGATACTAATGCGACGCGGTCATGTTGCAATCAACTCTTGCTCTTGCTCGTAGTCGTAATCGTGCTCGAAGCAGATTCGATTACGAGCACCTGCATGATTACGAGTCTGTGCTTCGTGCTTTGATCTTGCGCGTGACGCGCAATCCCGCTTACTTTGCCGCGCTTATGCGAGCGGTACCGTGCGCCTGTGCAACGTTCTGCCTTTGTGCGGGTTTGCTTCTCGTTTGCGCGTGCGAAAAACATCACGTCGGGGAAATGCCCGAGGTGCAAAGGGAACACGCCGAGCTCGGGCCCGGCGAGGCGCCGCGTTCCGAAGCGGGCGGCGGGGAAACATCGACATCTGCCGCGTCCTCCGCCACGGCGACGCCGGCTGAATTTTTCCGCGGCTCCAAACCTCGTTAGGCAACGAGCAAACCTATGGCCAAACACAAATATCTGACCTCGCCGCCGAAGATCAGCGGGTGGCCGCCCGGTGTGCCTTACATCATCGGCAACGAAGCCGCCGAGCGCTTCTCCTATTACGGGATGAATTCAATCGTCGTCATCTTCTGGACGACGTTCCTGCACGATAAGGCCGGCAATCTCGCCTTGATGCGTCCAGAGCAGGCGGATGCGTGGTATCACACGTTCGTCTCGACCCTTTATTTTCTTCCGCTCGTCGGCGCCATCCTCGCCGACGCGCTCTTTGGAAAATTTTGGGTCGTCTTCTGGCTGTCGATCGTCTACTGCGCGGGCCACGCGACGCTGGCGCTGATCGATTCTGCGGTCGGGCACATGGTTCCTCCAGTGGCTTTGTCCGGGATCGGGCTGTTCTTGATTGCGCTCGGGGCCGGCGGCATCAAACCCTGCGTTTCAACGAACGTGGGCGACCAATTCGGCGAAACAAATAAGCACTTGCTGCCAAAACTTTTTAATTGGTTCTATTTTTCGATCAACGCCGGTTCGGCTTTTTCGACGCTATTGATTCCGTGGCTGCTCAATCCTTACAAAGCGGATCCGAATGGCTTAATCGGGAAATTGCCGCCGGGGGTGGTAAGTTTTCTGGAAAGTGCGCAAGTGCACAATTCTGCCACGGCGTTTGGGTTGCCTGGCATCTTCATGGTCATTGCGACGATTTTTTTCTGGGCCGGTCGCAAAAAATTCGTCCACATTCCCCCCGTCGGTCTGCGAAATTACGCGCGCGAGATTTTTAACAGGGATACGGGCAAGATTATTCTGAATATTTTAATGCCCGTTCCATTCGTGGCGATGTTCTGGGCGCTGTGGCAGCAAAACTTTTCCTCCTGGATCGTGCAGGCCAAATCGATGGATCGACATTTTTTTGGAATCGAATGGCTGCCGGAACAAATCCAGACGGTGAATCCGCTCTTCATTCTGATCATGCTGCCGCTCTTCTCCTACGCGTTGTATCCGTTCGTGGAGAAGTTTGTGAAGCTGACGCCGCTCCGGAAAATCGGCGCCGGGTTGTTCGTTACGGCGGTATCCTTTTTTATCGTCGCGCTAATTCAAACACGCATCGACGCGGGCGAGCGTCCGGGAATCATGTGGCAGATTTGGGCGTTCGTCGTTTTGACCGCCGGCGAAACGCTTGTTTCCCCGACGCACCTCGAATTTTCCTACACGCAGGGCCCCGTGAAGTTGAAGTCACTGATCATGTGCACTTACCTGCTCGCGGTCTCGCTCGGGAACCAATTCACCGCGGCGGTCAATTTCATCATCCAAAATCCCGACGGGTCGGTGAAACTGCAGGGCACAAGCTATTTCATGTTCTTTTTTTGGATCATGCTCGGGACGGCGGTTTTGTTCGCAATCGTGACGCCGTTTTACAAAGGCAAAACTTACTTGCAGGACCAGACCGAAGTCGCGGGTGAAGCGGAACCCGCGATCGGCTTTGCCGTTCAGCCGGAGGCCTAACAACATTGAAAGCGACGGTTCTAATCGTTGCCACGCTCGCATTGTCGATCTTGCCTGCTGGCGCAACTCCGCAGGACCAGGAATTCGAAAAACTCGCCGCCGCATATGTCGAGCAGGAATTAGCGGCCAATCCTGAGCGGGCCACTGAATTAGGGGATCATCGTTTTGACGGAGAGCTCACCGATTATTCCACCGAAAAACGGGCGCAGCTTCTCACCGCCGCAAAGGACCTCCGCGAAAAGCTCTCCGGGTTCAGCGACCTCGCCGAGCTCACCGGCCCCAACAAGATCGACATCCGCATTCTGCGTGATGCTGTCGACAATGAAATCTTCGAGCTCGAAGAACTCCGCGAGGCCGAATGGAACCCGCTCGTTTATATGCAAAGCCTCGCGAATGGTCTTTACGTGATCGTCGCCCGCGATTTCGATACGCCGGAAAAGCGCATTGCGAATTTGCGCAAACGCATGGAAGCGATCCCGCGTGTGATCGAGCAGGCAAAAGGTAACCTGCAACATTCGCCGCGCGTGCATACCGAAACGGCAATCGAGCAGACGCAGGGTGCGATCTCGCTCGTGCGCGAAGGACTCGGCCCGTTGCTCGACAAAATGCCCCAAATGATGAAAGATCTCGCGCCCCTCCAGGAAAAAACCGCCAAAGCGCTCGACGATTACAAGAGTTGGCTGCAAAGAGATCTACTCCCGCGGTCAGACGGCGATTTTCGCATCGGCGCAGACAAGTTTCGAAAGAAACTGCGCTTCGCCCTCGCCTCCGACTTGTCGATGGAAGACGTTTTGAAACGGGCGCAGGAGGACCTGGCGCATACCCAAACCGCGATTTACGAGACGGCACTACCGCTTTACAAAAAGTATTTCCCGAGCGCCGCCAAAGCCGCGCTCGCGGACAAAAAGAAAGTCACGACCGCAGTGCTCGACAAGCTGGCCGAGCAACATCCCGACGACAACACGATCGTCGGTTATTGCCAGAAGGTGATGAGCGAGGCGACCGATTTCGCCAAGCAGCACAACCTCGTGCGCGTGCCCGACGTGCCGATCGACATCATCGTGATGCCGGAGTTCAAGCGCGGCCAATCGGTCGCCTATTGCGATTCACCCGGCCCGCTCGAGAAGAGCGGCAAGACATTTTTCGCGGTCGCGCCGACGCCGAACGATTGGGACAAGAAACGTAAGGACTCATTCTTTCGCGAATACAATAACTACATGATCCGGGACCTGACCGTGCACGAAGCCATGCCGGGCCATTATCTCCAACTCGCCCACGCCAACGAATTCAAGGCGCCAACATTGGTGCGCGCGATTTTTCAGAGCGGCACATTCGTCGAAGGCTGGGCCGTCTACACCGAGCAATTGATGGCGGAAGCCGGTTACGGCGGGCCGGAAGTCAAAATGCAGCAGCTCAAAATGCGCCTTCGCGTCGATTGCAACGCCATCATCGATCAAAGCATTCATGCTGGCAACACGAGCGAGCAACAGGCGCTCGACCTCATGATGAAGGAAGGATTCCAGACTGAAGGCGAAGCTGTCGGCAAATGGAAGCGCGCTCGCCTGAGTTCGGCGCAGTTGTCGACCTACTTCGTCGGTGCAGCCGAACACCTCGACCTGCGCGACAAGGCGAAAGCGCGCGATGGCGCCGCCTTCGACCTGAAGAAATACAACGACACCGTGATCTCCTTCGGCAGCCCGCCCGTCAAATACGTGCGCGAGCAGATGGGATTATAATGGTAGGCGCGGCCGCCGGACCCGCCGCATATAAAATCGTCATTGCGCGCGGCGCCGTTGCGCCATCATCAACTTCGCCAGGTGATCGAGATTGAAAATTCGACGGTTGCCGCTTTTCACATCGCGGAACACAACCTCGTACCAGCCTTGCATCCGCTCGGCGACGTAGCGTTTTCCCCGCACCTGAATGGGCTGTCGCGCAATCACACGGTGAATCACTTTCTCGTAGACGGACCGCGGCCAGTGCCGCATCCGGCGACGGTCCCAGTTCGCGGCGCGGCCGGCGTCGTCGTACGCGGCCGGTCGTTGGGGGAAATCTAGTAGCGACCTCGCGTCGCCTTCGAAAACTGCTTCGATATGACGCAGTGTTTCCGAGTCGCTCAGGCGGCGAATCTCTCGCCGGAACGACAGCAGGGTCGCCTGCGCGATCGCGCGCAAGCTTAGCTCCCGGCCATCACGCAGTCTCCAGATCGCTGCGTTGACGTCCGAAGTGAAGGGATTACGCGCGAGCGATCTCTTCGTCATGCGCCAACCTTTGCGCGATGAATGTTTATGCAGTTGGAATCGGGCGAACCTCGGTATCGCTTGGCCGTCGAGCTGTTCCAGATTGTAGTTTGACCACCGGCTCGCAATTTGTGCGGCACCGGCGATGAATGCACAGGTCGCGAGCATGAGTGCGGCGTCGGGAGTAAAGTCTGCGGTCACTTCGATGCGCTTGCCGCGCGGACGCACCCCGATCGCCGTGCTCTGACGGTTCGCGGCCAGCAGCATTACCGGCGCCGGCAGAATATGCGCGAGCAGGTAAGCGAGTCGATTGGCGTTGGCTTGCGGCGAAGCGGACTTGTTTTGCAATGAGAAATTGTAGTGCGTGCTGAAACCTTGCAGGCGCGCGCGCCGTTTGTTGCGCCGCGCCCACGACCGCAGCTCTTTGCCGACGTAGTGGATCTGCTCCCACAACAGCCGGGTCGCGCGGTAACAACAGCCAGGCTGCAGTTCCACGATGGGCGTCGCGACTTCGATCACGCCGGTATCGAAGTAGATCGCGCCGCCGGATGGAAGCTGATAGGAACGCCCCGTCCGCGGCAACATCTTTCGCCTGATCAATCTTGCAGCTGTGCCGAAAACTTTTTCCGGCCGCTGCCGCACGTCGTCGATGATGAGATTGAACTCGGCTTCCAACCCGAGCACGGCCCGCGGTGGCGGCAGATGAAAACGCGCGCCATGTTTCGAGCGGTCCTGTTTTACGATTCGCTGCATTCCCGTGGCACGATCGTCAGATAACCCAGGTCAACGTGGAGATGGTCGTCACCGGGTTGATGATCGCGCACCCGGACCTCGCCGCCGAGCCTTGCCGCGACCTCGGCATAGCGGCCAATCGACTTTTCGTCGTCGAGATAAGTGTCGCCCACTCGATAGATGTTTGCGGCCGTGCCCCAGCAATGCAGCGACCCAGCGCGATTGATCCGATGCGCCGGTGAGCGGTAGCCGCCATTCACGCTGATAAACACGGGCGCGTCCACTTCGCGGCGGAAATCTTCCAGGTAGCGCGCTAAGGCCAGAACTGCGCAGGGCACGTAATGCGGGAACTCGCGCAGGAGCAATCCGGCCTCGCGCGAATCGACCGTGATCAATTCCGCCAACGTAAAATGCGCGGCGACCTTCAACCCTTGCGTTTCCTGCCAGCTCGGCAACACGAAAAAGAATCGCGGCAGATGATGCACGACGCCGTTTCCATCGGCGATCGCCTCGCCCGGGCGCAACGCTGCCCGATGCTCGGCGGATAAGGTCAAGCCGTCGACGGCGCGGAGCTCATCGGTGGCGGTCACGTTTTCACCTCCGCTCCCGTCAGCACCTGAAACACAGCCTCCGAAACTTTGGCAATCGCTTCACGACCGCCGCTCGTTTCCGGTGTTGTCTCGGTCAGAACAACCAGGATGTAGGGTTCTCGTTCGGGGACGTAGACGATGCCGGCGTCATGACAAGCAGTGGAAATTTCCCCGGTCTTATGCGCGACGCGCGCGTGTTCCGGCAGGAGCGCCGGGAGCATCGAATTGAAGCGCTGCTGAAGCAGAATGTTAATGACGCGGTCCCGGCTCGGCTTGGAAAGGAATTCGCCGCGCAGCGCGGCGAAGAGCTCGAGCAGTCCTTGCGCGGTGGTTTCGTTGTTGAAGTTTTGCTCGAAAGCTTTCATGTCATCCACGCCGCGTCGTAGCTCGAGCCCAACAACTCCCGCCGCCCGCAGAACTTCGCGGACATAC
>DATDFJ010000262.1:0-4577 GCA_036522675.1 Chthoniobacterales bacterium | reverse complement strand
GCATCAGTGAGACGGCGCGACAAAGCGCTACCGACACTGTCGATCTTTTCCGGCGGCTAATCGGTCAATCCGGTTTTTATCGATTGCTCGCGTTCTTTCTACTGATCGGTTTTCTGAAAGCGATTTTCCTGCAAATGGATTACGTGTTCCCGAAGTGGGGCGATCGCGAGCTTGGGTTCCACGCGCCAGTGGGAAAACTGTCGGCCATCAATTCAATCGTCATCATTTGCCTGGTGCCGATCGTCGGCGCGCTCACGCAAAAGTTTGCCGCCTACCGCATGGTCGTGTTCGGCGGCGCGATCTGCGCCGCGGGCGTATTCATCATGGCGCTGCCGACCGACTGGTTTCAAACCGCAGCCAACAGCGGCCTTGGGCAATGGCTCGGGCACAGCTATTTGCAAGTGCGCGGGAGCATTCACCCCTACTACGTGATGGCGGCGCTTTATCTGATCGTGTTCTCGATCGGCGAAGCGTTCTATTCGCCGCGCGTTTACGAATACGCCGCGGCAATTGCACCGAAGGGACAGGAAGCGTCCTACGGGTCGCTCGCCTATCTACCGTTCCTCGTCGGAAAATTGCTCGTCGGCACCGGCGGCTGGTTGCTGGCGGCATTTTGCCCTGAACACGGGCCGCGACATTCGGCTACGATGTGGCTGATCTTTGCGCTCGCCGCGTCGATTGCGCCGATTGGGCTACTTCTGTTTCGTCGTTACATCCGCGTCCCCGAAGCGGGAAGGGCCGATTGAATCGAGAGATTCAATCGGAAAACTCACATTCCAAGCTCCAAATTCCAAACTCCAATAGCGGCCGACGAGCAGGCTACATCTTTGGATTTGGTCATTGGAATCTCTCTGGAATTTGGATTTTGGAATTTGGAATTTGGCGGATTCGCGTACCTTGTTTCATGATCAAGTTTCCAGAACGACCGAAGCCGTCCTCGCGGGGGATGTTGACCTTTTCCGCGTTTGTCTTTGTCGGCCTGCTCGGTCTTTTGATTTTCCTCGACCGCGCGCGAGCACAGAGAAAAGATGAACCGGCAATTCAATCATCCACCATGACAACTCCATCGACGACGAGCGACAAAAACGCGAAACCCACAGACGCGGACCTGCGCAACAAACTCACGCCCGAGCAATATCACGTGACGCAAATGTGCGGAACCGAGCCGCCATTCCGCAATGCGTATTGGAACGAGCACCGCGACGGAATTTATGTCGATGTTGTTAGCGGCGAACCGCTGTTCAGTTCGCGCGACAAATTCGACAGCGGCACCGGCTGGCCCAGTTTCACCAAACCGATCGAAAAGGCGCACGTGGCCGAGAAAACTGATCGCACTCTCGGCATGGATCGCACCGAAGTGCGTTCAAGCAAAAGCGATTCGCACCTCGGGCACGTTTTCCCCGATGGGCCAGCGCCGACCGGTCAACGTTATTGCATCAACTCGGCCGCGCTACGCTTCATCCCGGTGGAAAAATTGAAAGAAGAAGGTTACGGCGAATATCTCGCCCTCTTCGAACAAAAGCAGTAGTTATCTCGTCAAAGGGAATTGAGGGAGATGAATGCGCCAAACCATGGGGCAGCGGCGCTGCGATATATCAGAGGCGTCGCACAACAGTTGCCTGCGCATTCGCGAAACCGACTCGTCGCTCATGAATCACACGTCAGTCCAGGAAATGACTGAAAGACCGGTGCAGCGGATCCATCACCCGGCAAAATGGTCGCACTATCTGACGCTTTGGCTCGGTTTGCTCAGTGCCCTCGCTGTGATCGCGGCGTTCTTTTTGATCGGCCACAAACAGGCCGTCCAAAAACACGCCGGCACTTTCAATTATCTCAAACCCGTCCCGAGCGAGTCGCAGCTGCGCGCACGTTTGACCGAAGAGCAGTACCGCGTCATGCGCGAGAACGGCACCGAGACCGCGTTTCGCAACGAATATTGGGACAACTTCAAGCCCGGCATTTACGTCGACGTGATCACGAACGATCCGCTCTTCGGTTCGAGCGATAAGTTCGATGCTGGTACCGGCCGGCCGACCTTCACAAAGCCGATCGACACCGACTGCGTTCACGAACGCCCGGATAATTCCTTCGGGATGCAACGGACCGAAGTGCGCGCCACCAAAAGCGACTCCCATCTCGGCCACGTTTTCAATGATGGGCCGCCGCCAACCGGACGCCGCTACGCGATCAACTCGGCGGCATTACGCTTTGTTCCATTGGACAAGATGGAAGCAGAAGGTTACGCCGATTATCTCCCGCGCATTGCAAACGGGCAGAGCCCGACGCAAACGCCGAGATAGCGGACGCGATGCGCCGGGGAACGCAGGCCGCTGGCCTGCAGCATTCGGCAGCTTTCCGAATGCACGATCATACACCCGCAACCTCGTCAGTTAATGTTCGCGGCAAGCTGCCGCGAACTACAGGCCAGCGGCCTGTGCTCCCCGGAAATTTTGCGGCGTACTGGCGAAAACTTTCTCCGGCTCCAATCCGATTCGCCTCAGAATAGCAATGAAGCGCCCGTCGCCGCGCAGCGGCGCGAATTCCGGGGCGATGCCGACCATGTGCAGGGACGAAGATCGTTCCTCGGCGGCGCGCTCGAGCTGCCGAATCGTCTCATCATATTCGCGCAGCGCGACGTGCACGTGGGCAAGAACGTCGCCGGCGGTGTAAGGACGAATCGCCGTCGCGGCGTTCAGCGCGCGCATTGCATCGTCGCGCCGGTTCATTCGCGCGTAAGTGATGGCCAAGCCAAAAGCCGGTCTGCCGCTGAGCTCCTCTGCTTTTTTGTAGAGAGCGATCGCATCCTCGAAACGACCCATCTCGCGATACAGCGCCGCGAGCAGCGGCTCGCCATAAACAAATGCCGGGTCGAGTTGCAACGCACGTTCGCCGGCCACAATCGCTTCGTCGTAAAGCCCGAAATAACGATAAAGCTCGCACGCCGAGTTGTTCACCCACAGCGACGCCGGATCGATTGTGGAGGTACGCTGCAAATAGACGAGCGCTTCCTCGCGCTCACCGCGCGCGGCCCAAAATGCCGCCGAGAAATAATTCGACGGCGTTGATTTCGGATTGAGCTCGACCGCGCGACAAAACTCGCGCGCCGCGCCGTCCATGTCCCAATCGAGAACGCGCCTCGCTTCGCCGAGATAGACATGCGCTTCCGCGTCGCCATTGTCGATCTTCAGCGCGTTCGTCGCGGCATCGCGAATTTTTGCATAGGCCTCGCGCGGCGGCGCGTACACGTCCGCGAGCCAGAGCCACGACTTGGCAACACCGGTCCAGGCGCGGCCCAGCTGGGGATCCTTCTTCAATGCGCCCTGAAACAGCTCCAAGCTCTCACGTAACGCTTCTTCCGTCAGTTTGTCCGAGAGAAATGAACCGCGCAGATAAATGTCGTAGGCGTCAGGGTCACGCGAAATTCGGGGCGCAGCGACCGCCAGCTTCAGTTTCAAAGCATCGACAATCGCGCGCGTGATTTCGTCCTGGACCGCAAAAATACTTTCCATTTGGCGATCGAATGTCTCCGACCAAATCGTGAACCCATCGGTGGCATCAATCAGTTCGGCCGTGATCCGGACTCGATCGGCATCACGCCGCACGCTACCCTCCAAAACCGTGCCGACATTCAACTTCTGCGCGATTTCACTCAGCTCCGCGTCTCTCCCCTTGAAGAAAAAGGCCGAGCGCCGCGCCGCCACCCGCAGGCCTTCGATTTTGGTTAGCGCGGCAAGAATCTCCTCCGCGATGCCATCGCTGAAATAATCGTGGTCTTTGCCCGGGCTGAGATCGTGAAAGGGAAGCACAGCGATCGATTTCTCAGCCGAATCTGTGGCCGGGGGAAGAAGGGCCGGGCGAACAAGCTCAATTTTGTCTGCACGTGTCCCCTCCTCTGCGGCGGCTGTGCGTTTGATGCCCTGACGGGTGAAATCGTAGATCCAACCGAGGATGAGCGCGACGGGAAAGCCGAGAACGATTACGACGATGACGAGGCGTTCCACCCACATCGGTATGTCGAACGGCGGAAAAACCTGCGTCACGACCTGGATCAAAATCCAGCCGACGACGACGTAAGTGGCGGCAACACTGTAGACGTTGCGTCGCTTCAGTTCGGCGAAAAATTTTCTGGGCTCCATTCGCTGTGGCTTGCCTGTCGTTAGTCCCAGGCAGCGAACTATGAAATAGGAGTTCTCACATGTCGATGTTACCGCCGGCAGCAATTGAACGCCGCTCGCACAGTCGTATCTTAGATCGACAATGAAGGAAGACGATTTCCAGTACGCGATCGAAAACACTCAGGTCATCGTCGCGCCCGAGCAGAAGATCGCCACCTTCGGCAGCACCAGCTTTCATTTTTATCTCATCTCGGAATTGATGGACCGCGTCGACCAGATCCGCGTCCGCAACGGCAAAATTCACGCCGAGCGCCCGCAAATTTTAACGCCCGAACATTTCAGCCGGCTGCTGCTCGACGGATTTGGCGACAAAGCGCAGCGCTATGTCGATCAAGTCCGCGAACGCCTGCACAATATGGCTGTGTTGCGCTACGGATTTCAGTTCCGCAAAACCGATGTGAC
>DATDFJ010000261.1:0-5032 GCA_036522675.1 Chthoniobacterales bacterium | reverse complement strand
TTGCCCGGGCTCCACTCCGTGATCGTGCCGTTGCCCTCGGTCGTGGTCGTTGTAGTGGAGGTCTCCGTGACCTGGGCCCACGCGAACGGCGCCGCGACTGCCAATGCCATACTGAGTATTAGTTTCTTCATAACTTAATTTGGACGCGGCGCTCCCGCACGTATTCGCACAAAATCTCTCTTTCTCTGCGCTTTGTGGAAAAAAAAGGAACCGCCACGCTGCCTAAAATTCGGCGCTGCCAGGCGTGCGTGCGAACGGAATCACGTCGCGAATATTCGAGACACCAGTCACGAACATGAGCATGCGTTCAAAACCGAGACCGAATCCGGAATGCGGCACGGTGCCGTAACGGCGAAGATCGAGATACCACTTGTAATCGGCCAGATCCATTTTGTGCCGGCGCATGTTTTCCTCCAGCACTTCGAGGCGCTCCTCGCGCTGGCTGCCGCCCACGATCTCACCGATTCCGGGCACGAGCAGGTCCATCGCGCTCACCGTTTTGCCGTCGTCATTTAATCGCATGTAGAACGGCTTTACCTCTTTCGGGTAATTGAAAATCGTGACCGGCGCGTTGAAATGTTTCTCCGTGAGCCAACGCTCATGCTCGGATTGCAAATTGAGCCCGTAGGCGATTGGGAACTCGAATTTCTCGCCGCTCTTTTCCAAAAGCTCGATCGCTTCGATGTAGGTGACGCGTCGAAATTGTCGATCTAACACGAAATCGAGCCGCGGCAGCAGCTCCTTATCGACGAACTTGGCGAACAGCTCCATATCTTCCGCGCAATTCTCACGCACATCCCGGATAAGATATTTCACGAGCTCCTCCGCCAAGTCCATGTTCCCCTCCAAATCGCAGAACGCCATTTCCGGCTCGATCATCCAAAACTCGCTCGCGTGCCGCGACGTGTTCGAGTTCTCGGCGCGAAACGTCGGCCCGAACGTGTAAACTTTCGAAAGCGCGCAGGCGAATGCTTCGGCTTCGAGCTGTCCGCTCACCGTCAGATAAGTCTGCCGCGCAAAAAAATCCTTCGCGTAATCGATGTCGTTTCCCTTTCGCGGCGGATTGTTCGGATCGATCGCGCTGACGCGAAACAGTTCGCCCGCGCCTTCGCAATCGCTGGCCGTGATGATCGGCGTGTGCACGTAAACGAACCCGCGTTCCTGGAAAAATTTGTGGATTGCGAAGGCCAGCCGGCTGCGCACACGAAACACGCAACCGAACAGATTGGAGCGCGGCCGCAGGTGGGCGATCTCGCGCAGGAACTCGGGCGTGTGTCCTTTTTTCTGGAGCGGATAGGAATCGTCCGCGCGCCCGACGATGTCGATCTTGTCCGCGACCAGCTCCCATTGCTGGCCTTTGCCCTGTGAAGCGACCAGAGCGCCGTGCACCACGATCGAAGCGCCGGTCGTGATCTTTTGTACCTCAGCATAGTTCGGCAGGGAATTTTTTGCGATAACTTGAAGACTTTTCAGTGACGAGCCGTCATTCAGCTCGATGAACGAAAACGTTTTCGAGTCACGCCGCGTGCGGACCCAACCCTGGACGACAATATCGCCGCGCGGTGCCGAGCTTTGCAGCGCTTCTTTTGCCGTTGTTGCCGTCATTCGAAACATTCGAGGTATTTGAGTCCAGACCCGGTGTTGAAAATAACGACACGTTCGCCGATGTCGATCTTGCGCGCGGCGCGAAGTTTTTTTAGGGCGGCAAAGCAGGACCCGCTCTCCGGCGCGACAAACAAACCTTCTTTACTCCCGACCTCGCGCACCGTGCGGATGATCTCGTCATCATCGATCGCGACGGCGCCGCCGTGCGACTCGCGCAGGATTTTGAGGATGAGAAAGTCACCGATTGCTTTCGGCACGCACAGACCGGACGCGATCGTGTGCGCGTTCGGAAATTCAGCCGCGAATTTTTCACCGCTTTGGACCGCCCGCGCGATCGGTGCGCAACCCCTCGCCTGCACCGAGAACATGCGCGGCCGTGTGTTGTCGATCCAACCGAGCGATTCCATTTCAGCGAACGCTTTCCACATCCCGATCAGCCCTGTGCCGCCGCCGGTTGGATATAGGATCATGTCCGGCAGTTTCCAGTCGAGCTGCTCGGCGATTTCGTAACCGAGCGTCTTTTTGCCTTCGATTCGATAGGGCTCCTTCAGTGTGGCCATCTCGAACCAGCCCTCGCGCTCTTTGCGGCGCGTGATCTCCGCGGCACAATCCGTGATCAGTCCATCAATTAGCGTCACGTGCGCGCCGAACTCCCGGCATTCGACAATGTTCGCGCGCGGCGTGTCGCGCGGCATGAAAATGTGCGCTGCGAGCCCGGCACGCGCGGCATAGGCCGCGAGTGCGCCGCCCGCGTTGCCCGCGCTCGGCACGGCGAGTTTCATCGCGCCGAGATATTTCGCCATCGACACCGCGACGCTCATCCCGCGCGCTTTGAAACTCTGCGTCGGATTGAGCGATTCGTCCTTGATCCAAAGATCGACATCCAATTCGCCGCCGAACTTTTGCGACCGAATCAGCGGGGTCCCGCCTTCGCCGAATGAGACCGGCTCGGCATCTGCGGGAAGCGGCAACAACTCGCGATATCGCCACAACGATCTCTCGCGCTCTCGCCAACTTGTTCGGTTAAACCGAACAAGTTTGCCGACGGCGGCAAGATCAACAATCGCGAAGAGCGGTTTGCCGCAGGCGGTGCAGAGATTTTGCAGCCGTCGCCATTCGTGGTGCAAACCGCAAGCAGTGCACTCGAGATGCGACAGAAACATGTCCGCAGATTACGCAGATTTACGCAGATTTGCTGTTTCCTGTTTTCTCAATCTGCGAAAATCTACGAAATCTGTGGATGAAAAAATGACTTCTGCGAGTTCGACCCGCCGCCCGTGGTATCGGCCGTCCCTGACTACGCAGATCATGATCGGCCTCGTGATTGGCGCGCTCGTCGGGTGGCTGCGACCGGATTGGGGGAACAAGGTTTATTTTCTGCGCGACATCTTCATCAACCTGATCAAATCGATCATCGCGCCGCTGGTTTTCTCCACCATCGTTGTCGGCATCGCGGGCGCGGGCGCGCTCAAGAAAGTCGGGCGCATGGGAATCAAGGCGCTCGTTTACTTTGAGATTGTGACAACGGCCGCGCTCTTCATCGGGCTGGCGGTGGTGAATCTCACGAGGCCGGGCGTGGGCGTGTTGCTCGCCACCACGAGCACCGACCTGATCAAGAGCATTGGCCAGGCGCACCCGAAAACGTTTATCGAAACGGTCGTGCACATTTTTCCGGCGAGCGTCATCGAGGCGATGGTGCGCGGCGACGTGCTGCAGATCGTGGCCTTTTCAGTGTTGTTCGCGCTGGCGGTGTCAGCGGTCGGCGAAAAGGGACAACCGATCGTGCGCGCGATGGAGAGCCTCGCCCAAATCATGTTCAAGCTCACAAATTATGTGATGTTGTTCGCGCCGATCGGCGTGGGCGCGGCGATGGCACACACCATCGGCACGCAAGGACCGGGCGTGTTGCTCAATCTCGGCAAATTGATCGGCTCGCTTTACCTGGCATTGGTCATCTTCATCGTTGTTGTGTTTGGAATTGTGATCCGCATGGCGCGCGTCCCACTACGCCAGTTCATGCGCGCGGTGCGCGAGCCGGCGGCGCTGGCGTTTGCCACGACGAGCAGCGAGTCGGCATTGCCCAAAGCCATGGAAGCGATGGAACGTTTCGGCGTGCCGCCGCAGATGGTCGGATTCGTCATGCCGACCGGCTACTCCTTCAATCTCACCGGATCGACATTGTATTTGGCGATGGCCTCGGTGTTCGTGGCGCAAGCAGCCGAGACGACCATCGGCTGGCACATGTCGTTAGGCCAACAGATCACGATGATGTTGACGCTGATGCTCACCTCCAAAGGCGTGGCCGGCGTCCCGCGCGCGTCGCTCGTTATTTTACTCGCGACGCTGAACTCGTTTGTGCCGGCGGGACTTGGCCCCATCGGCGTGGCCGTGATTTTCGGCGTGGACGAACTCATGGACATGGGCCGCACCTGCGTCAACGTGATTGGCAACTGCCTCGCCACGGTCGTCGTCGCCCGTTGGGAAAATGAATTCGACGACAATCGCGCGCGCGTTTTCGGCACACCGGCCGAAGCGGAGTTGGATTTGAAGAGTGGCGAGATTGCGTTCGGAGATGTTGCCGCGCGCGGTGACTAAGCGATGGACCGACGGGCTCTGTCCCGTCCGAAGAATTAATGGGACGGCATGGAGGTCGTCCCTCCAGCGCATCGAACGCCAAGATCGACAATCCATAAACAAAGTTATAAAACGCCGTCGATGCGAGTTTCGACTGAGCATCTCGTGCAGATTCTGGCCTCGGCATTTTTGGCGATCCTGTTCCTGCAGTCGGGCATCGACAAAATCGTCGATCGTCGCGGCAATCTCGACTGGCTGACCGGCCATTTCGCCAAAAGCCCGCTCGCCGCAATGGTACCACTGATGGTGACGATCATCACGGTTTTCGAGGTCGCCGCTGGAGTGCTGAGCGCGATCGGTTGCGCAGTCATTATTGTTGCGAGTGATCCCGTGATCGCGTTTTACGGCGCGGTCTTTTCCGCGTTATCGATCATCGCGCTGTTTTTCGGACAACGAATGGCAAAGGATTATGCCGGCGCGGCCATTCTCGTTCCGTATTTCCTGCTCACTCTGGTCACGATTTATTTGCTGGCTCACTAAAACATGAAAGGAGATTGATATGGCTGGTCGAATCGTTGCGTTTGTTTACGGTCTCATCTGTTACCTTATCTTTCTGGTCGCGTTCCTCTACGCGATCGGTTTTGTCGGAAACCTGGTTGTTCCGAAATCGATCGATTCGGGAACGGCGCGGCCATTTGTCGAAGCGCTCATCGTCGATGCGGTGTTGCTGAGTTTGTTTGCGATTCAGCACAGCGTGATGGCGCGGCAATGGTTCAAGCGCGCCTGGACGAAAATCGTGCCCGAACCGGTCGAACGCAGCACGTATGTCATTTTGGCGAGCTTGATCCTGCTG
>DATDFJ010000260.1:0-11482 GCA_036522675.1 Chthoniobacterales bacterium | reverse complement strand
CACCCACGCCGCGAGCCGCTCGATCTCCGGCGGCAAAGTGGCCGAGAAAAGAAGGGTTTGTCGATCTTGCGAAATTTTTTCCACGATTCGGCGCACGTCGGGAAGAAATCCCATGTCGAGCATGCGATCGACTTCGTCGAGCACGAGAATATTGACCTCCCGAAAGTTGAGCGTGCCCTGTTGCAGGTGATCGAGCAGGCGACCGGGTGTGGCGATGACCACGTCCATGCCGCGTTTCAAGTCTTCCCGCTGCTTGCCGTACCCGACTCCGCCATGAATCACCGTGGCGTGGATGTCGGTGAAGCGTCCGTAATCACGAAACGCGGTCTCGACTTGCGCAGCCAGTTCGCGCGTCGGTTCGAGCACCAAGCAGCGGAATTTCCCGTGATGCGCCAACAATGTGAGGATCGGCAGCGCGAACGCGGCAGTCTTCCCCGTGCCAGTCTGAGCGGTGCCGATCAAGTCTTTCCCAGCGAGAACAATCGGAAACGCGCGGAGCTGGATCGGTGTCGGCTCGGTGAAACCCATCGCGTGCGCGCCGCGCACAACTTCCGGCGAGAGTCCGAACTTATTAAATGACACGAGCGAACCTAACGACTCGACGGAATATGTCTAAGGAAAGCAAGAAAGCAGGAACAATCATCAGATGTCGGTTTGCTTTTCCTGCGTTCCTGCTTTCCTGAGAGATCATGGCTGAGCGGCCTCGAATATTCGTCCTCGCCGACACGCACAACAAATTGCCGAAGAAGATTGTCGATCTTGCCCGCGACGCTGATGAGATCTGGCACATTGGCGACGTGTGCGCGGAATGGGTTCTCGACGAACTGCGCAGCACTGAACGCCCGCTCGTCGTCGTCCGCGGAAACTGCGACAGCAACTTGGATTGGCCGCTGGTTGTCGATCTTGCACGCGGCGGACTCAAGTTCCGACTGCAACACATTCCGCCGGAGCGGCCGGCCGATGATGTCGATGTCCTCGTGCACGGCCACACGCACGTGCCGCGGCGCGAACGGCGCGGCGCCGTTTTGTTTCTCAATCCGGGCTGCGTCACGCGCGCGAACCAGGGCGCGCCGCCAAGCGTTGCTTGGCTGGAAGTGGTTGATGGCGTGATAAAATGGCAGTTGCTGCCACTGCGCTAGTCATCGCGCGTGACAGGGCTCGATCTTGTGTAAGTTGTGGACATGAAGTTCTGGAGCCTGGCAATTTTACTGTTGGCGAGCGCAGCTTTTGCGGCGGAAGAAAAGAAGGAGGAGAAAACGTCTGTGAACACATCAAACGAAGTGGCGGTGATCAAAACGACCGAGGGCGACATGGTGGTGGAGTTTTGGAACGACGCCGCGCCGAACACGATCGAAAACTTCAAGAAACTGGCACGTTCCGGTTTTTACAACGGCATCATTTTTCACCGCATTGTGAGGGGATTCATGATACAGGGCGGCGATCCAAACACGAAAGATCCGGGCAAAGAAAGCAGCTACGGCATGGGCGATCCCGGGTATAAAATCAAAGCCGAGTTCAACGATCATTCGCACGATCGCGGCGTGATTTCGATGGCGCGCGGGCCCGATCCCGATTCGGCTGGGTCACAGTTTTTTATCTGTCTCGGGCGGCAGCCGCGGCTCGATCATCAGTACACGACGTTCGGCAAACTGATCAAGGGCGACGACGTGCTGGACAAGATCGGCAACACGCCGGTGACCCGAAACAATTCGGGCGAAATGAGCAAGCCCACCAAGCGCGTGACAATCGAGAAGATCGACATCGTGCCGGCGGATGCGGTGAAATAATCTTTACCACAGAGATCACGGAGGAAACGGAGCTAGAATTTTTTCGGTTCTCCGTGATCTCCGTGCCCTCTGTGGTTAATTTTCTGCATGGCAGACAAGACAAAGGTCGCGCTCGTGCAGATGAGTTGCGGGTCCGACCCGGAGAAGAACTTCGCGCGCGCGGTCGAGTTCATCCGCGACGCGGGAAAGCAAGGCGCCGAGATTGTCTGCCTGCCAGAACTGTTTCGGTCGCAGTATTTTTGTCAGACTGAGGATCATAAGAACTTCGCACTGGCCGAAGAAATCCCCGGAAGATCGACATCGGACTTGCAAAAGCTCGCGCGCGAGCTCGGCGTCGTGATTGTCGCCTCGCTTTTCGAAAAACGGCGCGCCGGCGTTTATCACAACACCGCGGTCGTTCTCGACGCCGACGGCAATTTGTTAGGCAAATATCGCAAGATGCATGTGCCGGACGATCCGCTTTACCACGAGAAATTCTATTTCAGTCCCGGTGATCTCGGGTTTCAGGCGTGGGAAACGCAGCGCGGCAAGATTGGCGTGTGCATTTGTTGGGACCAATGGTATCCGGAAGCGGCACGGTTGACGGCCCTTCGTGGCGCGGAAATCATTTTGTATCCGACAGCGATCGGGTGGCATCCGAGCGAGAAAAAAGACTTCGGCGCCGCCCAGCATTCAGCCTGGGAAACGATCCAGCGCAGTCACGCGATCGCGAACGGTTGCTACATTGCGGTCGCGAACCGCGTCGGTCACGAAGCGCCCGCAGGCGGCGCGGGTATTGAATTCTGGGGCCAAAGCTTTATTTGCGGACCGGACGGCGAGATCATCACCAAAGGCTCGGCTGATCGTGAAGAGCTCGTATTCGCCGAGGTTGACTGGGCCGCGGTGGATAGACATCGCACGCACTGGCCGTTTCTGCGCGATCGCCGCGTCGATGCATACGCCGGCCTCGACCAGCGTATGCTCGACTAGATCCCATCTACCGGCATGGCGCGACTACTCGTTACTGTGAATCGTCACTGTCGCGGTGCTGGGCGAACCAATCGTGTAACCGGCGTTCGGGGATAAGGTCAGGATGACGGTCTCGTCAGGCTCGGGAATGGTGTCGTCGATCGGTTTCACGGCGACGTTCATGGCCGGTCGCGTGGCCGGAATTGTCGCCGGGCTCCTCAGGCGCTTGTAATCCGAGCCGTTGGTGGCCGTACCGCTGATCGTGAAAAACACACTTAGTGCGTTCCCATTGCAGCCGCCGGTACGCGTGATGCGAAATGTGCCATTGTCTGCGCCCTCAGTCGCGTTCGGATCGGGCGCAGTGAGGGTGACGGTCGGCAGCGTCACAGTGATGGTGAAACCGACGCGGGCATTGTTCGTGAAAACGATATTGCCGGTCGTCTGGACGTAATCGGCAGCGTTAGTCGTGCTCTTGGCGGTCGCGGCTCCAGGGAAGAGGAACGCTGTCGAGCAAGCAGAGGGGAGCGGGCTGGGAAACACGCCAAAGTTCCCGTCAGCGTCATTATCGGTGCTGCCGGTCGTCGGGCCGGTGTAAGCGGCACCGCCCCAGCTCAACCGCCAGAGAATTTCGCCGGTGGTCTTGTTTTGCCAGATCAGACTGCCGGCTGCGAAATAACTCGTCGGGATCAGATTCGTCATGGTGAAATCCGGCATTGCCGGTGGCGTGGTGTGGCTGGGGAAGTTCGCACTGGCGATCAGGACCCGGTCGCCGACTTGTCCGTTGACGACGTCTGTCGGCACATCAAGAACCGTGATCGGGTTTGAGCCGGTCGCGTCAAACACGACCAGTTTGCCCCCGCTGACAAAATTCTGACCAGCGGCGCGCATCCGTAATTGGATGGCTTGGGCGGTCGTGTCGCCATCGACCGCGCCGATGACTTGTTCAATCTGCATGAGATGAAACGTGGCGTAGGCGGCCGGTTGCAGCGCGAACACGCCGACCAGAGTGAGCAGACAGTAAATCAGTTTACTTTTCATGGTTTGAAGTTGTTTCTAATCAGCCGCCCGTCGCAGAGTATCAAGAGGCGAAAAAAAATCCAAGAAAACAATTCGCAAGCGCAGTACGTTGGGCGCATGAAGACACAGATCATTTCGGTGGTGGGGATGCTCTGCGCGCTCAGTGCCTTCGCGCAGGGGCCGGAAACCATCAAAGCAACCGCGAAACTGGAGCCGAAGTCCGGCAGCAATGTCACCGGCACGGTCACGTTCACCAAAAGCGGCGACGAAGTGCAGGTCGTCGCCGAGATTCAAAATCTCAAAGCGGGCAAGCATGGCTTTCACATCCACGAAAAAGGCGATTGTTCGGCACCGGATGCGGCATCGGCCGGCGGCCATTTCAATCCGACTAATCAGCATCACGGCGGACCGGTCACGACTGAGCATCACACTGGCGATCTTGGCAACATCGACGCCGACGCCTCGGGCAAAGTGCATTTCGAATGGAAAGGCAAAATGCGCCTGAGCGGCGCTGATTCGATCATCGGCAAATCCGTCGTCGTCCACGAAAAAGAAGATGACCTTAAAACCGACCCGGCCGGCAACTCCGGCGCACGGATTGCCTGTGGCGTAATCACGGCCAGCCAATAGGCGCAGAAACCCAGCCGCAGCTCTGGAAGATCGACAGCTACCCCCCGCCGTGGGTTAAAGTAAACGCGCATGCAGTTGATGACGCTCAGCGAAATTCGCCGCGCGACGCAACGTGACGCGATCACGGCGCGCGCCCACGTCCAAGTGGAAAGCGTCGCGGCCGAATTGACCCGGGAACAGCAACCATATTGCAAGCTTGGTCTGGCCGACGCCTGCGACCGGATGATGTTGCGCGTCTGGAGCGATCATCCTGCTTACAAGGCCTGCAGCGGATTGCATCCCGAAGATTTTATCGAGATCACCGGCGAATTTTTTCAATCCCAATACGGTATGGACGCGCGCAAGTGGACGGTGCGTCCACTCACCGAGCAGGAGAAAAACGAGCTGCTTCAGGGCCCCGCCGAGTTGCGCGCGAAACAGTCAGCGGATTTCGATTTTGTCCGGAAGAGGGTTGATGAAATCCATGATCCGCGGTTACGCGCGCTGGGCGAGGCGTTCCTGAGCGAGTTTGGCGAGCGGTTCCGGCGCACCGCGGCAGCACGCAATTATCATCACGCGCGACGCGGCGGCCTGGTCGAGCACACCGCGCAAATGATGCGCACTGCGCGAGCGATCGCGCCGTTGTACCCGCAGTTGAATGTCGATCTTTTGATGGCCGGCATTTTGTTCCACGATTGCGGCAAGCTTTGGGAAAACGCGCTGCCCGAGAACGGGTTTGTCATGGGTTACGACGAACGCGGTGAGCTGGTCGGACATATCTCGATCGGCCTGGAGCTGGTGAATTCGCTGTGGCGGAAATTGGCCGCCGAAAACAATGAGGCGTGGAAAAATCTCGCGCCGCCCTCAGAAGATGTCCGCTTGCACTTGCTTCACTTAATCGGCGCGCATCACGGCGAAGCGCAGTTCGGTTCACCGGTCAGCCCGAAAACGCCCGAAGCGATGGCGCTCCATTACATCGACAATCTCGACGCGCGCCTCGAGATGTTCGCTGCCGGTTATCTCACCGCCAAACCGCTGGCCGCGCGGATTTTCGATCGTGTCCGGCCTTTGCCCTCGAATTTGGTGAAGTCACTCGAGAAGTTTCAGGCACCAGGTCAATCGCCGGAACTGAACCTGAAATAATCTTTCAATCATGCCCGCCTACCAACACACGCAAATTGGTTCGAACATGGTGTTAATACTAATCGTCGTCGCCGTGGGCCTGATTGGCCTGGGTGTATTTTTCTCGCGGCTGACAATTACGATTGAGGACGGATCGGTGCGCGCAGCGTTCGGGGCGGCCTTGACTGTCAAATCGGTGCCGCTGTTTGAAATCGCGTCATGCCAGCCAATTCGTATTCGCTGGTGGTACGGCTGGGGAATTCACCTGACGCCGCACGGATGGCTTTACAACGTCGCCGGCTGGGACGCCGTTGCGATCACCTTGCGTGACGGACGGAAATTCGCCCTGGGCACAGATGATCCGCAGGGACTGACGGCGGCGATTCGCGCTCAGGCACGACTGACGAAATAATCATTATTTTCCGCTATTTCGCGAGGTCGTGGAACCAGCGCAACGCGATCGATGTTTGTGCATCGTTCGCCTCATGCCCGCCCTGAAACGTGCCAATTCTAATGCGCTGAAAACCGGCTCGTTTGATTGCACCGGCGACATCGTATTGCTGCTCGATGGTAGCAATTCGATCGTCGCGTCCGGCACTGATGTAGATCGGCGTGTTAAGAAAATCTGCGCCCGGGTGGATTTTTATGTAGCCGGCGGTCAGATGTTCTTCATTAACACCCGTCATGTAGATTCCGATTACGTGGCAGCCGCTCTTCGCAAGTAAAGGCGCGATGTAGCCGACGCCTTTACCTCCTCCGGAAAAACCGGCGCAGGCGACCGGCCATTTTTCCGCACCCGGAAAACTGCGGTGAAGCGCATCAACGGCGGCGAGAGTCATCGCGCCGCGCCATGCCGCCGTATCGCTGCGCGGACGCTGCGGCCCGTCTCCGGCGAGAACCACCCACCCTTCAGGTACCGCGACCCGGCGATAGAAATCGGCGAGATCATCACGATTCCGGCGTTTGTTATCACTCGTGGAACAGATCACCAGCACCGGCCAGGTTCTTTGCGGATCAAAATTCCGCGGCACTGCGATCACCGCGACAGCATTGGAAGGAACGGTATTGCCACCTTGAGCAGCCAGCGATTTTTCCTGCGCATTCAAAGGGACATTGGCTGTCACGGTTGAGCCCGGCGAAAAGGAAGTCCCGCCGTACTGCAAAGGGCCGGCAGCGGCTGCGGCCGAGAGAGCGCTCAGCGCAACCACTGAAACCAAACTTTTTGGAATCACGCGCATATTATCGAAGTCGGCGTTTAGCTTCGGCAACATAGCTTTCATCGATTTCGAACCCGATGAATTTTTTGACGCCGCAGCATTGCGCGGCGAGGGCGGAATTTCCGATTCCGAGAAACGGATCGAGCATCGTCTCGACGCGCGACACGCCGTGGAGTTTGATGCACCACTCCGCGAGTTGAACGGGAAACGTCGCTGGATGCGGGCGTTCTTTCGCACGGCTCTGAATTGTCTCGTAAGGAATGAACCAGGTGTTGCCGCGACAGCGCAGGTCGCTCCCGCGCGTGTGCGCCCAGCGTGCGATGTTCGATTTATCCTGGTAAGGCACGCCGATGGCGAGCCGATCCAATTCGACGTGCCCTGTTTTGGTGAAATGGAAAATGTATTCGTGACAATCGTTCAGGAACCGCTTCGAGCTGATCGGCTTGAAGTGACCGTCCGAACGAGTCTCTCCTTCGCGATCTTCAATCGTGATCGATTTCACCCAATGAATCGTGTTTTGCAAAACGAACAGGTCGCGTAACTGCAGGGCAATCTCGTGCGGCAACATCGGATTCGATGGCGCAGCCCCAACATTCAGAAAAAATGAACCCGTTAGTTTGAGGACGCGCCGGAGCTCGGCTGCCCACTCGGCGCACCAGCGCAAATACGATTGTCGATCTTGTCGGTCGGAAAATTTTCCGTAGCGAACCCCGAGATTGTAAGGCGGCGAGGTGACGACAAGATCGACATGCTCCTTCGGCAGGCGCGCCATGCCGACAATGCAATCCTCGAGGCGGACATCGAACTTGCTCACGCCTATAAGTTGCTCGTGATCCGCGCTTCGTACAGATAAAAGTCGGCAAACGCCGAACGCTCAACACCGAACGTCGAATACCGAATTCGGAGTCTCCATTCGACGTTGGATGTTCGACGTTCAGCGTTCGGCGTTTTCTTCGTGCTGTGATGGCAGATGGATTGCGGCATTCGCGCGCGCTTGTGAATTCGCTTATGCTGCGCAATGGCGGACAAGCCTTCCAAACTGAAGATCGCGGATCGCGAGTTCACATCGCGTTTGCTCGTCGGGACGGGAAAATTCGCCTCGAATGAGCTGATGCGCGATGCGTTGAGGGCGAGCGGGACGGAGATTGTCACGGTCGCGCTGCGGCGGGCTGATTTCTCTGGCAAGGGCGATCCGTACGCCAACATTCTCGATTTTATCGATCGGCAGCGGTTCCTGCTTTTGCCGAATACCAGCGGCGCGCGCAATGCTGCCGAGGCGGTGCGACTGGCGCGGCTTGCCGTTGCGGCCGGCTTGCCGAACTGGATCAAGCTCGAGATCCACCCGGATCCGCGGTATCTGCTGCCCGACCCGGTGGAAACGCTGGCCGCGGCGGAGACCCTCGTGCGCGAAGGCTTCGTCGTGTTGCCCTACATCAATGCCGATCCGGTGCTCGCGAAACGATTGCAGGACGTCGGCACTGCTACGGTAATGCCGCTCGGGTCGCCAATCGGCAGCAATCGCGGGATCGAAACGCGCCCGCAAATCGAGATCATTCTCGAGCAAGCGATCGTGCCGGTGGTGGTCGACGCCGGCCTCGGCGCGCCGAGCGATGCGGCCGAAGCGATGGAGATGGGCGCTGACGCCGTGCTGGTGAACACCGCGATTGCGATCGCGTCGGATCCAGTGCGGATGGCGCAGGCATTTCGCAAAGCGATCGAAGCCGGCCGCGATGCGCGCGAGATTGGGTTGGCCGAAAGATCGACAATCGCGAGCGCGACCAGCCCGCTCACCGGATTTTTCCGAAGCGAATCGTGACTGTAGCGGGGCCTCCGACCGTCGCTAACTTTTCGCCAAAATAGTGCGACGCTCAGAGAGCGCCGCTACAATTCGCCGCGCGCGCCAGCGTCGTTGTAAAATTCGATTTGATGGCCGCCGAGGCGGCGGATCACGCGCCAGCCGTGTTCGCCGGCGAACTTGCGAAGCTGATTGTCACTCATGCCGCGCAAAATTTTGAGCTCGGCCGGATGCGTGATGAAAATCTGCGCTGTGTTCGCGAGAGTCCGCGCGACCTTCGCCTCGACCGCGGTCAGATCGTTATTGCTCATGTTGCGCAAGAGGCTTGCGCCGAGACGGACGCGCGTTGTCGAGTGATTTCGACGGCAGCCGCGGGGCGGGTTTGAATTTGCGGTTCAATTTTTCACGCAGCGCGAGATGAGCTTTGCGGCTCGGGGATGGTCCGCGGACGTTCGGTTTTTTCATCTGATCTGGTGATTGTCGATCTTGCCAAAGGCGGGCGCAATTGCCGCGTCCCGAGGGATTGGTTAGGTTCGTGGCCATGGTCTCCGAGACAATTGAGCTGCGCGGGCATATTATCGATTCGCTGATCCTGCCGAAAGTGCTGGACGAAATCCTGCGCGCCGGCGGCACGTTCAAGATCGAGCAGATCAAGATCGGCCAGCGACGCGTGGATCAAAGCCGCGCACGCATCGAAGTTTCCGCGCCCTCGAACGAGAGTCTCGACGAACTGATCCTGCGTCTGCGTCAACACGGCGCGGAAGTAGCAAAACGCGCAGATGCGCAACTGGCGAAAGCGCCAGCGGACGGCGTTTTCCCGCACGACTTTTACGTCACCTCGAACCAACAGACGTTCGTCCGCCTCAAAGGCAAAGAAATCGAAGTGCGCCCGGTGATGATGGACAGCGCGATCGCAGTGGACCGTGGCCGCGCCAGCGCGCGCGCAGTCAAGTTCTTCGATGCGCGGAAGGGCGATGAGATCGTTGTCGGTCACCAGGGCATTCGGGTGGTGCCGGTGCAGCGAACCACATCGCACACGGATATTTTTCAGTTCATCAACGCCAGTATTTCGGCGGACGAACCAAAGTCGGCGGTCATTCGCGAACTCGCGGCCGAACTGCGGCGCGCACGCAGCTCCAACGGGAAAATCGCCGTCGTCGCCGGACCGGCGATCGTGCGCACGGGCGCGGGCGAACATCTTGAGCGGCTCATCGAGCTCGGTTTTATCGATCGGCTCTTCGCCGGAAACGCCTTTGTCGTTTTCGATGTGGAACGCGCACTGTTCGGCACCTCCTCGGGTGTGAGCGCGGAGCGCGCCGTTGCTCCGGTCGGCCATCAAAATCAGATGCGCGCGGTGAACGTTCTTCGTCAGACGCGTGGCGTGGCGAGCGCCGTGGAAAAAGACATCGTGGCGCGAGGGGTGATGCACGCGTGCATCCGCCATAACGTCGACATCGTGTTGACCGGATCGATCCGGGACGAAGGTCCGATTCCCGGTGTGACGACCGATGTCGTGGAAGGACAGAAGATCATGCGCGACAAGCTCGCCGACATCACCCACGTGCTTTTGTTGAGCACGCTCGAACATTCTCTCGCGGTTGCGGGCATGCTCGGCCCCAGCGTGAAAACCGTGTGCGTCGATATTAACTCCGCAGCCGTGGATCGCGCCGTCGAGCAGCAGCCGCTCCAATCAATCGGCCTGGTGACTGATGTCGAGCCTTTCCTGCGCGAGCTGGCCGAATGCCTCAGCCGCGACGCCGACGCGAACAAATAGTTGTCGATCTTATGCGCGAACTGCTGCTCTGCCCGCCGGATTATTACGGCATCGAATACGAGATCAATCCGTGGATGAGTTGTGCCCGTGGAGCGGATACACCGCTGACGCAGAAGCAGTGGCGGGATTTACACGCCACGTTGTCCAATCTGAATTGCAAAATCAATCTGGTGACGCCGCAGCCGCGCTTGCCGGACATGGTGTTCACGGCCAATGCCGGGCTGACGATCGGAAAAAAATTTATTCCGAGCAATTTTCGTCATGAGGAGCGGGCCGGTGAAGCGCCGCATTTCGCCAAGTGGATGGAGCAACACGGCTACGAGGTGGCGTGGTTGGCGCAGGATTACTACTTCGAAGGCGAAGGCGACGCACTCTTCGGCGGCGACACGCTCTTCTGCGGCTACAAATTCCGTTCTGACATCACATCACATAAGGCCGTCGCGGACATGCTCGGTTGCCTGGTTATCTCAGTCGAACTCGTCGATCCGCGCTTTTATCATCTCGATACTTGTTTTTGTCCGCTGCCGGACGGCGGTGCGGTTTGGTTTCCCGCCGCGTTCGATGGATACGGTCAGCGCGCGATCCGGGAGCATGTGCCCGAGTTAATCGACGTGTTGCCGGACGAAGCGATGCATTTTTCCTGTAACGCGGTCGTGCTCGAGCGCGACATCGTGTTGCCAGCAGGCGCGCCGACGCTCGTCGCGAAATTGACCGAACGCGGCTACCGCTGCCATGAACTGCCGATGAGCGAATTCATCAAGGCCGGCGGCGCGTGCAAATGCCTGGTCATGTTCATGCCGCAGCGGGCTTCGCCCGAATGATCCGTGAATCGTGATAAGTGAGTGGTGGAAGCGCCAGGACCATTCACCAGTCACTGATCACCATTCACATTATTTTTTTGTCGCGTTTGGCTCGCAGTGCCGGGCCGATTTTTCCAAGCGGCAAACAATTCACAACGTCATCCTTGGTCAGCCAGCCTTTGCGCGCGATGCCGATGCCGAACGACAAATCTTGGAGACGCTGGGCGCGGTGCGCGTCGGGGTTGATGGCGCATTTAACTCCTTTTTCCTTCGCGCGCGGCCACCAACGCCAGTCGAGGTCGAGCCGTTTGGACGCGGCGTTGAGCTCGATCCAGGTGCCGGTGCGCGCCGCCGCATCGATCACCGCGGCAAGATCGACATGATACGGCTCGCGTTTCAACAACAACCGTCCG
>DATDFJ010000259.1:0-7183 GCA_036522675.1 Chthoniobacterales bacterium | reverse complement strand
GCGCGCCGGCTTTTTGGGAAAAGGAGCTTTGGAAACTGCGCAGCGCGACACTGAGCACCGCCACGCCGAGCGTCAGGAAAAGGCCGAAGAGCATTACGGATTGATCTCGTGCTCGCGCAGGAATCGTTCCAACTGATCGGTATCGAAATTGGCCAGCACCTTGTCGCCGGCGACGAAGGTCGGCACGTAAGTCTGGGCCGAGAGCTGTTTCATCTCCTCGTAAGCTTGTCGATTTACTCCGACATCGATCTCGATGAACCTGTAGCCGCGCTCGTTCAGATAATCCTTCGCGTCAATGCACCACGAGCACCATTCGCGGCTGTAGAGTTTCAATTCCATGCTGCGCCGGAAATAAACGAGCGGAGCTTTTCCCCGTCAATCCCCGTTCAATGCGGATAAAACCTCGTGCCCGCGCGTGCGTGCTCCTTCAGCAACTCGCACGGCGCAAACTTCTCATCCACGCGGGCAAACGCTTCGAGTTGATCGATAACTTCTTTCAAACCGAAATGCTCCGCGAAGCGCAGCGGCCCACCACGGACTGGCGCGAAACCTGTCCCGAGAATCATTCCGTAATCGGCGTCCTCGGGCGAGTCGACGACGTTTTCTTCGAGGCAACGCGCCGATTCGTTTACCATGAGGAAGACGAGCCGGTGCGCCAATTCCTCGCCAGTCAAGCGCAGCCGCGGGTCGCGATGCCGATCCGTCGGAATGACCGGACCTTCCGCATCGCCGCGCAATCCGCGGCGCCATTGCGCGAGGGCGTCGTTAGGTGCCGCTGCCTTGCCCTCATATTTATAGAAACCGACGCCGGTCTTGCGCCCCAGCATGTTGCCATCGCGCAGCCAAACCAGCACCGCCGGCGCATGATCCCGTCGGCCAAACGCGTTCTCCAGCGTCGCCGCAATGTCGATCGTGATGTCGACGCCGATCTCGTCGATCAAACGCAACGGCCCCATCGGCATGCCCCATTCAACCAGCGCATTGTCGATCTTGTCCGGTTCCACGCCTGCTTCGAAAAGTTCCGCCGCATCGAGCAGGTAAGGAAATAAAACGCGATTCACCAAAAATCCGGGACTGTCGCGGACGACGACCGGAAGTTTGCCTACTTGCCTGACGAACGCGAGCGCGTGTTCGCTCGTCTCTTCGGAGGTTTCTTTCCCGAGCACCACCTCGACCAATTTCATCCGGCTGACCGGATTGAAAAAATGCAAACCGAGAACGCGTTCCGGCGCGACGGTGCAATCGGCCAGTTCGCTCACTGAAAGAGCCGACGTGTTGGTCGCCACAATCGTGTGCGGCCCGGCTTGCATCGAGAGCTCGCGAAAAATTTCCCTTTTGATCTCCATTTTTTCCGAGGCCGCTTCGATCACAAACTGAACATCGCGCAATTCCATCGGCGCCGTGGAAGCGACGATCCGGGCGCGGCCGCGCTTCGCCTCTTCTTCGCTCATCAGCCCGCGCTTGACCGCATCGGCGTACGTTTTCTCGATATTCGCCAGGCCGCGATCGAGGAACTCACGGCTCACGTCGCGCAAAATGACCGTGACCCCGCGCGAGCTGAGCCACTGTGCGATGCCGGAGCCCATCACGCCCGCGCCGATCACCGCCGCGTGCGCAGTTTTTGGGGCCGATGTTTTGCCGGTGCCTTTCTTATACTTTTCCGCCAGGAAAAAATTCCGAATCAGATTTTGCGTCGGCTCGCTTTGGCCAAGATCGACAATCGCGTCGAGCTCACGTTGCATCGACTCCTCCGGGGAGCTTTCAACCGCGCGCTCGATAATATCGAACGCGCGCACCGAGGCCGGGTTGCCGGTTTGCGCCGGGCGTTTGACCTGCGTCTCGATATGCGGCGGAGAAGCCGAGGCTCTTTTTCCCTGCGCGATCTTTTTGCGCGCTGCGTCGAGCAATTGCTCGCGCGGGACGATCTCATCGACCAAACCGATCTTCAGCGCCTCGCGCGCGGAGTGGAGTTTGCCATTGAGAATCACGTCGCGCGCCGGGCCGAGCCCGATCAATCGCGGCAGGCGCGTGCAACCGCCCCACGCCGGAACCAATCCAAGCGTGGTTTCGGGCAGACCGATGCGCGTTGCGGCATCGTCCGACGCGATGCGATAATCGCACGCCAGCGCGATTTCGTAGCCGCCGCCGGCGCACGCGCCATGAATCGCCGCCACACTCGGCATTTTCAGAGCCGCGATACGATTGAACACGCCCTGACCTTTGGCGATAAACTCGCGCAATGCGCCAGTCTGCGCGTCTTGTAAAAGAGTTTTCAGATCCGCGCCCGCGATGAAGATCGACTTCTTTGCCGAGGCAAGGATCAAACCGCGCAACGGCCGTTCGCGCTCGACAAAATCGATGTGCTCGCTCAGCTCGTTCAGTGTCGCCGCGTCAAAAACATTCGCGCCCGACTCCGGGCGATCGAACGTCAGCACACAAATGCCATTGTCGATCTTGCGTTGAATGAACGACGCGGTGGCGACGGCTGGCATGCATTCACTTTCGAATCGTTTCCGCCGATTGCCAAGCGCGCAGACAAATGTGGCGCAAGCGTCTCGCTTGCGTTTTAATCGAGACCGCAAGCCGGAGGCTTGCGCCACACATTTATGGTCGGCAAATTGTTAGGGCCGGAAATCAGGAGTCTGATCGACGCGCGCAATTTCGGCGCGCTGCGCGAGCTCTTCAGCGACTGGCCGCCGGCTGATGTCGCCGACGTAATTCTCGATCTTCCGGAAGACGAGCAGGTGATCATTTTCCGGGTGCTGCCGGCGGCGCTGGCGGCCGACGTATTCGAATACATCGGAATCGAGGAGCAGCAGACGTTGTTGCGTGCCATGGCCCACGAACAGGTGGTTGCGATCCTGAACGAGATGTCGCCGGACGATCGCACCGCGCTGCTGGAGGAACTCCCAAGCGTGGCGGCGCGCCAGTTGATTCGATTACTGACGCCAGACGAACGGCGCGTCGCGACCGCCTTGTTGGGTTATCCGGAAGACAGCGTCGGCCGTTTGATGACGCCCGACTTCATCTCGGTGCACGAGGACTGGACGGTGCAACGGGTGCTCGATTTCGTGCGCGAGTTCGGCCGCGACAGCGAGACCCTGAATATTATCTACGTCGTCGACGAGCGCGGGAAATTGATCGACGACGTGCGAATCCGCGAGTTTCTCCTGCGTCCCCTCGCCACGAAGGTGAGTGAGATTCGCGATGCGAATTTCGTCGCGCTCAAAGTCAACGACTCGCAGGAAGAAGCGCTCAACATTTTCCGCAAATACGACCGCGCCGCGCTGCCAGTGGTCGATTCCAGCGGTGTGCTCGTCGGGATCGTGACGAGCGACGACATGCTCGACGTCGCCGAGGAAGAAGCGACTGAGGACATCCAAAAAATCGGCGGCATGGAAGCGCTCGATGAGCCCTACATGCGCATCTCGCTTTGGAAAATGGTGCGGAAACGCGCCGGCTGGCTCGTGATCCTGTTCCTCGGCGAAATGCTGACCGCCACGGCGATGGCGAACTATCAGCAGGAATTGGCCAAAGCGCTCGTGCTCGCTCTGTTTTTGCCGCTGATCATTTCCAGCGGCGGCAACTCCGGCTCGCAAGCCTCCACCTTGATGATTCGCGCCATGGCGCTGGGCGAAGTCAACCTGCGTGATTGGTGGCATGTCATGCGGCGCGAAGTGCAGGCTGGACTTTTGTTAGGCCTAATCCTCGGGGTAATCGGCGTTATCCGTGTGGCATCGTGGGCGATCGCAGACGAGCGCTATTTTCATCGTCAACCTTATGGCGAACATTGGCCGCTGGTTGCGCTCACCGTTGGTGTGGCGCTGGTGGGCGTCGTTCTCTGGGGAACGCTGTCCGGGTCGATGCTTCCGTTTCTTCTCCGGCGCGTCGGCGCCGATCCGGCCACTTCCTCCGCGCCGTTCGTCGCCACGCTCGTCGATGTTACCGGCCTCGTGATTTATTTCAGTATTGCGCTGTTGATCATGCGCGGCGCGATGTTGTAAAGGAGGATTAATGTTTTCGATCGGCAGATTCCTCGGGCACGACGAAAAGTTTTACGATCTGCTCGAGGCAAGCGCGAAACAGGCGGACACGAGCGTGCATCACCTTGTCGATTTGCTAGCTAAGATCGACAAAAACGATTCCGTCGCCGATCTGGAGGCGTTCGCCGCGAGCCGGCGCGAAGACAAACGTATCACCCAGCAGCTGACCGAGGAACTGACCAAGACGTTCATCACGCCGATCGAGCGCGAGGACATCCAGGCCCTGGCCGCGTCGCTCTATAAAATCCCAAAGACCGTGGAGAAAATCGGCGAGCGGATGCTGATTTCTCCGCAGGACCTGCCGAAACTGAGTTTCGGGAAACAAGTGCAACTGCTCGATCAAGCCGCAGAAGCGGTCCTGGGGATGGTCAAACAACTGCGCAAAGGGATGAATGTCCGCACCGCGCGCGAGATGAATGCGCGGTTGCAAACGATCGAAGGCGAGGCCGACGAGCTCGAGCTGGAACTTTTGCGCGATCTTTATCACGGCAACTACGATCCGAAACACATCATCTTTTTGCGCGATCTCTACGAGCTGCTCGAAAAGGTGATCGACCGTTGTCGCGACGCCGGGAACGTCGTGCTCCAGGTTGTGTTGAAGCACACCTAGCCCTGCCGTCCGGCGGCTGCCGGACAAGATCGACATGTTGCTTTTCCTCATCGTCGTTCTGGCGGCGATTATTTTCGAATACAGCAACGGTTTTCACGATGCCGCCAACGCCATCGCCACCGTTGTCTCGACCAAAGTTCTCACCCCGCGGCAGGCCATCGCGATGGCGGCTTTTTTCAATCTCACCGGCGCGCTTCTCGGCGGCGCAGTCGCTTCCACGGTCGGGAAAGGTCTGGTCGATACGCAGGTCGTGACGATGGGGACTGTACTTAGCGCCGTGCTCGCCGCTTTCATCTGGAACATGACGACGTGGTGGTTTGGTTTGCCTTCGAGCTCGAGTCACGCGCTCATCGGTGGGCTGTGTGGCGCGGCCCTCGCCACTGCGCGCGGAAATTGGTCGGTCATCAAGTGGCACGCCGGCCTGTGGCCAAAAGTGATCGTGCCGATGATCACCTCGCCAATTGCAGGGTTCGTGCTCGGCGGTCTGGTCATGCTGCTTCTATTTATTATCCTGCATCGGTTCACGCCGTTTTTCGTCCATTCGCTCTTTGGCAAACTCCAGATCGTGAGCGCAGCGTGGATGGCGCACAGCCACGGCACGAACGACGCCCAGAAAACTATGGGCATCATCACGCTGGCACTCTTCACCGGAACAAACGCCGGGCGGTTCGAGCACCTGCCCGCGTGGCTCGAATTTTTGCGGACGCCGGTGTTCGTGTTGCCGTTATGGGTGAAAATAGTGTGCGCCGCGACGATGGCCGTCGGCACGGCCGCCGGGGGCTGGCGAATCATCCGCACCCTCGGTCATCGCGTGGTCAAGCTGCAACCGGTGCACGGGTTCGCCGCCGAGACCAGCGCGGCCTTGATCATTCAAGTGGCCAGTATTTACGGCATTCCGCTTTCCACCACCCACGTCATTTCAACTTCGATCATGGGCGTCGGCGCGGTGAAACGTTTCAGCGGGATGCGCTGGACGGTCGTTGAACGAATCGTCTGGGCCTGGGTCTTCACTCTTCCCGCCACCGGCCTGCTCGGCTACGCGCTCGAACGCGCCGTCGGGGCGCTCTAACCACACACTTGTCATCCTGAGCGCGAGCGAAGAACGTCGCAAGCGGAGCGCGGATCACACCAAGTGCTTAGTGTGATCAATCAGCGAATGTGAGGTCCCTCGTCGTCTGCGCGACTCGGGATGACAGCAGAATTAGGTCTTAATCTCCACCCACTCATTACGCGCGCGCGAATCGGCGACGGCCTGGACGACGCGCATGTAGCGGACGCCTTCCTCGAAATTTGGATGCGGGCGGACGCGGCCTTTTGATTTGACGGCGGCGATGAAATCGTCTTCGACGCGCCATTCGGTCACCAACTCCGAGGGAACATCGACATTTTCGAGGTCGCGCGCGCCGTATTTGACCGAGCGGATCCGTTCATTCGTGAAATCGTAAATTAATGCGCCGCGGTCGCCACATAGTTCGAGGCAATCGCCGGGCGCGCCGGCATGGACGCCGCTGAACTCGAGCACGCCTTCGGCGCCGTTTTCGAACGTGCAGAGGACATTGAGCATGTCGGGAACGATCACCCGATAACCGCGTCGCTCGGCCTGTAGAATTTTTCCGTGCGCGAACACGCCGGTGATATTGCCGAGCCAGCGCTGCAGCACTTCGACATAAATTCCGAGCGTGAGCACGTTGAGCCCGCTGATCTCGATCTTTTGCCGCCAGTGCGCGGGCGCTTCGGGATTGAGATAAGCGTCGGTGAAACTTTGCAGCCGCACATCGTGCAAACGGCCGATGTAATTTTCGGCGAGCAATTTTTTGACGAGCAGATCGCCGCGCATCCCGAACGGCGGTGGACAAAGCATCGTGACCAGCTCGGGATAACGCTTCGAGGCGGCGAGCATCTCTTCCGCTTCCGCCAAGTCCATCGCCATGCGCGCCTGACAAAAAACATGTTTGCCCGCTTCGAGCGCCGAAACCGTGACCGCCGAATGCATGTAAGGCGGCGTGCCGATCCAGATGATGTCGAGGTCGGGGAGCGCGAGGAGGTCGGCCCAGTTGCGCATGGGCGTGGCCGCCGGGCAATATTCGGCGCAGAATTTTTCGCCACTTTCATACGTGGAATTCGAAACCGCGACGATCTCCACGTCCGGATTGCGTTTCAGGCCCGGCAAATGACGCGTGCGCACGATGTTGCCCGCGCCGACAATTCCGATCCGCAGCTTGTGGTTATTCTTTTGCATCCGGCTTTAGATTGGAATCTCGATCTTACAGATTTGCGAGCGAGCGCGTGAATCAAATTTGACCATAGCTGCTCTGTTCTGTTCAACAATCACTTGACCGGGCCCCGTGTGGCCGGCACATTTCGCGGCTTTTTCGAAAACCATGTCCAAGGTTTGCAGCATTACCGGTTCCAAAGCGGCCCGCGGGAGCGTGATTCACCGGCGCGGTATGGCCAAAAAGAAGGGCGGCGTCGGTCGGCACGTGACCAAAAATGTGCCGCGCGTCTTCGCGCCCAACCTGCACGAGCACCG
>DATDFJ010000258.1:0-12776 GCA_036522675.1 Chthoniobacterales bacterium | reverse complement strand
TTCGCTATCGCGCGCGATTCGCGCACGATCTTTACCTATTGGCACATCGATTGGGCATCGGTTTTCGAGAAAGCGGCTCCGGCAGATCAACAGGTGCACCTGCGCGTCCATCGAAGTGACGGCAGCGAAGAAACGCGCGTCACGGCCGAACCAATGGCCGGCCAGCATTATCTCGCTGTGTCGCAGCCGCGCGGCGCATACACCGTTGAGATCGGCTATTACGCGCCCGAAGGTGGATGGAATTCGGTCGCGACTTCGGACGACGTGGTCATGCCGCCGGAGAGCGTCGCCGAAAGCGTAGATGTCGATCTTGCTACGATCCCTCTGCACCTGAGTTTTCAGCGCCTGATCGATCTGTTCCGCGGGTCGAACAACGACGCGCTGGCTGAAATTATTTCGCGATTGCAAAATCGCGCGGTCTCCGATGAGGAACGCGACCTGTTGAGCGCGGAGGAATGGGAAATCCTGCGCGCAATGGATTTGTCGCTTGAGGATATAAAAACAGGCCGCGGCGGCTTCGCCGCGCGCATGAGCGAAGGTGTTCTGCGACGCCGCGCCGAAGCGCTCCTTGGCTTTGGTGGCGTGAGTCCGGCTCGTCCGTTCAGCGCTAGCAGCTCGGGTTAAACCGCCGGTAATTAGAGCAGACCGTCGCGCGTCATCTTGATTCCTTCAGGCATCTCGGTCGGATGCGGCGCGTCGATGCGGCTGTGGCTCTTGCCGTAGCCGAAATAGAAGATGAAGCCAATCAGCAGCCACACGATCAATCGCATCCAGTTCGTCCAGCCAAGGCCATAGATCATGGCGCCGCACGTGATGATGCCGAGAATGGCGACGAGCGGCGCCGCCGGCACCCGGAACGAGCGTTCGAGCTCGGGATGCTTCACGCGCATGATCCACACCCCGGCACACACCAATATGAAGGCGAACAATGTTCCGATGCTCGTCATTTCGCCCGTGACATCCGCCGGCACCAACGCAGCGAGCGCGCCGGTGAAAACGAAGAAAAGCATGTTCGATTTCCATGGCGTGCGATAACGCGGGTGCACTTCGGAGAAAATCGGCGGGACGAGTCCATCGCGGCTCATTGAAAAAAAGACGCGCGATTGGCCTAACAACATGACCAGGATAACGGACGAAAATCCGGCAAGGATCGCGACCGTGACAGCACGCGAGAGCCATTCAAAGCCGTGCATGTATTTGCTGATCGCGAATGCGACCGACGCTTCTCGACCGGCGGCGCGGAAATCCTCGACGGTCGCGACGCCACTGAGCACGTAGGAGAAGAGTATGTAAAGGATTGTGCAGAATAACAACGAGCCGAGAATGCCGATCGGCATGTCGCGTTTCGGATTGCGCGCTTCCTGGGCCGCAGTCGAAACGGCGTCGAAGCCGATGTAAGCGAAGAACACCACGCCGGCGGCGCCGAGAATGCCTAACAAGCCACCGTAGTTGTGTGTGATTCCCTGCGCCGTCACGTGCGTCGTCGCCGGCGGAATAAACGGCGTGTGATTCGCCGGATTAATGAATTGCCAACCGATGCCGATAAAGAGCAGCACGATCGACACTTTCAAAACGACAATCAGTCCGTTAACAAACGCCGATTCTTTCGTGCCGCGAATGAGCAGCGCCGTGAGAATGAACAAAATAAAAAGCGCGGGTAGATTCATGATGCCGTATGTGCCGCCGGGGTCGTGTTCAAAGGGCGAATGACACCATTGGTACGGAAGGGCCAGGTTGAACCAACCGAGAACACGGTTCGCGTATTCGCTCCACGCGTCGGAAACGGTCGCCGCGGCGACGGCATATTCGAGAATCAAATCCCAACCGATGATCCACGCGACCAATTCCCCCATCGTCGCATACGAATAGGTGTAGGCGCTGCCTGCCACCGGAATCATCGATGCGAACTCGGCGTAACAAAGTCCGGCAAAGGCGCAGCCGATCCCCGCGACGACAAACGCGAGCACCACTGACGGACCCGCGCGGTCGGCGATGGCGGCCGCCGTGCGCACGAACAGACCGGCGCCAATGATTCCGCCGATGCCGAGTGCGACCAGATTCATCCAGCCTAACGAACGCTTGAGCGTGTGCTCGCCGACTTCCTCTGCTTCGTACATCAACCGGGCGAGCGGTTTTCTTTTACCTAGATTTGCCATGGTTAGGTCTCCTTCAACTCACTGAGTCTGGTTACGCTGCGTTCTCGCCGCCTGCAGCCGTCGCAACGCTGGAGCGTCGCCACAAAAAGTAAATCGGCACACCGGTGAGCACGATGATCAGCCCGGGCCAGGTCTGCGCCGTTTGATAAGCAAACAGCACGAACAGAATTACGGCGGCACCGATAATGTAAAGCGCCGGCACGATCGGATAACCAAAAGCTCGATATGGACGTTCGGCCTCGGGTCGTTTCCTTCGCAACACGAAGATGCCAAGGATCGTTAGAATATAAAAGATGAGCGCGGCAGAGATGACGTAGGTCAGGAGATCATTGTACAGACTCCCGTAGGTCGCCGCACCTGTCGTTTTATCCGTTCCGGTGACAACGCGGGGCAACACGAGGAATGCAGCCCATATTCCCTGAATTACCAGTCCCCACGCGGGCACATGTTTGTGGTTCAGCCTTCCAGAAGAATGGAAAAACAGACCATCACGCGCCATCGCCCAATAGGCCCGTGCGCCGGCGAGAATCAGACCGTTGTTGCAACCGAACGTTGAAATCATGATCGCTGCCGCCATAATTCTCGCGCCGGACCCCGGAAAAATAATGTTGGCGGTGGCGGAGGCGACGCGATCGGTCGGCACAGTTTGAATCGTCTCCAAGGGCAGCGTGACCAGATACGCGACATTAGCGAGAAGATAGAGCGCGATTACGAGAAATGTTCCGAACGCGAGCGATAATGGAATGTTGCGCCGCGGATTGATCACTTCGCCGGCCGTGAATGTGATGTTGTTCCAGGCGTCGGCTGAAAAAAGGGAATTGGTTTGGGCCACGCAAATACCGACGAACAGCCCGAATGCCGTCGCCGCCGTCAATCCTCGTCCCACGCCCTCAAGATTTCCGCGCGGCGTCCATAAATCCCCAAAATTCCCTGACGCCGCGACTGCGCTGTAACCGACCGTCACCCCCAACAAAATCAGAGCTATGAGCGCCCCCGTTTTTGCCGAGGTGAAGACGTTCTGCACAATTTTGCCCAAACGCAGCCCTCGCGTATTCATCCATGTAAGCAGTGCAATCAAAATCATGCCGACTAGTTGCGCGGTTGAAAGCGAGATGGCGTAATGGGAAGAAATCGCAATCGGGTGAATAAGATAATTTTTTTCCGAAATCTCCGGCCAGAATACGCCAAAAAATTTCGCGAAACCGACCGCGACGGCGGCGATCGTGCCCGTTTGGATCACCAGGAACAAAGTCCACCCGTAGAGAAATCCCCACAAGGGCGAGAATGCTTCCCGCAAGTAAACATATTGCCCTCCCGCCTGCGGCATCATGGCTGCGAGCTCGCCATACGAAAGCGCAGCCATAACGGTAAGAAGTCCTGTCACAACCCAGACCACGAGCAGCCAACCAGGAGCGCCGACCTCCCGCGCAATATCGGCCGAAACAATGAAAATACCCGAGCCGATCATCGAGCCGGCGACGAGCATCGTTGAATCGAGCAAACCCAAGCCGCGAACGAATTTTTGCTCCGCGATCGGCGCTTCGGCAGCGACTGTTTCGTTCATGCAGTGTTGATAAACTAAACCGATCGGCTTGGCCGAGAGTTAATCACCTACACCGGATCAAGCAACGTTAAAACAGCAGGTGCCCTGCCTTTTTCCAACTGAATCTTTCGCCAACGGAAACTGCTTTTACCCAAAACGAACCGTGCTATTCTTGCCGCCACTTTTATGACCTTGCGGATCTGTGGGCGAATCGTGGGCGCGATCCTGGCTGTAGTCATTCTTGGCGTCAGCAACCTTTCCGCGGCGCAGAGGCCATCTGCGGCGAAGCAATCCGCGCCGCAATATGAAGCCTTGCCGCTCGTTCGGTCACACCAAAATCATCTCCTCGTCCGCGCTTACATCAACGACAAGCCTGCCTGGCTCGGCGTCGACACCGGTGCGCCGGTCAGCGCCATCTCACTCAACCGTCGCCAGTATTTCCGGCTCGACGGCATTTCCAGCGACTCCAAATTGCCGACGCGCCTCCAGATCAATGGCGCTTACAACAACGTCGCGCTTGTGCGCCGGTTCCGACTTGGCGGGCTCAACCTGGTCGACGAACCAGTGGTGACTGTCGATCTTAGCGGGTCGAGCCATGCCGCGCGCGTACTCCACGAAGAAGAAATCGACGGCATTCTCGGCGCCGACATCCTGTTTCCCACTCAGGCCGTTCTCGATTGCAACAAGCAGATGTTGTTTCTAAAAGTCGATCCGGACGCGCCAGGCAGCATGCCGGGAGTTGAGTATCGCGGACTGCAAAAAATGCCGCTGCTTCTGAGCGAGGGCTACAACCTTTACGTCGATGGTGCCGTTAACGGCGCGCCCGCCCGGCTCATGGTCGACACCGGTGCGTTCGCCACTCTGCTGCATCGCGGATTCGTCCGGCAAATGCACATTCCGCTTTACGACACGCCGTTCAGCTCCTCGGCGGTCAATCTGAAACAGCGCGGCGTCGAAGTCGCTCGTATCCGGCGTTTGTCCGTCGGCAAGATCGACATTATGGGCAAGGACGTCGGGGTAATCGATCTCGATGGCCTGATTCATCGCGGGCTATTGCGTTCTTCGCCACCCGTCGCCGGCCTGCTCGGCGCGGAAATTTTGCGCTCCCATCATGCGATCATTGATTTCGGCACGCGCACACTTTATCTGCGCCCGCGGCCCGATCAGCCCCGCCCGGGAACGCGCCGGGAGTCGCGCGACGTCGGCGCAATCGGGCGCAACTTATTCGCGGAGTAGCTCTGCTTTTTATTCGAGCGATTACTCGACGTCAATCTCGCGCACGCCTTTATCGCGCCGAATGATTTCCACCTGGTTGCGAATCTTGTCTCCCAACCCGACACCCCTCGGCACCGCTTGGATCAGAATGAACGGCGATGAAGCGTCGGAAGTATTCAGCTGCACGTTTTCAATGCCAACCAAGCGGTAGAGGAACGGCTGCCGCGTCTCGAGATCTTTGACCCGATACAGCTCGAGCGTGTCGGTGACTTTGCTCAAAATCCCCTCGCTGATTTTGATGCGCTCGGTGGTGAGTTCGTACACCTTGCTTTTTATTTGCAGGTAGCGCACGAGCGCGAGCACGATCGGCACGAGCAGAAGAAGCAAGATGAACGGACTGAATGCGCGCACCTGCGATGACCCGGCGCGCGAGGCGGCCGCGAAGACGAACAGAACGATGATGCAACCGAGCAGCGCAAGAACGTACCGTCCGAAATTCTTCCACTGCGACGAACTTCCGCGCCAGACCGTTTCCTCAGCCATCGGCAATTGTTTACCTTGATGGCGCAAATCACTCAAGCTTTCGTCCTCGGCGCCGGACTTGGAACGCGCCTGCGCCCACTCACGGATGATCTGCCCAAACCGCTGGTACCGATCTTTCAGAAACCGCTCATCACTTTCGCCCTCGATCATTTGATCGACATCGGCATCGAAAAGTTTTTTGTTAACACCCATCATCGGCCCGAGCGCTTCGCCGAAGTCTTTCCGGAAAGATACCGCGATCGGCGGATCCAATTTTCGCACGAGCCGGAATTGCTCGAGACGGCGGGCGGGATCGCGAACATTGCCGACTCGTTAGGCGAGGGATCACTGCTGGTCTACAACGGAGACATTCTCAGCGATCTGCCGCTCGCGCCTTTAATCGACAATCACTCTCGCGCCGGCAACATGGTCACGCTCGCGCTGCGCTCCGGGCGAGGGCCAAAACACATCGCGTTTGATTCGAAGACGGGCCGCATCACTGATATTAGCAACGCGCTTGGCACCGCCGCCTCCCACGACTTCATTTTCACTGGCATCTACATTGTCGAGCGCGCATTTGTCGATCTTCTCGAGCGCGGAGTTAAACGTTCAGTCATTCCGCATTTTATCGAAGTGATTCGCCTGGAAAAAATCGGCGGCCTCATGATCGACGAGGGAAATTGGTGGGACGTCGGCAATCGCGAATCCTACCTGCAACTGCATCGCGACTTGCAAGAATTGGAATTCCCGAGCTATCCGGTCGAGGACGGAAATTGGAAAGCGCGCGTGCACGAGACGGCGGTCGTCGAGTCAAATGCCGAAGTGCGCGGTTGTTCTGTTGTTGGTCGCGATTGTGCGGTCGGCGCCGGTGCGACTTTGCAGGACACAATCTTGTGGCCCGGTGTAAAAATTGCTTCACAAAGCAGACTCCAAAACTGTATCGTCCGCTCCCACCGCAAAGTCGCCGGTGCGCATCGCAACATCGACATCTGACTCAATGACCACCGATCTCCTGCTTCGCCGCACCCGCCTGCATTTCCCCCGCGTCGATTTCGACAAGGTAGAGATCACGCCGATCGAAAAGGGTGGCTCCGACCGCCGCTTTTATCGGATCTGCTGCTCGGCCGAGCAAACGTTGATCCTGGTGAAATACAATCTGGAGCGCGAAGAGAACCGGCACTACGTCGAGATCGCTCAATTCCTCGCCGGGCACGGCATTCGCGCACCGAAAATTTATTTCCACGATCCCAATGAAGGATTGATTTGGATCGAAGACCTTGGCGAACGCGACCTCTTTAGCTATCGCGCCGAGCCGTGGATGGTGCGGCGCGCCTTTTACGAATCGGCGATCGATGAAATCCTAAAGTTGCATCGCTTGCCCGAATCGATTTGCGAGGAGATGCGCGAACGTTTGCCCGCCGAATTCAACGCCGCACTTTATCTCTGGGAACAAAGTTATTTTTTTGAAAATTGCCTCGGCCGTTATTTCAAGATCGACAATGACGAGCTCGCCGCACTCTCCGCGTTGCCGGCGCTAGGCGAAGTCGCCCAGCATCTCGGCGCGCAAGCCCGGCTTCTCGTCCATCGCGATTTCCAATCGCAAAACATCATGATGCGCAATGGTCAGGCTTACCTGATCGACTTCCAGGGCATGCGACCGGGCCTGGCCCAATACGACCTGGCTTCGTTGCTTTACGATCCATATGTCGATCTTGGCGACGGTGAACGCGACGAATTACTCGCCTACTACTGCGGCGGCAAAGTCAGCCACGATTTCCGCGAGACGCTGCGTCTCTGCGCAATGCAACGCCTCGTGCAGGCCCTCGGCGCCTACGGTTTTCTCGGCCTCGTCAAAGGCCACGAGCACTTCCTCCAGCACATTCCGGCGGCGATGAAATCGCTCTGCGCCATCGTTTCTGCGCTTCCAGCGCTCGAACAGCTCGCCGCGTGCGTTTGTAAACTACGCGAGGAACGGATTCGTTAGGCGCTCAGTCCCGATTTTCGTCGCCGGCCCGTGACCCGGCAGCACCGTCACCGGATCTCCGAGCGGAAACAATTTTTGTCTGATCCCGCCGAACAAAAGATCGACATCTCCGCCGGGAAGATCCCAGCGGCCAACGCCTCCGGCGAAAAGCACGTCCCCGCCGATGAGCAGTTGATTTTCGCGCGAGAAAAAACAAAGACTGCCCGGACAATGGCCGGGCACTTCCAGGACCTGCAAATCGAGGCCAAGAAAATTCCGCGCCGGCGTTTCGCTGATCGTGAAGTCGGCGTTGACCGGCTCAATCTCCAGCTCGAAACCGAACCCGCGAAAAAAGTCGCGGTCTGAAATCATAGGTACGGTTTCGCTGCTGCAACCGAGCTGACACCCGAACCGCCGCTTGATCCGCGCCGCGGCCTGGACGTGATCGATATGGCCATGCGTGAGCAAGAGCAGCTTCAGTTCGACGCCGCCGCTTTCGAGCCACTCGCAGGCGCCATCGGGGGCGTCGAACAGGATCGCGCCCTCCGGCGCGTGCACGAGGTAGCAGTTCGTCTCAAAAATGCCGCCGCAAAAGCTTTCGTAGTTCACTGCTGTTCAGACTGTAATCGAGCGCATGATGAGGGCCAATTCGGGCTCAGGCATCGACGGATACACCATTCAGCAGTTCGACTGACAACTCATTTTGAATGATCGCGTGTCGCAATTGTCTCACACTTCACCTGTGAATTTTCGCTCCACGGTTGCCTTTGGGCACAAACCCTGCGACCTTGGGAGCCCGCGCCTTCCATGAAACTACGTTTCGGTGTTTTTCTCGCCCTTCCGGCCGCCGTTCTTCTCAGCACGGCTGCACCTCAGCCCGTTCAGGCCAAATCCGATCTCGACCAAATCTGTATCTCCGTCGGTCGGCTGCTCGAGGAAGGCCATTACACGCACCAGCCTCTGAACGATGCCATTTCGCGCCGATTTCTTCAGACCTATCTCGAGTTGCTCGATTACAGCCATCTGTTTTTTACGCAGAAAGATATAGATGCGCTCAACACTAAGTACGGCACCGCGCTCGGCGACGATGTTTTGCTTGGCAATCTCAAGCCAGCCTACGAGATCTACGATCTTTACACCCGCCGCGTCGATGACCGCGTCGCCAAAATCAAAGAGTTTCTCAAGCAGCCGCCCAATTTTGCTACCGACGGCACGATCGATTTGAGCCGGCAAAAAGCGCCCTGGCCAAAAGATGAAGCCGAAGCCGATCAGCTCTGGGGGGCCCGGATCACCAATGAGTTGTTACAGGAAAAATTGAGTGAACACCCCATCGAGCCCGGGCCGCAATTGGTTGCGCGCCGCTACGATCGGCTCGCCCGGACCGTGCACGAAGAAGACCGAGGCGAACAGGTCAAGCTGTACCTCGACGCGCTCGCGCAAACATACGATCCGCATTCGGAATATCTGAGCAAAGCCGACCTCAAGAATTTCAGCATCAACATGGGCCTGTCGCTCGTCGGCATCGGCGCGATGCTGCGCAGCGAAGATGGTTACGCCAAGATCGAAAGCCTTGTGCCCGGGGGGCCCGCGCAGGTCGATAGCCGCTTAAAAGTAGGTGACCGGATCACCGCGGTCGCCCAAGGCCCCGGCGAGTTTGTTGATGTTCGCGAGATGCGACTCGACAAGGTCGTCGAGATGATCCGCGGCAAAAAAGGCACGCACGTGCGCCTGCTCGTTATCCCCTCTGACGCGGCCGATCCATCGAAGCGGAAAGCGGTCGAGCTAGTGCGCGATGAAATCAAACTCAAAGATCAGGAAGCTCGTGCCGACATTATCCTCAAAAACGACAGCGAAGGTAACCCGGTAAAACTTGGCTGGCTCACTTTACCCTCGTTCTACGCCGATATGGACCGGCATTCCAAGAGCACAACGCGCGACGTGCTCGCGTTGCTCAAACGCCTGAAGAAGGAAAATATCGCCGGCCTCGTTGTCGATCTTCGACGCAACGGCGGCGGCTCGCTCGAAGAAGCGATCTCGCTCACCGGCCTGTTTTTGAAGTCGGGCCCGATTGTGCAGACGAAAGGCTCAAACGGTAACATTGTCGTTTCGAGCGATCCTGATAACGGCATTGTTTACACCGGGCCGATGGTTGTTTTGACCAGCCGTCAGAGCGCTTCGGCGAGCGAGATTTTCGCTGCCGCCCTGCAGGATTACGGACGCGCCGTGGTCGTTGGCGATCAAAACACCTTCGGCAAAGGCACCGTGCAAACGATTCTCGAAATCGGGCGCTTTACGTCCTTGCTCGGCAGCCGCTCGCCCGATGATGGCGCGCTCAAGCTCACGATCCAGAAATTCTATCGAGTCGCCGGCGGTTCGACCCAGCTCCACGGCGTCGCCTCCGACATCGTGCTCCCGAGTTTGACCGATCTGCCCGAGTTCGGTGAAGGCGCGTTAAAGAATTGTCTGCCTTACGACGAAGTATCGCCGGCGCGATTTACGAAATGGACCGATACGCATTCGCTCTTTATCGATCAGCTCAAGCGCCGCTCGGCTGAGCGAGTCCAGAACGATTCGGAGTTTCGCTACGTCATGGAAGACATGCAGCGGCTCCAGCAGAAAATTAAAGACAATCGGATTTCGTTGAACGAAGACTCGCGGCGCAAAGAACTTCAGGATGACAAGTTGCGCAAGGAGACGCGCGCGAAGGAACGCCTCGCCCGACACGATGAAGAACCGCGCGTTTATCGCGTCACACTCGACACGGTCGACAAACCGAACCTGCAGTTGATCATGTATCCGGGCAAACTCGCCGAGGCTCGCGCCAAAGGTATTCCGGCAAAAGTTTCGGCTGAAGCCGCGCCGGATGATCAATCCGACACCGTCCAGCCCGAAGACGACACCAAGGACCCGGTAATCGATCCCGAGCGCGACGAATCGCTCAACATCCTGGCCGACCTTGTCGATCTTTCGCGCGGGCCGAAAACGGCGAGCACCAACGGGGCCAAACCTGCCGAGCAGCGCCCGTAAGATCGACAGTTCTGTAGCGGCAGCCGTGTCGGCTGCTTTTTGTGGTTTACTTCGCAGGCGATACGCGCGCCTCTACAGTGTCCTCAACGCGACCACGGCCAGCGATACCGCGGATCGTAATATGGCCCGTAACGCGGATCATAAACACGATCATTCCGTCGCATGAACCACTGCGAACCTTCCGAATAACCGCTACGCGGCGTCGTGCCGAACACTGTGACCGGCGTGCCGACATCGACCGAATTGAAAAACGCAATCGCGTTTTGCTCCGGCAAACGCACGCAACCGTGCGACGCCGGGTAACCCGGCAAATAGCCGGCGTGCATCCCGTTCGCGCCCTCAAAGCGCATGAAATAGCGCATCGGCGCCGGGATGAACTTGCCGCCGGCCGGCACGCGCATGTCCGCGTCCGCGTCGGCTACGATCGTGTTCCCATAGCGATCCACGATCTTCCCGTACATCGACGAGTAATGGTTCATCTCCTTCTCGAGAACCGTAAACGATCCGGTTGGCGTCAGATGCCCATATCGCCCACTCGCGATCGGAGTGGTCATTACCACCTCACCGTTTTTGATCAGCGCTGCCCTTTGCCGCCGCAGATCAATTTCCACCGCCGTTTGCGCCCGCAGCAGCGCGGTCGCGCACACCAGAATGACCAACCCAATCACCCCTCGCACAAACTCTTTAACCCGTGTCGCGGGGAAAAGTTTCCGGCGAGCGCCCGCCGCGCCGGGCGCTCGCCAAATATTTTGCAAAATACGTTGCCTTATCGATTTTTCGCTACCGTGCTCGGCGCCGAGCGCATTAATTCCATTTGCGCGCTCACTTTCTGAAGCATTGACGCCTGCTCCTTCAACTGCGCCGACACTTTCTCGATCTGCTTCTGCTGTTCCTCCACGATGCGATGCTCCTTGATTAACTCATTGAGCATCATCGCGTTCACCGCCTCATAACGCACGGTGTACGGTTTGCCCTCAGCGTCGCGCAACACGAGATCGGGGTCGACTTTCTCCACTTCCTCGGCGATGAGGCCGAACTGCGGGCGACCTTTCGCGTCCATCTGTTTCTTGTATTTGAAGGTGACCGGCCGAAGGGAAAGGATAGCTTCGCTCTTCTGGTCCATCGGTTTAATATCCTCCTTGAATCGTGCCGAGGAGCCTGTGACGCCAAGTTGACCATTCGCGTCGACAAATACTGCTTGCCCTGCAACTGCCGTCGCCGGTATGCCGGCAATCGTCGCATCGCCTGAGACGGCGACGTCGCCATTGACATCAAGAGTCGCCGTTGGAGCTGTTGTCCCAATGCCCACATTCCCAGAGGGGTCTACCCTCAGCACGTCGGCGCCGCCGATTTGCAACTGAATCGTGCCATTCGCGGAACCCGCCGACCCGGAGCCGGCATTTATGACGATCTTACCACCTTGGTAAAAGGGATCGCCTCCACCGTTGCCGGCGTTTAGGATAATGGGGCCACCGGTCGCGCTGTCGGAACTTCCGCCGCTTAGCACCACGGAACCGCACGTCAAGTTATCAGGAGGAGGCCGCACATCAACGGTTGATCCACCAAGTGTACCCCTTGAGGTCGTGCTTAATACGACATCACCTCCAAGCGTGTATGAGCGGAGATCGATTCTGGCGCCGGTCAAACCGCCATATGCGCCCGCTGCCATGGCAACCGTTCCTCCGGGCGATGCGTTCATCGAATTGCCGGCAGTTATGTTCACCGAGCCGCCATTTTGGGTATCGGTGGTGTCATTCGCACGCAGCGAAACGCTGTTGCCGCTGCCAGGCAAGGCAGCAAACACCGGTGACAAGATTGAGGTCGAGAAATCGGCTGCGCCAAGGACGGATAGCGCATTGGATGGCGAAGAAGTTCCGATTCCAACGTTGCCATTGTTGTAATAGGCCGAAGTACCGTTGAGTCCCCAGGTAGCTGTCGGCGATGGCGCAGGCGTGGGGGTCGGTTTGGCCGCCTGAACGCTCGGTAAGAACGCAAAGCAGGCCAGCGCGAAGATGACGATGAGGAATGAATTTGTTTGTGTCGTTTTCATTGGCGGCCACTTTATATCGATCATCGATATTCTTGCAAATACTGAAAAGCACTTTCCCCGCCAAACCGAATTGACCACGCTGATTTCGCGAATTTTCCGGCCGCCGCGCGGTTAGACCGCGATCGGCGCTTTGATCGACGGATGCGGCTCGTAGCCGAGGAGCTCGAAGTCTTCGAACGTGAAGTCGCTGATATTTTTGACCCGCGGATTCAATTTCATCCGCGGCAAAGGCCGGCACTCGCGAGTCAACTGTTCGCGCGCCCGGTCGAGGTGGTTGTTGTAAAGATGCAGGTCGCCAAA
>DATDFJ010000257.1:0-11926 GCA_036522675.1 Chthoniobacterales bacterium | reverse complement strand
CACCAGCCGCTGATGCCGGCGGCGGCAATGACGAGCAGCGCGCGCGAGATCAGTGCGCACAAAACTGCGACCGCGAGCAGAACAAATGGAAACACGCGGCTTGGTTGAGCACGCGCAGTGCCAGCAGCGTTGTCGCTGCCGCCGTCTCGGCGCGGCATGAGCTTAAACGTGTCGCAGTTTTGCCGCCGCCGACGCCGACGCCAGCTACGATTCAGACAATGCCGCCTCGCAGCATCTCGTGTTTTCCGGCGAGCAGCTCCTGCGTCAGCTCGTAACCGCGCTTATCGGCGTTGCGGGCGGCGCCGGCGAAATGATGATCAATGCGCAATCGCGCCGAGCGGCAGAAATAATTGGCGACCGAGAGGATTTCGCTGGCCGGCTCGCCGATGTCGATCTTGTGCTGAGCGAACGAGCAGGTCGCGCTCATCGCGAACAATTCGCTGGCGATGCCGACGAAGCGCGAGAGCAGCAATTGCTCGCGGTCAAGCTTGGGGCCGAAGCGCGCCATCGCGTGAAACAGACCACGGGCCAATCGTTTGCTCGCGCGCGCGGCGTAACTGACGTGCGCCTGCAAGTCGTCGTGCAGATTGTCGATCTTGCCCGGGCCGTGTGGCAACCACTGTTTCGGATACCAGCCGGCGTAAAATTTTCCGGAGCTGAAAACGGCTTTAGCGCGTTCCGACATCGACAATTGTGTGTTGAAGATTGCGCCGCCGACTTTGAGATGCGGATCGAGCGCTTCGCGCGCAATGAACAATCGCATAATTTCGCTCGACCCCTCGAAAATAAGGTTGATGCGGCAATCCCGCAGGAATCGCTCGACCGGGATAGCCTCTTCGCCGCGGCCGGCCAGTGATTGCGCCGTTTCATAACCGCGACCGCCGCGCACTTGCATGGCATCGTCGGAAATTTTCCAGGTCGTTTCCGTCGACCACATTTTGCACATGGCCGTCTCGATGCGGAGATCGCCGGCTTTGCGATCGACCAACGCAGAAGTCAGGAACGTGATCGCTTCCATGGCGAAAGTGTTGCCAGCCATTTCCGCGATCTTGCCCGCGATAGCGGAATGTTTGCCGATCGGGCCGCCCCATTGAATCCGTTCGCTCGCCCATTTGCGGCAAATCTCGAGTAACCGTTTCGATAAGCCGACGCACGCGGCGGGAATAGTGAGCCGGCCGGTGTTTAGCGTTGTGAGCGCGACCTTCAACCCCTGGCCTTCCTTGGCGATCATGTTTTCGCGCGGGACGCGCACGTTCGTGAACTTCACGATGCCGTTGTAAAGCGCGCGCAAGCCCATGAACCGGCAGCGATAGGTGATCTCCACACCGGGCCAGTCGACATCCACGATGAACGCAGTGATTTGTTTGCGTTCGCGACCGTTGACGATCTTCGGCGGCGTGACCGCCATGACGACGAGCACGCCGGCTTTGATCAGGTTCGTGCACCAAAGCTTTTCGCCGTTCAGGATGAACGCGGAGCCGTCCTCAGTCGGATCGGCGCGGCAACTCATGTTTGCCGGATCCGACCCGGCGTTCCATTCGGTCAAGGCGAACGCGGAGATCTCATGGCGCGCGACACGAGGAAGATATTTCTTCTTTTGTTCATCGGTGCCGAACAACAACAGCGGCTGTGCCACGCCGATCGATTGGTGCGCGGAAACCAGCGCGGTCAGATTTTCGTCCCAACTTCCGAGCAACATCGCGGCGCGACCGTAGTTGACCTGCGACAAACCAAGCCCGCCGAACTCGCGCGGAATTTTTACGCCGAACGCGCCGAGCTCGAACAAGTCGTTAATATTCTCCTGCGGAATCTCGCCGGTGCGATCGACTTCATCGGCGTCGACTTTGTCGCGCAGATAATTTTTGAGCTTGGCGAGAAAATCCGCGCCAGCTTGTCGATCCTCCGCGCTTTGTTCCGGCCAGGGAAAAATCCGGTCGAAATCATAGCGACCGATGAACAGATTGCTGGCGAAACTGCCGCGTTCATCGAGGGGATCCCGCGAGGCTTCGGCAAGCTCGAGTGCTTCGCGCTTGCCCTTCGACATCTTGGAAGTGTCGATGACCGAAGCCGGCGGCGTCGCCGGCTTCACGGTGGTTTCCTCGGCGACTTGTTTTTCCGGCGCTTCCAACGAGGACTTCATCGGGGTTGCGTCAGCTTATCGCTCGCTCGACCCGGCGACAAGCGCGCTCAATATGACTTCGCCCAAACAACCCGACGCGCGCTTGGCTCTCCCGTGAAAATGCAGCGACCGGCCTCGGCTGAAGTGTCGAGAGGGATAACGCGGATCGTCACTTTGAGCTCGTTTTTGATTTGCTCCTCGACTTTGCGCGAGCCGTTCCAATGCGCGAGCGCGAAACCGCCGTGGATTTGCGGTTTCTCGTCTTTCGGTGTGAAGAACTCGTAGAACTGGTCGCGATTATCGATCTTGCGCGTGTTCTCGTCCCGGAACTTTTTCGCGCGCTCGTAAAGGTTTTCCTGGATCGAGTTCAGAATCTCGGGCGCGCGCTCCACAAATTCGCTGGTCGGCACGAACTCCTTTGCTTTCACCGCCCGATCGCGCCGACTCACGGCCACGGAATTCTTGTCCAGATCGCGCGGCCCCAGCTCCACCCGCAGCGGCACGCCTTTCTTGATCCATTCCCAGTTTTTGACGCCGCCACCGATGTCGCGGCGATCGACTTCGACTTCGATCGCAGTATCGACAAATCGTTGGTTGCGCAATTCCGCGGCGACTTTGTCGCAGGCTTCCAAGACTTTCGCGCGCGTTTCTTCTTTCGGCGTGATCGGTAGGATGACGATTTGCGTGGGCGCGATGCGCGGAGCTAGGACAAGACCATCGTCGTCGCCGTGCACCATGACAACGGTGCCGACCATACGCGTGGTCATACCCCAGCTCGTCGTCCAGGCAAACTCCTGCTTGCCTTCGCGGCTCTGAAACTGGATGCCGCTGGCCCGCGCGAAGTTTTGCCCGAGAAAATGCGACGTTCCGGCCTGGATGGCTTTGCGGTCCTGCGCCATTGCTTCGAGCGTCAGCGTTTGCACGGCGCCGGGAAATTTTTCGCTCTCCGATTTTTCGCCGCTGAAGACCGGAATCGCGCAATGATCGCGCACGAATGTTTCGTAGACTTCCAGCATGCGCTTGCTTTCCTCGCGTGCTTCAGCCTCGGTTTCATGAACCGTGTGGCCTTCCTGCCAAAGGAATTCGGTGGTGCGCAAAAACAACCGTGGCCGCATTTCCCAGCGCACGACGTTGGCCCATTGGTTGATGAGAATGGGCAGGTCGCGGTACGATTGCACCCATTTCGCGTAGGTTGCGCCGATGATGGTCTCGCTTGTGGGTCGGACGACGAGCGGCTCGCTCAACGCGCTCGCCGGTTTCATCTTTCCCTCGGCGTTGACTTCCAATCGGGAATGGGTGACGACCGCGCATTCCTTGGCGAAGCCTTCGACGTGTTCGGCTTCCTTGGCGAAATAACTCAGCGGAATGAAGAGCGGGAAATAGGCGTTACGATGGCCAGTGGCGCGAAACATCGCGTCGAGTTGACGCTGCATGTTTTCCCAGATGCCGTAGCCCCACGGCCGAATCACCATGCAGCCGCGCACGTCCGAAGGCTCAGCTAATTCGGCCGCGCGCACGACCTGCTGGTACCATTCGGGAAAATCTTCGTCGCGCCGCGGAGTGATCGCACTTTTTTCGGAGCCGGCAGTTGCCATGGCGAGCAACGATTAACTCGCCCGATCAAAATGACCAGCAGCCATTTTGCCGCCTTTACTCGGCTGCCAGCCTGAGTATGATGCGGCGCATGAGAATGAAAATGTTGCTTACGATATCGATTTTAGCCGCAGCGCTGCAAATCGCGCCCGTCGCCTATAGTCAAGGTGGGGGCCGACAGCGCGGGGGAGGAGCCGGGGGTGGCGGACAAATGGGCAATCTCACGCCGGAAGAGCGCCAGAAAGTTATGAACGCGCGTCGGCAGGCGATGAATGATCCTGCCGTCTCGTCGGCACGTGAGAAGGCGCAGGCGGCGCAAAAAGAATTCAAAGAAGCGCTGGATGCCGCCATGCTCAAAGTCGATCCCTCACTCAAGCCGATCCTCGACAAGATGCCAAAAGGGCACGAAGGCCACGGGCGCGGCGGCGCTGGCGGCGAACCCGAAGGCTAAAGATATTTTAACGGCCACAGCGGCCACTAATTTATAGCAAGCAGGGACGCGTTTCGTGTCGACTGGACGGTTGACACGAGGTCGCGTTCCTCTACTTTTCGTGCCCCCTTTGTCAGCCCGATGAAAACGTTTTCTGCCAAAGCCAGAGAGGTCCCGCGCAAGTGGTGGGTCATCGACGCCAAGGACCAGGTGCTCGGCCGCGTCGCCGTCAAGGCAGCAAAGCTGTTGCGTGGCAAAGAGAAGACCATCTTCACTCCGCATGTCGATACTGGTGACTTCGTTATCGTGATTAATGCCGAGAAAGTGCGGCTGACCGGAAAAAAAGAAGAGCAGAAGAGCTATATGAGCTTTTCCGGATACGTGGGCGGCCACAAATCCGAGAGTGTCCGAGCCCGGCGGGCGCGTCATCCGGAGTTGCTGGTCGAACGGGCGGTGCGCGGCATGGTTCCGCACAACCGCCTCGGTCGGGCGGTTTATCGCAAGCTCAAGGTCTATCGCGGCGATTCCCATCCGCACGCCGCACAACAGCCACAGCCGGTAAAAATCAGCTGATCGATTCATTCTCCATGGCTCAGACGCAGGAATTCATTGCCACCGGTCGACGCAAAACCGCAGTCGCGCGGATTCGACTCACGCCCGGCAGCGGCAAGATCGACATCAACGGCCACAGCTTTGAGGATTATTTTCCGACCGTGCCGTTGCAGAACGCCGTGCTTCAGCCATTGCAAACGGCCAAGGTTGTCAACGCCTACGACCTTTCGATCAACGCCACCGGCGGCGGCATCGCTGGCCAGGCCGGCGCCGTCAGTCTCGCGATCGCCCGCGCCCTGATCCAGGTCGACCCGAATTTGCGCGGCACACTCAAAGCCGACGGACTCCTTCGGCGCGATCCGCGGATGAAGGAACGGAAAAAATCCGGACAACCAGGCGCGCGCAAACGATTCCAGTTTTCGAAACGCTAATTCTCTAGCGGCAGCCATGTCGGCTGCGACGCAGGATTGGCGGGCGATACGCCTGCCGCCACAGCTATCTCGGCTTCTCTGGTTTCGGCGGAGGCGGAGCAGGAGGTGCGGCTGGTGCGCCCGGGGTCGGCGCAGCCGAGACCGGACTCGGTGGCGCCAAAAGTGCCGGACCGCTCGCGGCTGGCGTCGGCTTGGCCACACTGGGGGGCGGTTTCAGCGTGCGCAATTGTCGCGCCGCTTCGCTCGCCCAATAACTTTCGCGATAATCAGTTAGAATTTTTTCACAAACTATCCGCGCCTCCTCGACTTTGTTTTTGGCGCGGAGCAGATGGATTTGCGACAGAAGTGCGAGCGGGGCATTAAAACTATTCGGATAACTCGCGGCCGTTCGTTGGTAAAGAGCCAGGGCTTCGTCCGGTTTGTCCATCGACTCGAGATTCGCCGCCATCGCCAGTCGCGCGGTCGTGACCAACTCGTGCTTGGGATATTTGTCGGTGAACACCTGCAGCGTCGCGTTTGCCTCGGCGAATTTCTTTTCATTGCGTTGCGAATCGGCGAGTAACAGATAGGCGTTGGCTGCCGCGCGCGTATTTCCGTAACGCTCGATCACGCCTCGCAGATCCGGGGCCGTTTTCGCGTCGGCGAGCGCGGCTGAGGCGGCCGCCTCGCGCCGTTGCGAATACAGCGTGTAACCGGCGAAACCGACAATCCCGAGCAGCGCGAGAACAAGTACTGCGGCAATTTGGGCCTTGAATCTTTCCCAGAAAAACCGCGTTTCCACAGCGGCATCGCGTGTTGGTGGCGGAACGGTCGGCATGCGGTTGGTCGATCTTTACCTCTGCACCTGAATTGGCGCGAGCGTGCTCTTATTGCCACGCGAAACTTTGCTGCGCAAGTGCGGCCCTGCCGCTGACAAATCCGCTCGCGCTGGCTGCGGCGAATCTTGTTTGATGACACCCGACGAGCCTACAGAGGCGATGCAAAATCCAGAGAAGGACCCGGATGAATGGGCCACCGGCGAAGAACCGATGACCGGCCCGCAGCGTTCCTACCTGCAAACGCTTTGCCGCGAAGCAGGCGAGGAATTCAATGAACAACTGACTAAAGCCGAAGCGTCAAAAAAAATCGAAGAACTGCAGGCCAAAACCGGACGGGGCAAGAAGTAACTGCCTGCCGGCCGTAGCGTGACAGAGGCGGGTCGATCTTGGAGGGACGATCTCTGTGTCGTCCCACTATTTATTTAACTTCCGCGCCGGCTTTTCGATTTGCTCTGCCCGCGTAAATCCCGCGCGCTAGTTGCCGCGCTCCCGCCGCCGTGGCTAAGATTCGTCGCGCTCGGTTTTTTACCCGAGCTGCGCCGAGTGCCTGGTCTGTTGCCGGGGCGCGCACCGTAACGGGTGCGGGCGCCGCGGCCATGCCTGGTGGGCAGCACCGGTTCGGACTTGTTCTTGTGGGACATGCGCGCTCGCACGCCGCGCGATTAGCGGCGCTTCTTTTTGCGACCGCCTTTTTTGCCGCCGCCGCTCTTTTTGTTCACAGTAGCCCACGCGCGGCGTTCGGCTTCCTTACTGCTCACGCCGCGCTTCTTGTAGCCCTTCTCGATCTTATGTGCTTTGCGCTTTTGTTTGGACGTGTATTTCTTTTTGCTTCCTCGAGCCATAAATCCTCCCGTTCATTTTCTTCACAAATGGAACGCACCCGGCCCGGTCGACAGATTTATTCTTGCTCGTTGGCAAGATCGACATGCACTCGGCCGGCTTTTTTGTGGCGATAAGATTTTTGGAGTTATGAATGCAATCTACGATTTCTTAGGACCGCTTCTGGGGCTCGGGATCGAGCCGAAGGATTTAACTTTGTTGCAAGTATCAGTGCGCGGCGTCGTCATTTTTCTTTTCACTCTCGTGATGGTGCGATTGAGCAGCAGACGCTCCCTTGCTGAGAAAACCGCGTTTGACGCGATCCTGCTCGTCATTATCGCGTCGGTGCTTTCGCGCGCCATCAACGGAAGCGCCGGTTTTTTCACTTCAATTGGCTGCAGCTTTGTTCTTGTTTTTTTGCATCGCATTTTCGGTTGGATCGCCTGCCGATCGCATACGTTTGGTAAAATCATCAAAGGCTGCCCGGCGATCGTTATCGAAAATGGGCGCGTCCAGCCCGACGCGATGCGACGCAATCTGATCTCCGATCACGATCTCGAGGAAGACCTGCGGTTGGACGCGCAAACTGAAGACGTCACCAAGATCAAAATCGCCCGCCTCGAGCGCAGCGGCGACATCAGCTTCATCAAAGCAGGATAATGATTCCCATCGCCTCACAATTCGTCGCGACGACAGCGGAGGCGCGGCCGTTTTGGATTGGAGATGTCGATCTTATCCCACGGAATACCGCGGGCTCGCTCCTCGGCTTTCGTGACGAGCGCTGGAAAAAAAAGCGGGCCGATTCCCCGGATGGACAAGCGCTTGAGCACGCCGGTGTAGCCGAGCACGAACGAATCGACGTAACAGCCGCGACTCGTCTGCTCGACTTCAATTTCCTCGATGCGACCAACTTTGCGGCCGTCTACATCGTAGACGACGCGACCAAGCAAGTGCTCAGCGTGGATCCGGCGTGGTTTCATTTGCGGCTCTTCATTCCGTTGCCGGGGATGCGGCGAACGACGTGGTCGCGCAGCCAGTGTTCGCGCTCGAGCAGCCGTGAGTTGTCCGCAGAAATATCGAGCTTCAGCTCTCGGCCGAGCGACTCGATTTTCGACCACGGAGTCCGGACCGGACGGCGCCAGCGCAGACGAAGCTTGCGCACGAGCCAGTGAAGCTCCCGCGCAAACCGCCCGCTTAGTCGGCGAGCGAGCGTGGCGAGACCGGTTTCAATTTGTGCGACGCGCGGGCGCGAATCTTTACCGCCGATTATGAGCACGATTCCATCAACGCGCCCGAGCGGAACGCCGTCGCGATCGACGAGCAATTTATCGAGCACGTCGCGGATGAGTCGCAGCTTTCTGGATTGCGCAGCCATTTATTCGGCTCCGAAAATTTCGAGCGGGATCGCAACCAAAGCGACAGTCGACGCGAGCAGAATGACGACGCAGACCAGAATGTTGCTCACGCGGCTGTTCGTGTGGTTGCGCAGATATTTTTTGTCGTTCATGACGACAAGAAATGGGAGGGCCATAAGGGGGAGAAAAAGGGTCGTGATCGCCATGGAAAAAATGGTGAGCTTGAGCGGATCGAGGCCGACTGCGATCGGCATGCACGCCGCGAAGATGAAAACTGTGTAGACGAGGCTGAACCGGCTCGCGTCAGTCGGCCGAACGTTCTCGCCCCAATTCCAGCCCAGTCCCTGCGAGTAGACATAAGCCATGTCCAGGCTGAGCTCGAGCGCCGCGCCGAAACACGCGATGACGAGCGCGGCGCCGAAAATGCGGTAACCCCAAATGCCGAGCGGTGCGGTCACCGCGAGCGGAATTTGTTCGTAACTTTCAATCCGAACCCCGCGCGGCTGCAGCACCATCGCCGCGGTGATGAGCACGGCCATCGAAGTCATTCCGCCAAATGACATGCCGAGCGCCGCCGTGATCCGGTTCGGCACCAGATCTTTTTCGCTCCACTTGTCCTCGACCGCGCCGGAGGAATAAAAGTTCACGAGGTAGGGGCTGATCGTCGCGCCAATAATGCTGACTGCGATGAACCAGTAATGCGCCTTGTCATGGACCGGCAGGGATGGCAGCAAACCGCGCGCGATCGAGTCTAGCGGCGGATGCGTTTTCATTGCGCTGACGACGAACACGAGCGTGATCAAGCCCAGGACGGAGACGCCGTATTCGATCATGCCGAACGTGCCGCGCCACAGCAGCAGCCAAATCACGAACGCGACCGGCAACGCCCACCAGAAAAATGAAATTCCGGTGAGCAATTGCAGACCGAGACAGACGCCGCCGATCTCGGATGCGAGCACGAGAAAATCAATCACCGTCTCGCCAAGCAACGGCAGTGCGAAAAAATGGACACCGAAGCGTTCGCGCACGACAGACGGCAGCGGGTGATGACTGACTGCGGCGAGGCGTCCGGCCATTTCGATCAGAAAAATCAGACAAAGCGTCCCGAGCGCGATCGGCCAGAGGAGTTGAAACCCAAATGCCGCGCCGGCCTGCGCGGCGGTCGCAATTGAACCGACTTCGAGAAAGCCGCCGACGCTCGTGACGATGCCGAGCGCGACTTGGAAAATCTGGCTCGACTTCATTTGGTTCGCGCGCGCGCGAGTCGCGCCTGTTGGTCGCGAATTTTCGATTCGAGTTGCTTCGCAAGCGGTGCAACTTCGGCGCGCTGCTCGGGCGCAGCATTGTCGATCTTGCGGCGTTCGCGCTCAAGTGTTTGGGTCGCGCTCTTTAGGAGCTGCGGCAAAAACCGCGACGGCACGCGATGCGCGGCGTGCTGTTGCGCGGCAAAATCGAGCGACGTTATCCAGGAACGCAGCGACTGCCGTGTCTGTTCGATCTCGCGTTGCGAAACCCCGCCGCAGCCGGTGACGCTCAACGCGAGCGCAAATACAACGGCTAAGCGACGGAACAACATGGCTTTACTCATAAAGACATACGCCCGCTCCATCGCGGAAGGGCGTTTGTTTTTTGGATGACCACTCTCGATCGCGTCGCCGTGCTCGCACTATTTTGGCTCAGCGCGATCGCTGGCGGCGCGGCGCAGCCGTCGCCGTCGGCGACTCCGCCTAACGAGGAAAGCCAATGGACGATGCCGGCCAAAAATTTTCAGAACACCCGTTACAGCGCGCTCGATCAGATCAAGGTCGACAATGTCAAGGATCTGCGCGTGGCGTGGACGTTTTCGACCGGCGTGAACAAGGGGCAGGAAGGGGCGCCGATCGTTGTCGGCGACACAATGTTCGTCGTGACGCCATATCCGAACGTTCTCTACGCGCTCGACCTGAAAAACAAGGGAGCGGTGAAATGGAAATTCGAGCCACAGCCGGCCGCGGCCGCGCAAGGCGCAGCGTGCTGCGACGTCGTCAATCGCGGCTGTGTTTTCGACCACGGCAAAATTTTCTTCAACACGCTGGACGACAACGTCTGCGCAGTAGATGCCGCGACCGGCAAATTGGTTTGGAAAACGAAAGTCGGCGAGATCAATCGCGGCGAGACCACGACAATGGCGCCGCTGGTCGTGCACGACAAAGTCCTGGTCGGAAGTTCCGGCGGCGAATTCGGCGTGCGCGGCTGGCTCGCCGCGCTCGATGCGAACACCGGCGCGATCGCATGGCGCGCCTACAGCACCGGGCCGGACAGCGATTGTCTCATCGGTCCTGAGTTCAAACCGTTTTACGAGAATGATCGGGGCCAGGATCTTGGCGTCAGATCATGGCCGCCGGAGCATTGGCAGATCGGCGGCGGGACAGTGTCGGGCTGGATCGCGTACGATTCAGAGCAAAACCTGATCTTTTATGGAACCGGAAGCCCGGCGCCATGGAATCCGGAGCCGCGTGCCGGCGCCAACAAATGGACGAGCGGCGTGTTTGCGCGCGATCCGGATACGGGAGCAGCCCGCTGGTTTTATCAATGGAACCCACACGATGAATTCGCTCACGAGGGCGTGAACGAGAACGTCATTGTCGATCTTGCGATTGACAGTCAGCCGCGCAAATGCCTGCTCAGCGCGCAGCACAACGGTTACATTTACCTGCTCGATCGCGCGACCGGCGAAGTTTTGTCAGCGACGCCGTTCATCCGGATTACCGCGAGCAAAGGCGTCGATTTGAAAAGCGGCCGCCTCATCACAAATCCAGACAAGGCGCCGCAGATCGGCAAAGTCATTCGCGACGTGGCGCCGGCCGCGGCAGGCGCAAAGAATTGGCAACCGTGCGCGTGGTCGCCGCGGACCAATCTGCTCTACATCCCACACCAGAACCTGGCGATGGACTATGAAGCGATCGGGGCCAGTTACATCGAAGGCACCCCGTATCTTGGCGTGAATGTAAAGATGTACGCCAACGGCGGCGGTAAACGCGGCGAGTATTGCGCGTGGGATCCGGTGCAGCGCAAAAAAGCTTGGGCGATCCAGGAAGAATTTCCGGTCTGGAGCGGCACGCTCGCCACCGCGGGCGACGTGACGTTTTACGGCACGATGGAGGGATTCTTCAAAGCCGTGGATGCGCGCAACGGCGAAGTGCTTTGGCAATTCAAAACCGATTCGGGAATCGTCGCACAACCGACGACGTTTCTCGGTCCCGACGGCAGACAATACGTCGCCATCCTTTCAGGGGTCGGCGGATGGGCCGGCTTGGTTGTGTCGGCCGACCTCGACACACGCGATCCGACCGCCGCGCTCGGGTTCGCCAACGCGATGAAAGATCTACCGAAGGTCACGAGCAAAGGCGGGACGCTCTACGTGTTTTCGCTCCCATGATTTCACCACAGAGCACACGGAGATCACGGAGACAGAAAACAATCTGCTTTCTCTCCGTGTTCTCCGTGATCTCTGTGGTGAATTTTTGTGGCTGCAAACGCGAGGAGCGCGCGCTGATTGCGCAGTCGTCGTATTCGGAAGCGGAACGGAGTCGCTATCAAGTGAGTGTGGCGCCAAACGGCGAATCCGCGCGGGTGCGGACCTGGTTCGATCAGAACGCGTGGTCGATGTCGCAGGGGGAGCAGCTTTATTTCGCTTACAACTGCGTCGGGTGTCACGCGCACGGCGGCGGCGGAATGGGGCCGGCATTGATGGATGCGAAATGGATCTACGGCAGCGAGCCGCAGCAGATTTACGGCTCGATTGTTTACGGCCGGCCCAATGGCATGCC
>DATDFJ010000256.1:0-28811 GCA_036522675.1 Chthoniobacterales bacterium | reverse complement strand
GCCGGATCGTGGCCTTGTTCCTCAAGAATTTTTACCCGCGGATTAAACCACTGGTAAGTGTTGTCCTTGTTGTAAGTGACGCAGGGACTGAAAACGTCCACCAGCGCGAAGCCCTTGTGTTGGATGGCGCCTTTGATCATTTCGACCATGTGTTTCTGTTTGCCGCTGAAAGCGCGCGCCACATAAGTCGCGCCGCCAACGATCGCCATCGGGATCGGATTAATCGGGTTTTCGACGCTGCCGTAGGGCGTGCTTTTGGTTTTCATCCCCTTGACGCTGGTGGGCGAAACCTGGCCGGTGGTTAAACCATAGATCTGGTTGTCCATCACGATATAAGTGAGATCGACGTTGCGCCGCATGGTGTGAACAAAATGGTTGCCGCCGATTCCGTAACCATCGCCGTCGCCACCGGTGCAAATCACTTTCAGTTCGTGGTTGCCGCATCTCACGCCGGTGGCGACCGCCAATGCGCGGCCGTGGAGCGTGTGCATCCCATAAGTATTAACGTAACCGGGCAGATTCGATGAACAGCCGATGCCGCTGATGACGCATGCTTGATGCGGCTGCAACTCCAACTCGAACAACGCGGTTTGCAGCGCGGCGAGCACGGAGAAATCGCCGCAGCCCGGGCACCAATCAGGATGGATCCGGCCGCGGTAAGTCTCTTTCGTTAATTGGCCGGCTTCCGTGGTAGCGGGCGGTGCAGTTGGCGCGCTCATGGTTCGTTAGGCGTTGACTTCATGGACAGGAACGGAGAGGCGCGTCTTACCGGACAATTGCGCTTTCACTGCTTCGATAATGTGATGCGGCATAAACGGTTCGCCGTCGTACTTGCGGATGTGACCATGCGCATCGAACCCGGTTTCACTCCGGAGATAACGGGCGAACTGGCCGCTCTGATTGTTCTCAACCAAAATCACGTTCTTGCTCCGCCCGAGAATGTCGCTGATCTCGGCCGCGTGCAGTGGCACGATCCATTTAATGGCGAGCTGATTGGCCACGATGCCTTCTTCGCCCGCCAGTTTTTCCACCGCTTCACGAATCACGCCTTCGGTTGAGCCCCAACCTACCAGCGTGACATCGGCGTTTTCCGGACCGACGAGTTTCGGCGGCGCGATGTCCTTGATCGCGCCTTGCATTTTGCGCGCGCGTTTCTCCACCATCATCCGCCGCTTCTGCGGATTGGTGAATTCATCACTGATGAGTGTGCCGTCTTCATCGTGCTCATCGGTCGCGGCGGTGAAAATATGTCCGGGCACACCCGGCACCGAGCGCGGAGAAATTCCGCTCTCAGTGTTCTTGTAACGCAGATACGTCTTGTCGTTGTAGCCGCTGGCAGGATTAGCGCCGTTTCCATTCCCGTTAGACAAAATTAATTCGCCACGGTCGATCTTCACTCCAAAGTCCAGATCATCCGGATCGATGCTGGCGGTTCCTTCGGAAATGAGCAGATCGGACAAGACCAGACCGGGGCATTGGTATTTGTCGCAGAGGTTGAACAACTCCGGAATCGTCTGAAACAAATCCAACTGATTTGTCGGCGCGACAACAATGCGGGGATAATCGCCTTGCCCTGCGCCGAGCACCTGCCAGAGATCGCCTTGTTCAGTCTTGGTCGGCACGCCTGTGGCCGGTCCGGCGCGCTGCACATCGATGCAAACAATCGGTGTTTCAATCATTCCCGCCATCCCGACGGCTTCGGTCATGAGGGCAAACCCGCCGCCGCTCGTTGCGCACATGGCGCGGCAACCGGTGTGCGCCGCGCCAATCACCATGTTCATGACGCCGATCTCGTCTTCGACCTGGCGAACCATGATGCCGAGGTCGCGCGCGTGCGCGGCCATCCACATTAGCACGCCGGTAGACGGGCTCATCGGATACGCCGCGTAAAATTTCACGCCGGCGGCCGCTCCGCCCATGGCGGCGGCTTGGTTGCCGGTGATGATTCCAAGCGGCTTGACGCCTTTCGTCGCCTTCCATGGAAACGCAGCGAAATTCTGCGCCGCGTAATCGTAGCCCGCGCGCGCTATCGCCACATTTTGAGCGATGACTGCGTCGCCCTTCTTTTTAAATTGTCGCGCGATAACCGTCTCGAGCAGCTCCGATTCAATCCCGAGCAATTGAAGCGTCGCGCCGAGAGCCGCGGTGTTGACTGCAAGCTTGTTGCCCTTGGTCAACTCCTTCATCGGCATACCGCAGAGTTGCACTCCGTCCGCCGCTTTCCCAGGCGTGACGTTTTCTTTGTCGTAAACCGCGCACGCGCCGCTCTTCAAGAGACGCAGGTGCCGATCCATCGTGTCTTGGTTGAGCGGGATGAAGATGTCGATCTTGTCCCCCATGTTGAGGACCGGCCCGTCGCCGGCGCGAATCGTCAGGAAAGTATGGCCGCCGCGGATGATCGACTGGTAAGCATTGTAGGCGTTGAGATGGAGTCCGCGCCGGGCAAAGATCAGCGCGAGAATGTTTCCAGTGGAAGCGATCCCCTGGCCGTTCTCGCCGCCAATGGCGACCGCAAAATCTATTTTACTATTCAACTTGGCCTCAGTTTACCGGTTGGGCGCGTAAAGTTGCTGCGTCGGACGCGAATAAGCAAGCGCGGGTGAGTTGAGAGTTACGCTCCCGCGAGTGCACCCAGAATGGGCCCGATTTCTAGATTCCAGCAGAGTTGCGGGCTTGAGGGTTGAGAGAGGCGGCGGTTAAGCTGAGTTGTTATGAAAAAGATAGACCCTTTTTTATGGTTCGACTCGGAAGCGGAGGAGGCCGCTAAATTCTACGTCGGCATTTTCAAAAATTCGAAGATCGGAAAGATCTCGCGCTATCCGAAAGAGGCGGCGGAAAAGATCGGACGGGAACCGGGGTCGGTCATGACCGTCGAGTTTACGCTCGACCGAGTTGAGTTCGTGGCGCTCAACGGCGGGCCGCAGTTCAAGTTCACCGAAGCGATCTCGTTCAGTGTGAATTGCGAAACGCAGGACGAGATCGATTATTTCTGGGAGAAACTTTCCGCCGATGGCGGGGAGACGGGCCCGTGTGGCTGGCTCAAAGACAAATTCGGGCTTTCGTGGCAGGTGGCCCCCGTCGTTCTCGGCGACATGCTCTGTGATCCGGACAAAGCCAAGGCCGAGCGCGTGATGAATGCGATGATGGAAATGGACAAGATCGACATCGCCGCGCTGGAACGAGCCGCCGAACGTCGATAGCCGTCGGCAACTGTTTGGCGCTGATGAAATAGAAAAGCTCGCCGCGTCAGTCGGCTTATCTCTGCTTGTTTGCTGTACGAACTTCGACGAAACGGGTGTGCCGTCGCCCGCGGAGTCGCGAATCCAATTTGTCCTTGAGCGACGGAGCTCGTAGGGACGCCGCGCTGCGGCGCCCGCGCTCAGCGCAGCGCTACCTTTGCGCGAATAGCGTCTGCAGTGCGTCGTGCGGCGTCGCGTTTGCCAGCTCATCGAAAGTTCCGGTTTCGATCAGCTGTTTCGCCGCGCGAATGAATCCGCCCCAGGCGGCACGGGCGAACGCGCCGCCGACGCTGACGCGCCGCACGCCGAGTTCAGCGGCGTCGTGCATGGTAAGACCGAGCGCGCCACCGATGAGAAGGTTGACCGGTTTCGGTGCCACCGCTTCGACAATCGCGTTGATGTGGTCGCGTTCTTTGATGCTGGGCGCATAGAGGCAATCGGCGCCCGCCTTCGAGTAAGCGACGAGCCGCTGAACTATCTCGTCGATGTTTTCGCGGCCGAAGCGAAATCCTTCGGCACGTGCGACAAGCAAAACTCCACTATCGCCAATCGCTTCGCGTGTGGCGCGGATGCGCTCGGCGGCAAGATCGACATCATAGATCGGGTTGCCGCTGTGGTTGGCCGCATCTTCGATCGAAAGGCCGGCCACCCCAGTTGCGACGCACAGTTTGACGCTTTCGGCGACATCATCCGGATCATCGGCGTAACCATTTTCATAGTCGGCGTTCACTGGGATGTCGGTTGCGTCGACCACTTCCTTGATATGTTCGAGCATGTCGTCGCGTTTGACCGAGCCGTCGGGCATCCCACGCGAAAAGGCAAAACCAGCCGAGGTTGTGGCGATGGCTTTGAATCGGAGATGTTGGAGATAACGCGCACTGCCGATGTCCCACGGATTGGGAAGAGCGAAACAACCGTGCTCGTGCAGTTGCCGGAAAATTTGTCGTCGCTGAGCAATTGTTGCCATGCGCGAGTTTAGCGCCTGCTGACGAATCGTCACGCGCAGCACCTCAAAGGGCGAGGCGGCTACAGAATCAAGCGGCGGTTTATTTTGGCAGAGCGCCGGCAATGGTGCGGACGAGCTCGAGAGGATCGACCGGTTTTGTGAGATGGCGATCGAACCCGGCGCGCAGGGCGCGGTCGCGATCGTGCACACTGGCGTAAGCAGTGAGCGCGATGACCGGCAGATCGGCGCCGCGCGGCCGGACGAGCGCGCGCAATTTTTGAATGAATTCGTAGCCGTCCGCGCCGGGCATGGCGATGTCGCTGACGACGACGTCGGGGCTGAGATTGGGCAGGAGCGAAAGCGCATCTTCCACCGACGAAGCGACTGTGACCGAAGCGCCGCACTTGGAGAGTGCCAGTGCGAGCAGCTCGCGCACGCTGGCTTCGTCGTCCAACACCAGGACGTGCAAGCCGCGCAAGCTCTCCGAGGGAAACGCCGCTTGCTCGGCGCCGATTTTCCCCTCGCCGTGCTCGAGCGGCAGCGTGCCCATCGCGGCAATAGGCAAAAGAACGGTGAACCGGCTTCCCTGCCCTTCGCCGAGGCTCTCAACTTTCAACTCGCCGCCATGGAGGGTGACGAGTTGATGCGCGATCGTCAGCCCGAGGCCGAGGCCGCCATGGCGACGCCTGGAACTGCTGTCGCCCTGTCGAAATCGTTCGAAAATATGCGGCAACAATTCGGGAGCAATCCCCTGCCCCGTGTCGGAGACAACGATCGCGGCGCGCGTCCAGCGCTGAGTGACAGCTACGTGGACCTTGCCGCCGGCCGAGGTAAACTTCACCGCATTGGTCAGCAAATTCAGCAACACCTGCTGCAGGCGCATGCGATCGGCGTAAATGAGAAAATCAGTCGGTGCCGCCGAGCTCGTGATTGTAATCTGCTTGGCGTTGGCTGTGGGCAGGATGGCGTCTGCGGCTTCGTTGACAATCTCGTTCAGGTTCAAGATCTGCCGGTCGAGCGCGAGTTTTTGATTCACGATCCGAGTGATATCGAGCACATCCTCGATCAATCGTGTCTGAGCCTCGGCGTTGCGCATGATCGATTCGACCGCCTGCGCGCGCTCGGCTTCGGTGAGAACGTTTTCTTGCATCAAACGCGTCCAGCCCACGACGGCATTCAACGGCGTGCGTAGCTCGTGCGAGACCATGCCGAGGAATTCATCCTTGCGAACATTCTCGCGCTGGACGGCATCGCGCGACTCGCGCAGCGCTTCCTCGGCGAGCTTTTGTTCGTGGATATCCGTACAGGTGCCGTACCAATTGACGATTTCGCCGTTTGCATTCCGGTAAGCCAAAGCGCGTCCGAGGAACCAGCGATAGGCACCGTCCCAGACGCGTTTGAAACGGAACTCGATGTCGTAGGGTGTGCCCTGTCGCAGCGCCTCGTGCCAGGCGTTCACGGCGCGCTCGCGGTCATCCGGGTGAAACAACGCCGCCCACGCATCGTCGGTCGAGTCTTCAAGCTCGAGTCCGGTATATTCGCGCCACTGCTTATTGTAATATTCGTGCGAACCGTCGGGGCGGGCGACCCAGACGATTTGGGGAAGGCCATCGGCGAGTTGGCGAAGAATTTCCAGCTCGCGGGGAAAACGTTCGTCCGATTGTGCGTTATCCATGGGGTTGATGTCTCGCGCGCACGCAATCACGCGCGGGACACCGCACTCTTACAGCAAGAATTGTTCTTCAGGCGAGCTTTTTCACGCGGAGTCGACCTGTTAGTTTTTATGTATGAAATTGCTGAAGATGAAAACAGCGCGATTCGCCCAAATCATCGAGAAAGTGGGAGAACCGAAGGTTTATACGCTGTGGCAAAAACCGGCGCAAGATCGACATCTCCAATCGGAGATCAAAAATCATCGGTTGATGACAATCCACAAGAGCGGCACGGGAACGGAGTTTGGAATGATCGGGTTCAAGGAACGGAAGGGCGCGAGCTATTTGGTCTTTCCCAAATCGCTGAAGCGGTTCGAGGACAAGCGGATCGTCGGGATTAATTGGGATTTGGTGAAGACAAGGTAATGGAGGGACACGCGCCGTTGGTGTCCCACCATTAGGCGCCGACGGCGCGGCGCCCTCCAACGCCGCGGAAATCGTGCTAACGTGATCTCGCCACGTCATGAGCGACACGGTTGAGTTCACTCAGGAAGAGCGGGTGCGCTATTCGCGGCACCTGATGATGCCGGAGGTCGGGCCAGAGGGGCAAAGCAAGCTCAAGCGCGCGCGCGTGCTTTGCATCGGTGCCGGCGGACTCGGCTCGCCGGCGGCGCTTTACCTGGCCGCGGCCGGCGTCGGCACAATCGGGATTGTCGATCTTGACGATGTCGATCTTAGCAATCTCCATCGGCAACTTTTGCACGGGACGAAGGATATTGGCCGCAAGAAACTCGAATCGGCCCGGGACCGCTTGCGTGATGTAAACCCAAACGTTGCGCTCGAGCTGCACGAGTGCCGGCTCACGAGCGCGAACGCGCGTGAGATTGTCGAAAAGTACGACATTGTCGTGGACGGCTCGGATAATTTTCCGACGCGCTATCTATCGAACGACGTATGCGTGTTCGAGCGAAAGCCGAATGTCTACGGATCGATCTTTCGCTTTGATGGACAGAGCACAGTGTTCGCGCCGCATCTCGGCGGGCCATGCTACCGATGCTTATTTCCAGAACCGCCGGAGCCGGGCACGGTTCCAAGCTGCGCCGAAGCGGGCGTGCTGGGCGTACTGCCAGGAATTATTGGCACCACGCAGGCGATTGAAGCCATCAAACTTCTGCTCGGCATCGGCGAACCGCTGATCGGTCGGTTGCTCCATTTCGATGCGCTGAAGATGAAATTCCGCGAGTTCAATTTGCGACGCGATCCAGAATGCCCGGTGTGCGGCAAGAACCCGACGATTACCGAGCCGATCGATTACGAGCAGTTTTGCGGCATCGCGCCGGCACAAAGCACAGATACGATTCCGACCATTTCCGTGCACGAGCTGAAGCAAAAAATTGACGCGAACGGCGCGTTCGTGGTTCTGGATGTGCGCGAACCGTTCGAGTACGAGATCGCGCGCATCAACGGGTCGAAATTGATTCCGCTGCGCGAATTGCCCGATCGAATGGAGGAGCTGCGGCCCGATGGTGAAATTGCAGTCCATTGCAAGAGTGGCAAGCGTAGCGCACAAGCGGTGCAATTGCTGCGACGCGCCGGGTTCACAAATGTCGTGAACGTCGAGGGCGGGATCGACGCGTGGGCGGATGAAATCGATCCAAACGTGCCGAAGTATTGATGGAGGACGGGCGCCGTCCGGTCCGACGATTAATGGGACGACACGGGGGGCGTCCCTCCAACGTTCAGCGCTGCCTGCAATTCCGACGCGCTGGGCACATCATTCCATTGCCGCAGCAGCTTGCCATCTGCGCCGAAAACGAATACGTGAAATTCTGATGCTTCCAGTTTTGCGCCGAGCTGTGAAATGATCGTGCCGTCAAAATCTGCAACGGCGAAGACGTCTCGGCGCGCGTCGCGCTGAATCTTTCTCACGCTGTAGCGTTGTTGCAGCCGTTTTGCTTCGGAGTTGAGACGTTGCCGAATAAGCCAGGTGCCGAAGGTGCGCTTAAACCCCGAATACTTGCCGGTGAGATTGAGCACGGTGATCATGCGGTAGCGCGGATTCGCGAGGCAGAAGTCCGGAATCCGGTCACCGACGGCGCGTGCTTTTCCCGTGTCGGTACTCGTAGTTAAAACCAGCACGGTGATTCGGCCGGCAGTGGTGGAAAGATGATTGCCGTCGACGTCGACAAAGTTGACCGGGTAGATGCGACCGGTAACAAGCGCCGATTCAAGTGAGGCAATCGAAATGAGAAAGAGCGCGGCGCCAAAGAAAAAGCGTGCGCGGCGTCTCATGAGTAAGCACGTTCCCAATGATGCGCGGCGGTAGCAACTTCGCTCTGCTTTTCGGTGCGTTGTCGATCTTGTTTGGTGGCTGCGAACGAATGATGACGTCGCGCGAGGCGCAGCTGGCGAAGAATGCCGAAGCGAAAGCGTCACAGGGCGATTACTCGCGTGCGATCAATCTTTACGAAGCTGCGCTCGACGATTCCGACAGCATTCGGAACGCGGACATTCATTATCGGCTCGCACTGCTCTACGATGATAAGATGGATGATCCGCTGAACGCACTGCATCATTTCAAGCGCTGCCTCAATCTCGCTCCGACCGGGCCCCGCGCCGACGACGTGAAGAAGTTCATGAAGCGCGACGAGATCGCGCTGGCGACGAGTCTATCGGGCGACGGGGTCGTAACACGCGCGGAGGCAGCGCGACTACGCAACGAGAATCTCAATCTGCGAAAAGAATTGGAACAGCGCGGAACGAAAGCGCGGCTGGCGGACAAATCGACGACACAAGATTGGCAACGTCCAAAAAGCGACGAGAACAAATCCACGCCGCGAACCTATATCGTCCAGTCGGGCGATACGCTCGCCTCGATCTCGCGGCGGTTTTATCGTTCTTCGGCGCGATGGAAAGAGATTCTCGACGCCAACCGCAAAAGCATCGATGATCCGGAAAAGCTGCGGGTCGGTCAGAGTCTCGTCATTCCGTAAAGTGGAACCGCTTCCCTGAAATAATGCGACCCGAAAACATTCGGGGCCGCTACAAAAGCAGATGACACAAACGATCAGGCGCATTGCTCCCGACGTGGGCTGGTTACCAGTCAGTTTCGCAAACATCTATTTCCTTGGCCGACCCGGCGGGCGCTGGGCCGTTGTCGATGCCGGTCTGCCCGGTCGCGCGCCCGAGATTCTCGAAGCAGCCGAAGCGCGTTTTGGCGCCGGTGCCCGGCCGGAGGCAATTCTATTGACGCACGCTCACATGGATCACATCGGCTCGGCGCGGAGACTGGCTGAATATTGGGACGTTCCGATCTATGCGCATCCGCTGGAGATGCCGTATGTCACGGCCAAATCACCCTACCCTCCATCCGATCCGACGGTCGGCGGGTCGATCGCATTCCTTTCGCGCTTTTGGCGCGCCGCGCCGCGGGATCTGCGGCCGCATCTGCGCGAACTTCCATCGGGGAAAGTTCCGGGCGCGACCGGCTGGAAATGGATGGCGACACCGGGACATTCGCCGGGACACGTCTCATTCTTTCGCGCATCCGATCGGGTCCTGATCGCAGGCGACGCCGTTGCGACGATGAATATGGACAAATGGAGCGGACTCATCAGCGGGCGGCAGGTGCTCGCACGAGCAGGCGCGCCGTTCACCTGCGACTGGCAGGCAGCTCGCGCTTCAATCGAAGAACTCGCGAAGCTCCGGCCAAATGTGATCGGTTGCGGGCACGGCATTCCAATGTCGGATCCCGAAGTGCCGGAGCGAATGGAAAACTTTGCGCGGCGATTTCGCGCCCCGCGCTCGGGACGCTATGTGCGCCAGCCGGCGCAGACGGACGAGAATGGGATTGTCGATCTTCCACCGGCGCCGTTCGATCCGGTGCCGTTTGCGACTGTCGCATCGCTGGTCTTAATCGGCATCGCGTTGGGCGCCGGTTATCTCGAGGAACAGGAGCGACGCTGAAGCAACTTAGCGCTTGTCAGGCGGTCCAATCGGAGAAGCGAGCGGCTCAGGAGTTTTCGGCGATATGAAATCTGTTGGTGATTTCCCGGTTGGTTTTCGGTTCGGGCTGTCGATCTTGTCTGGCGCGACGATAATCTTCTGGCCGGGCGCGGGTGTGGCACCTTTCAACAACAGAAGCAGCTGACCGGAGTCACTCACACTTAGAGCAGCGTCGGTTTTTTTGCTCGCATTCGTTCCGGCGGCATTTTGCAGAGAAGCTTTAGCCTCATTGATGTCGCTGCGCACGCTCGGGTCTGATTCGCTCGAGCGTGTTGTTTTCGAGCGTGGAACGACGCGCGGCGTTGGTGAAGGAGCAGGCGATCCTGTTCGAGTCTCGTGTTTTTTTGCCTTGAGCCGCGGCGGCGGTGTCGGAGTGGGTGTCGACGGCGGCGGAGTGGGAGTCGGAGTTGGCGGTGGCGTCGGTGTGGGTGTAGGCGGCGGTGTGGGAGTGGGTGTAGGCGGCGGAGTTGGTGTCGGCGTTGGCGGCGGTGTGGGAGTCGGTGGAGGGGTTGGTGTCGGAGTAGGCGGTGGAGTCGGAGTCGGTGGAGGGGTTGGCGTCGGAGTGGGTGGTGGAGTTGGACTCGGCGGAGGGGTTGGTGTCGGAGTGGGCGGTGGAGTTGGACTCGGCGGAGGCGTCGGTGTTGGAGTCGGTGGCTGCGGTGTCGGTGTCGGTGTGGGTGGCGGCGCGGTTGCGGTCGGAGTGGGGGTCGGCGGTGGTGGAGTAGCAGTGGGCGCCGGAGTGGGTGTTGGCGTTAATGGCGGTGTTGCCGTCGGAGCGGGAGTTTCAGTTGGTGCTGGAGTCGGCGTGACAGTTGCGTGCGGGGTCGCAGTCGGCGGAGGCGTCTCGGTCGGTCGCGGTGTGGGAGTCGGTGTTCGTTTTTCGCGCGCTCGGGCGGCGGCTGCCTGATCGAGCGTATCCAGGTTTGTGGGATCAACCAGCCGGACCAGCGTGCCGGCGCCAAAAATGATCAGGTTCGTATCGATGAATCTGCCTTTGGCTTTGGCGTTCAGCTGGTTTCGCGCTTCGACAAACATCAGTGGCTCGCTTGGTAATGGCCGAAAATCGGTCAACAGCAGACAGGTGTTAATCAATCGCCATAAATCGACATTCACCGGGTCAGGCAAACTGGTCGCGTCAGGTCGCACGATCAGCATTTCGCCGGGATGAATCAGGACCGATTCGCCAAGGCGGTGGCGCAGATAAAGCCGGGCCACACCTTCGAGACTGATAAATTTGATGTAAGCATTGCGGTGGTATTCGAGCAGAACGGTGGTGCCGCTGATCGCGGCCGTTACCGCAGCGGTGGTAATCTTCGCGCCACCGGCTCCTTTCGGCACATAAAGGAGCATCGCGCCGCCGCCGAGATCCATGTTGCGCGTGCCTTCGTTAAAACTGAAAATCGTGTTGGCGCCGAGCCGTGCAATCGTTTGATCGGTAAACGTGAGCTCGCTACGCGAATCCGCGCCGGTACGCACGGCCGTGCCATCGCGCACCCAATCATTGACGATGGCCGGACGTGGCGCTGCCTGCGTCGGAAGCAACTGCACTTCGCGAATGATCTGGGTGACGGTCGCTTCCTTTAGTTGCGCGGCGATTGTCGATCGTGCGATGAGAAGGAGCGAGAACGCGACGAATCCGGCGCTGGCGAGCACGAGAAGGATTTGGATTCGCAGCGATGGTTTCATTTCTAAAAGCTGAACGATAACGAAAGCAGACCGCCCACGTTGGCGACATCATAATCGAACATGTCGTGGTTCGATCGATTGGCGGCAAAGGTGCTGATAGCGCTTGCGCTCCACCACGTGGTCAGGCGGTAATTCACACCGGCAGAAAGGGCCCAGGCCACATCGGTGCGATCGTCGCCATAGTAGGGGCGCACCGCCACGCGAGCCGCCGTGTCGACTGAGAACCAACGGCTCACATTTACGGAATAACCGACAAAGCTTTCATAGCTATTTCTCCGCGGCGACTCACGATCGGCGGCAAAATCGACATCGATGTTTCCGCCGACCGAGATCTGCTGCGCGCGTCCAAACCGGAACGGAAGTTCTGCCCCCAGGTTGATCGAGTGGCTGGAGAAAAAGTCGTCGCTGATCCGATCGGAAAACGTTAACCGGTTAAAATCATATCTTCCGTAAAGAACGAGATTGTGAAATTGCGGCACGTAATAAGTGAGCCCGGCCTGGGCGTCGAAGCTGCCGAAATCGAAACGGTTTAACCGATTGTAATAAAAGAATTGCTGGTGCGCGTCGATGAGGCCGTACAAGGTCTGAAACAGGCGCGGCTGATAAAACAAACCGATCGCCGGAGTGACAAGAAAATCGCTGACCTCATGGTCATGGGTCAAGGAAACATTGGATGTGTAAAAAAACGGCGCGGCGAACGCGACCGTGAACGGCCGGTACTCTTCGGAGCGCTTGAGAATTTCCTGCGCGCCAAGATCGGCGTCATTCGGACTGGCCGCAGCATGACCATCGTCAACGCCATTGGGCGAAACGACCGGAACGAACGGAGCCTCGACCTGGGCTTGAGCACGAAACAATTCCGCGCGATCGACAGCGGCAGAGGTCTGCGCGTCGCTCGTTGCGGCAATCGCCGCCCCAAGCAATAGCACCAGGAAAAATTTGCGACGAAATGTGGTCACCGGTGACTTTGCGTCTCTCGCGCGGGCCTTCCTTTTGCCGGGCGAGATTTCGCCGGTCAAGCAGGAACGAACGGTTTCTGCATCTTCGTCCTACGCCCCGACGTGGACAGCGGGCGAGCCGAACCGTGGTTTATGGTATCTCGAGCAGCTGCCGCTGCCACGGTACTAACAAACTTTCGGCGCGCGTTTTATCCGCCGCGATCGCTTCGAGCGCCGCACGCGGCGCGATAAACGCAGCTTCGAGCCCGAGCTGCTTGGCGGCTTTGTCTCTTCGGCGCCGCAGCTCTTCAGCCTCTCGGATGGTCTCCGGGGTCGGACGCGATCCGGAACGCCGGCGCGGGATTGGCCATTCTGTTTCCGGCAATTGCAGTGCGCTTCGCGCCGCCTCGAGGAAAGCCTTGCGCCGTCGCGGCGAAAAATGCCGATAATCGGGTACCTGTCCGGCGGCAAACCGTTGCGCCGCGTGCACCAGCTCCTCGTTTTGCAAAATGTGAAACGGCGGCCGATCGGCCCGAGCGGCTTCCTCTTCACGCCAGCGCCAGAGCGCGCGCAAAACGGCGGCGGCACGTCCACGGAGCGCGCCCGAGCCGGAGACGCGCCATACTTCATCTTCATCGCGCACGCGCGAGAGCGCAGCGAGTTCGAGAGCGCGCTGAGACGATTGTCGAAACCACTGAAGTCGATCGAGCTCGCGCAGTTCGGTTTCCAAATGATCGGCCAAGGGCAACAGATAATGCGTGTCGTTGATCGCGTATTCGAGCATGCGTTTCGGCAGTGGACGCCGGCCCCAGTTGGCCTTCTGCGATCCCTTGGTCAGTTTGATGCCGAAGTAGCGCTCGACCAGCGCGGCCAGACTAAATTCGCGCAGGCCAAGAAGCCGCGCCGCGATCACGGTGTCGAAAATTCGGCGGGCCGTAAAATTCAAACTGCGGCGGAGCAATCGCAGATCGAAATCGGCGCCATGCAGCACGATCTCTTTGTCGACAAGCGCGGCGCAGAGCGGCGCAAGATCGACATCAGCCAGCGGATCCACGATGCAATCGCGATCCAGAACACTCACCTGAAGCAGGCAAAGTTTTTCCCGATAGGAATGCAGGCTGTCGGCCTCGGTGTCGATCGCGACGCGTTCGGCGCTGACAATGTTTTTGACCAGCTCTGCTAATTCCGCGTCGGACGAAATCACGTCCCGTAGTGGAGGGACGACCTCCGTGTCGTCCCATTATATCGTCGGACGAGACGGAGCTCGTCCGTCCAATTATTCGCCATCATCGCAGGCCGCTCAGCAATAATTCCGCGTTCGTTTTCGTCCCGTGCAAATTGTCGATCAATTTTTCCATCGCCTCGATCGGCGGAAGAGCGGCCATGGTCTTGCGCAAGAGCTGGACCCGCTCCCATTCCTCCGGATGATAAAGCAGATCCTCGCGGCGGGTGCCTGATTGCAAGACATGGATCGCCGGGTAGAGCCGTTTTTCCTGCAGGCCACGATCGAGATGCAGCTCCATATTGCCGGTGCCTTTGAATTCTTCGAAGATTAATTCGTCCATGCGGCTGCCCGTCTCGATGAGCGCGGTCGCCAGGATCGTGAGGCTCCCGCCTTCCTCGACGCTGCGTGCCGAGCCGAAAAATTTCTTTGGCTTGATTAACGCCTTCGCCTCAACTCCGCCCGACATGATGCGGCCTTTGCCGGATTGCAAATTGTTATAGCCGCGTGAGAGGCGGGTGAGGCTATCGAGCAAAACGACCACGTCCTTTTGCAATTCGACGAGACGTTTCGCGCGCTCGAGCACGATCTCGGCGACCTGGACATGGCGCTGGACGCTTTCATCGAAGTTCGAATGGTAAATCTGGCAATCGATTTCGCGCTCCAGATCGGTTACTTCTTCGGGTCGCTCGTCCACCAGGAGCAGGATGAGAACAATATCAGGATGATTCACCCGGATCGCTTTTGCGATGTCCTTGAGCAAAATCGTTTTACCCACGCGCGGCGGCGCGACGATGAGCCCGCGCTGGCCGCGCCCGAGTGGCGCCAGGAGGTCGATGGCACGGGCACTGACGGAATTTGTTTTCGGGTTTTCGAGCATGATGCGCCCCTGCGGAAATTGCGGCGTCAATTTGTCGAATTCGATGGGCTGCCGCCACTGCTCGGCTGGTGTCCCCTCGACCGTCTTCACCTCGTCCAGGACGAGCGATTTCTCGCGGTCACGCGGCAGGCGAACGCTTCCGCAGAGTTGCTGGCCCGATCGCAGCTGAAACTGCTCGATGATCGCGCGCGGCACGGACACATCCTCGGGCACGGGCAGGAAATTCAGGTCCGGCCAGCGCAACAGCGCCAACGACTCACCTACCTGGTCCAAAAATCCCTGTGCGGTGACAGTCGCGCCGTGCTGCAAAGCGGCGCGGATTAGATCGACAATTTGATAATGGCGCGAACGCGCGGAGTAGGGACGCAAATCGAACTCGCGCGCAAGCGACGCCAGCTCTTCACCGGAAAGCTTTTGCAGCTCATTCAGATCAAGCGAGCGCCCTGTAGTGGCGGCCGTGTCGGGCGCATTCTGCGAGATGGCAGGCGAACCGCCTTCGCTGGGCTCCGCCGCCGCAGGCGACACGGCTGCCTCTACAGCAGCAGCCTCCACCGGATTTTCGGCTGTCACGCTTTCGTCCATGTCTGCGTTCGCCAAAGATTGACCAGCAGCTCGCCCTGTTCGTGCAGCATCTGCTTCGGACCGTCATTCCACACGACGTGGTCGGCGCATTTGATTTTCTCTGCGAGAGGCATTTGTGCCGCGATCATTTGCTCGGCCACCTCGGGATCAATGTCAGCGCGCTCACGCAGGCGCTGCAACTGCAAGATCGGCGAGCAGGCGACCACAACCGCTCGATCGCACAAGGTTTCACCGCCCGTTTCATATAAAAGTGGGATATCAGCAAAGAAAAAATCAGGTGAGTTTCGATGCTTTTCGGCTTCGGCACGCCATTCGCGCCGAATGCGCGGATGAAGGATTTGTTCGAGCGCGCGTTTTTTCGCCGCGTCGCGAAATATTATCGCCCGAAGCGCGGCCCGGTTCAAGTCGCCGGCAGCCGAAAAAGTTTCGCTACCAAATTCCCTGCGAATTGCTTCGCGCACGTCGGCAAGATCAACAAGTTGGTGGGCGGCCTCGTCGGCATCGAAAAATTTCGCGGCAGGCAGCAATTCGCGCAGACAATGGCAAAAACTGCTCTTGCCCGTGCCGACTCCACCGGTGATGCAAATCGCAGGCACCTTTCCAAAGCTCCAAGCACTAAGATCCAAGCTCCAGAGAAATTCCAGTCATTCAAACATCAAACGAAACACGCCCACGTGTGATTAGTGATGCTTGGAGCTTCTTTGGAATTTGGTGCTTCCGATCTGCTAACCGTTGGCCACAATCCGCGCTGCCTGAGCCGGATCGGTGCCTGCCGTCACGCTCACTTTCATTTTCGGTTTTAGATCGGCAAGGGTCGCCCGCTGACCATTGACGGTGATCTCAGTGAATCTCGTCACGATGTAAGTGCGGCTGGTTTTGTCCAATACCTTGCCGCCTTTATCGGCAACTGTTTCCGTGTCTACGGTTATCGAGGTAGCAGTCACGGCCGAGATGACCGTCTGTCGATGAGTAGGCGTCGGAGTCGTAGCCGCGTGCCTCGAGCTGGCGTCAGCCGGCAGGGGCGCAAAGGCGAGCACCGCGAAAACACCAATCCACCCGGCGAGTGGATCAGATCGCGTGGCGGCCATTACTTCTTGTACATCGGTGACTCGGGCAGAGCCGGCGGCTGGATCTCGGCCTCTTCTTCTTCCTCCGTCGCATTGAGCGGCTCGCCCGCGGGATTAACGAGTCGCGCGGTGACGAAGATGATCAGGTTGCGCTTGATGTGTTGATCGACGTTGGTGCGAAAGAGCCGGCCAAACAATGGAAGATCGCCGAGGATCGGAGTGCGATCTTCGGTTTTCTGGACGTCTTCGCGCATCAAACCGCCGAGCACGACAGTTTGGCCGTCCCAGACGCTGACGCTGGTAGTGATTTTGCGGGTGCTGAAGACCGGCTGGTTGATTACGTTGTTCGTAAGCAAAATTTGCGGAACAACGGTGCTGCTGATCGCGTTCGGGTTAATACCGAAAATCGGGCTGCCATAATTGATGAAGCCTTCGAATTCGACCACCTGCGGCACGAGGTTAAGATCGACAGTCACACCATCGGGGCCGACCACCGGTTCCACTTCCAGAGTGACGCCGGTGTTGCGCGTCTCGAAACTTTGTGGGGTGGTCGGCGTGACGACTTCGATCACCACTGTGCCGGTCCCGCCGGTTCCGCCGTTGATGCTTGGGACCTGAGGCGGCGTGAACGCGGTCGGGTAGCGAAACTCGCGAACAATTTCGATGACGGCGCGCTGGCCGCTTTTGGTTGTGACCTTGGGCGCGGAGAGAAGATCGACACCTTTCTTTTGGTTCAAGGCGCGAATGACGAGTTGAAATTGAGGATCCGTGAAGACGCCCGAGATGCCAAAAATGCCAGGCGCGACTGAACTCACGCCCGTGGTCGGGAATAACAATGCGTCAATCGCGTTTGCGCTGATCGCCAATTGTCCGCTGCGATTTCCGGAAGTGAGCGGGCCGCCGCCTTGGGGGGGGAATACACCGGGAGCTCCGGTTAGTGTGTTAATTCCAGCATTGCCACCGGGGCCGAGAATGCTCGTGGGTGAGTTGCCAATCGGATTATTAAACGCGTTGTTGAACGGAAAATTTGCCGGATTGACACCGGTCCCGGTTCCTGGAGTGCCGCCCGATCCAAAGACCGCGTCATTACCAAGGTTGAACGGCCCGAGCAACCAATCGAAGCCGAGTTCTTTGAGATTCGTTTGCGTGATCTCGATGAATTTGGATTCGATCTCGACCTGTTTCGGGGCGGAGATGCTGGCCTGTTCGACCAATGCGTCCACCAGCTCGAGGTTATCCGCGGTATTGCGCACGACGAGCCGACTGCTCTGAGGCAGAAAATTCGCACTCGCTCCGGGCGGGAATGGCACGCCTTGGCTCTCCAAAAAATCCTTGGCGTTTTCGCGGGTGATGAGCTGATGTCCGCCGGTGCTTTCCTGGGTGTCCTTGGCCGTGCCAGTCGCACCCGCAGCTGCTCCGCCGCCACCGCCGCCATGGCTACCGCCGCCGCTCTGCTTGGTGGTCGTCGCCTCCAGGGCTGATGGCCCAACATTGACGCTTGAGCTAATAAATCCCGGCGGAACGCGATATTCTTTTGTAATCAGGTCGTTGCTCTGCTCACTGATTGGAATAATTGAAATGGCGTACGGCTCCACTTTCACTTTCAGTCCGGCCTGCGAGGCGATGTAACGGAGCGCCTCGCCGAGTGGAATTTGGCTAAGTGAGATGGTAATTCGCGCGTTCGCCGGCGAAATCGCCGACGACGAAACCACAGCCGGAGCGACAACGGGACGCGTCTGCACCGGTGTAGTTTGCGGCACGGCGGCGCCTTCGGCTGCAGCAGCTGCAGTGGTCGCGGGCGCTGGCACTGCAGCTTCGACCGGTGCCGAAGGCGGAGCTATTTGTCCGAGCGGCACCAGGCGCAGGACGATGTCGACACCTTTCTTTCCTTCCGTCGCGGGATCGTTGGCCGCGGCTTGCTGTCGAATAAAATCGATCGCTTCACGGATGCTGGCGTCGCGGAATTCGATCCGGGGAATGATGATGGTATTGAGCTTGTTATTGATGCGCGCGGTTCCGGTGGCATCGCGAGCAAATGCTTCGCCCATAGGGCCAGCGACCTGTCCGTAGCGATGAACCGGTTGCTCCCAGCCTTTCTCGACTGCCCATAGCGCGCGAGCCCTGGTCTCGTTGTAAGCTTCTTCGCCGTACTTGTACTTAATATTGTCGAGCCTTTCCTGGCCGTGACGTGCGGCGGTGTTGTAGGGATCGAGCGCGAGGACCTGCTCATATTTTTTGTGCGCGAGATCGTAGCGCCCGGCCTGGTAGTAGGCTTCGGCGTCGGCGAGCAGCCGTTTGACTTCCTCGACCTTGGCAAGGAATTTCGGGCCCATCGTGCGGCTACCGACTGTCTCGGTGGTCGTCGTCGAAACGCTCGTGCCAGCGATGTTGATCCCGCCGCTGCCGAGATTAGCGAGCAGCTCCGCCGCCGGCCGACAATTGGGACTGTAGCGATCGTCCAACACCTCGTGCAAGATCGCTTCTGCTTCCGCGCGTTTGCCTTCGGCGACGCGTTGCTCGGCCAATTTAACACCGGTATCGCAAAAACCCTTGAGCGCTTCATCGTGCAGGTTGCCGGAGGTGACGGCGTCGGGGAGCAGGTTCACGGCCGTGCGAAATTCTTCATGCGCGGCGGCGAAATCATTGTGCGCCATGGCGCGTTTCCCGCGCGCGATCGCGTCGCGTCCTTGCGGTATGGCGGCCTGGCGACGCGCCACTTCTTTTTGCGCGACGCTCTCGACTGTGTCCTGCGCGACGGTGGTCTGAGCGAGGATCGTCTGACACAGCGGCACTTGGAACACGCAAACCACGCCGGCCACGAATATTCTGCGGATGCTGGAAGTTTTTCTCATCGGAGTTGTTAGGTTAAGGGCTCAGCAGACCGATCTCGATCGGTTTATCGGGATCCCGAGTATTGGCGATTACCGCTTTGGTCGGCTGCACATCAATCAGTTTATACTTGATATCGTCGTTGGGTTTCAATGAAAATTCTTGGTCTCGTCTGACGACGAAATCACGCGCTGGCGAGGTGCAGGGCCACGCGTATTCAAAGCTGACGACTGATTCCGGTGACATGGCGACCTTTTCCTTCACCAGGATCATTTGTTCCTTGGTGTCGAGGTGCTGAAGGGTCAGCTCTGAAACGTCGATCGTTGTGCCGTATTGATTGGTCGTATTTTTGGGAGTGAACTTCGCAATTTTAAAGCGCGTCCCGGCAATGGTTTCGTTGATGCGGAGGAACTGTGTCGGCTCGGCCATGTCGATGGTGTTGATGGCGAAGGTGTCACCCACCCACGAGGAAAACACGAATCGAAACGGTTCCTCGGTGAAAGACTTCATTTTCAATTTCGTGAGGTATTCGGGATGTGAGTTTTTGTCGACGGGATTGGTATGGCCCTGCCATTCATCGAGGTTATTGAATCCATCGCTGTCCGGGTCCTGGCTGAGCACGTCGGCATCGGCGATCGGCAGGCCGTAGGTTTCCAGCCACTCGTTCGGCACGGGGGGATGCACCTCCGAGGTTTTGAGAGTCACGGGCAGACCTTCCGGCCCGATGAAATGTTTGTCTGGCACAAACAGACCGGTGCGTTCGCGAAAGGCCCATTGCGCCGGCTGTTGCAATTTCTCTTGCGCGCGAGCGAGGTCGACCGCTTCGCGCGGCGGCGAGGCCTTCTTCGGCGTGACCGGGACCTGACGCGCGGCCAAATCCTGCGGGTATTTCACCGCGTTCCGCGCAATCGAAATGGCGTAATAAAGCAATAGCAGCGCCGCAATCGCGAGCACGACGCGTTCATAATGTGCGCGAAGCCACTCCATTTTCAAAATTTGAAGCGTAGCATCTCGACCTTGATCGCGGTCTGGATGTGTTCTGTGCCGACAATGAACTTGAGCGCACCGCCGGTGCTGGACGGCGCACTCGACGCCGGCACGGGAGTCGAACCGACGCCTGCCGTGCCGGTGTTCGCTTCGCCTCCCTCGCGCGGCGGCCCCTTGTCCTTCTCGTTTTTCACATACAGGGTTCGAATGATGTAAAACTGCTGACTCGAGCTGGCGATTTGGTTCAGCACTTTGCGCGCGGCTGGCTGCGTCGCAACAAACGTAAGATCGACAATATTGCGCTCGAAAACTTTCGGCCCCGCCGTGGTCGCGGGCGTCTTCGCGCCGGCTTCTGGTGGCGAAGTCGACGTCGCCGCGCCGCCTTCCTCCGGCAATTTTGTTCGTTTCAGCGTCGTTATGCTGTCCACGCGTGCGTCGATGAGGATGTTTAACAACAACCCAATCTGCGAAAGCTGCTGGCCAAGCAACGGCGCCGCCGCGGTGGTCGGCAATGAGGAGGCAAATTCTTCGAAACCCATGTAGAACGTGCGCGGCAGCTGCACTTTGTTGACGCGCGCTTTTTCCATCGTGGTAAGCGTCACCTGGCGGAGCCGCGATTGAAATTCATTCGGGGCCAGCGGCGCAATCGGCACCATTCGCTGCTTCAGGTCCTCTTTCATTTTGTCGACGGCGCCCGCGTAATCGTCGAAGTAAAATTTCATTTTCTCGAAATTGGCATCGCTCGGAAACGGATCCAGACGTTCGAGGCGACTTCGCTCCGTCGCCGCGGCCTCGAATCGTTTCGTCGCTTCGGCAAAAGCGCCGCGCGCGCGCCAGAGAAAGAAAAGCGAGAGCAAAGTTGCCAGTCCGAACAGGATGAGGAACGATCCGAGCCACCGATTCTGTCGAAACCAATTCATGGCAGCGGGAATGGGGTGCGCAGATCCAGACGCAGCTCATAGAGAAACGCCCATTCGGTGTTGTTCGGCAGCGTTGTCTTGATCACGCGGGATTGCTCATTCGGATTGATGGCGAAATAGCGCGAGCCAACCAGGTTCTTGAAATAATCGACCACGACTTGTTCCTGCTTCGGATTGAACAAATAAAGGCCCCGGACAAGGATACCGTCGATTGCCGGCCCGCCAGCCGCGGCCGCTTTGCGCGGCATCGGTGTTGGACTCGGTACCGCGCTCGATAATTGTCCTTCTTCCACACCAACGGGTTTTCCGCCGGCAGTCGGGATGAGCTCGGTGATCCAAACGTTCTCCGCCGGCAACCGTTCGTTCAGGTCGTCGACAATTTCCATCCAGAAACTCCGCTCGTTCACCGCCGAGATCAGTGGCCGGGCTACTACGTCGAGAGCGGCGACTTGCTTGCGCAGTTTGTCAAAACGCACTTCCCCATCCCGGAGCGCTTTGATTTTGGGCTGGAGCTCTTGCGTGCCCTCGTCGGTGATCGCGCGCGCGCGCGTGTAGTACGCGCCCCAGCCGATGAGCATGAGCACGAGGCAAACTGCGGCCGCGACAAACGCTGAGCGGCGCTTCTCCAGTTCCTGCGCGCGAATTACGCTGGGCGGCCGCAAATTCAGCTCCATCGGGCAAGCCGTGACGGCACGCAGACCGAGCCCGACGAGCTCACCTAACAAGTGCGCTGAGCGCGCGAGCTCATCAGCCGAAGCGCGTTCCGCCACGGCCACATTGCGCAACGGATTGAGGAACTCGATTGGCACCTGCAGTTTCTCCTGGAAAAATTCGCGCATGTAAGGAGTGCTCGCGCTCCCGCCGCAGAGGAAGACCCGCTCGGGTTTGCTCCCCTGCTGTTGCGCGCGGTAATGGCTGATTGAGCGCATCAATTCGCCATGCAATCGGGTCATCGTGCTGCGCACGATTTTTGATGCGCGCGCGACCTGCGCGTCCGGCACCTCGGCATACGATCCGCCGAGACTAACATAGGCGTGCTTTTTCTTGCGCTCTTCCGCCGCGGCAAATGGCTCGCCAAATTCTTTCGCGAGTGCTGCGGTGATCGACGTGCCGCCGATGGGAACACCGCGGGAGAAAACTTTGCCCGGCTCGATGAAGAGCAGATTGGTCGTGCGCGCGCCGATATCTACTACGAGCGAGCAACCGCTCAGGTCGCTATAATTGTAGCGAAACGCATTGTAGAGGGCCATCGGCGCGACATCGATAATGCCCGTGCGCAACCCGCTTTGCTCGACGGCGCCGTTGATCTCATCCAGCAGGTCGGCCTTGATTGCGACCAGCACCACTTCGATCTGTTCGTTCCCGCCGCCGCCCACCAACTGGTAATCCCACACCACCTCATCGATGGGAAAGGGAACGTTTTGTTGCGCCTCGAAGCCAATGATCTTCTCGATCTTCTCCTCCTCGACCGACGGCAACTTGACGAACCGGGCAAAGACCGATTGCCCGGCGACCGCGTAGTTGACCCGGCCCCGCTTGAGGCGCAGCTCATGCATCATTTCCCGCAACGCCTCCGCGATGCGTCCCTGGCGAATGGTCTCGCCAGTGGGATCGGCTAGAATTTCGCGCAGGCGATAATCACGCAGGATCAAACCGCCATGCGGCTGCGTGCGGAATTCGGCCAGGCCGATTGTCTGGGATCCAATATTGACACTAAGAATGTGCGAAGTCGCAGCCATGACCGCTTAACGCCCCGGCATCTTGATTTGCTCGTAACGGTCCCAGTACAACGGCGCAAACGGTGTCTCGTTCTTGTTCAAAAGCAAACCGGAGATCGGTGTCACGGTCGCGTACCATTGCGCGGCGGCACGGGCGAGGCTCAGTTCGTCTTTCACCACGCCCTGCTGCACGATCTGCACGGCGACGTTCGGCACCGAGTTAAGCGTGAGCGGTCGGTTGCCGGCATAGCGCTCAAGCACGTGCGGCGGCATGTAAATGACCGATCGCCGCTCGCGTCCACCAGGCACGTTCACGTGCGTCACTTCGCCCGTAAAGATGTTGCCATTGAACAAAATGTAATAGCGCACAGTCAGCTCGTCGGTGAACGCCGGCGCCAGCGCAAATTCCGCTTCCACTTGCAGCCAGCGGCCACCCTGCCCTCGGGGGGCGGCTTCTCCGCCGGCATAGGCAAGCACTGGTGTCGTGACAAACTCGCGGTTGATCTTGGTGATTTGAAAGTCTCGCACCAGGCGTTGGGCCATGGTTGCAGGTGAAGCCATCGCAAGCAGTCCGGCGCAAAGCAGAGCGAATTTCGGTTTCATAGTAATGTCGATCTTGCTACAGGGTTCGGCTTATTCGGTCTCTCTCAATGATTCCCGAAAATAATCAATCGTATGCCGAATTCCTTCCTCAAAACTGACGCGCGGCTCCCATCCTAGCACTTTTTTCGCGCGAGTGATGTCCGGTTGCCGAACTTTCGGATCATCCACCGGCAGGGGCCGATATTCAATTGTCGATGTTGTCCCGGTGATACGAATGATTTCGTCGGCGAACTGTTTGATCGTCATTTCGCGCGGATTACCGACGTTGACCGGCTCGTGAAAGTCGCTCATCGCGAGTTTGAAAATCCCGTCGATCAGATCGCTCACGTAACAAAACGAGCGCGTCTGCGAGCCGTCGCCGAACACCGTGAGCGGTTTGCGCCTGAGCGCCTGCCCGATGAAGGCCGGCACCACTCGGCCATCGCGCAAACGCATCCGCGGTCCGTAGGTGTTAAAAATGCGCACAATCTTTGTGTCGATGCGGTGATAGCGGTGATACGCCATGGTCATCGCCTCGGCGAAACGTTTCGCTTCATCATAAACGCCGCGCGGCCCGATCGGGTTCACGTGACCCCAGTAATCCTCCTTTTGTGGATGCTCGAGCGGATCGCCGTAGCATTCAGAGGTAGACGCCAGAATGAAGGAAGCCTTTTTGTCCTTGGCGAGTCCGAGTGTGTTGTGCGTCCCGAGCGCGCCTACTTTCAACGTTGGGATCGGCAGCTCGAGGTAATCAATCGGACTGGCCGGCGACGCGAAATGGAAAACGTGATCGATTTGTTCCTCGGGCAGAAAAATAAAGTTCGAGACATTGTGTTTGATGAATTTGTAATTCTGGTTGCCGGCCAGGTGTCCGATGTTGGCCGTATTGCCGGTGACAAGATTGTCGATCGCGATCACACGATGACCTTCGGCCAGGAGCCGGTCGCATAAGTGTGATCCCAGAAAACCGGCGCCGCCGGTCACAACCGAAACGGGTCGAGAACTTTTCCTCGCCATCGCGGGCTTTATCTAAGGGCTGAATCAAAAATTGCGAGCAGAAACATTGGCGACTGCATGGCAAATTTCAGATTGCAAATTCGCCGCGATGCTTCCCTTTCAATCTGGCATCTGAAATCTACAATCTGATATTACCTGATGCGCATTCTTTCCGGCATCCAACCCAGCGGCGTGCTGCATATAGGCAATTACTTCGGCATGATGCGGCCGGCAATTGCGTTGCAGAGCGAGGGTGAAGCGTTTTATTTCATTGCCGATTATCACGCGCTCACCAGCCTGCGCGACCCCGCAGCGCTGCGCGAAAACAGCCACCGTGTCGCGCTCGATTTTCTCGCCTGCGGCCTCGAGCCGGAGCGCGCCGTGTTTTTTCGACAATCGGACGTGCCGCAGGTCACCGAGTTGTCGTGGATTCTATCGACAGTCGCGCCGATGGGTTTGCTCGAGCGCGCGCATTCCTACAAAGACAAACTCGCCCGCGGGATGTCACCGACGGTCGGCCTGTTCAGTTATCCCGTGCTGATGGCTGCCGACATTCTAATTTACGACAGCGACGTCGTGCCGGTCGGCAAAGATCAAAAGCAACACATCGAGATCACGCGCGACTTGGCCGGGAAGATCAACGAGACGTACGGCGAAGTGTTCAAACTCCCTGAGCCGCGGATTCAACCCGAGACTCAAGTGGTGCCCGGACTCGACGGGCAAAAGATGAGCAAGAGCTACGGCAACAACATCGACATCTTCGGCGACGAAAAAGAAACCCGAAAACGTGTCATGAGTATCGTGACCGATTCCACGCCAGTCGAAGCGCCCAAAGACCCGGCAAGATCGACAATTGTCCAGCTCTACTCACTCTTCGCGTCAAAAGAGGAGCTCGCCGATATGCGTGTGCGCTTCGAGAAAGGCGGCACCGGGTACGGCGAGTTCAAAAAAGAACTGTTCGAGAAACTCTGGGACTACTTCGCCGCGATGCGCAAACGCCGCGAAGAAATCCTGCGCGACAAAAGTTACATCGACAACGTCCTCGCCCGCGGCGCCGAGCGGGCGAACGAAGTCGCGGGACAGGTAATGGAGCGCGTGCGAGGCGCCGTCGGTTTGTAAAGACCGCGTCGGCCTGCTATAGACGAGCAATGCAGGCAAAGAAAGGTGTTCGCGTTTTAGGTAAAGAGAAGCACGGCTCGTCGTGGGAGCGTTTTGATCGCTTGCAGAGAACGGCAAATACACTCGCTGGCGGCGTGCGCGAGCCGAAAGGCGTTCACCGATTTAAGACTTGGGAAGAATTCAACGAATGGAAAACGAAATTCCAAGTCCGGGGCGGACGCCGACGCGGAGCGATCTCATAGCGCTCTGTCGAGAACTCAACGCACGCGGAGCCCGCTACGTAGTGATCGGCGGATTCGCCGTAAGTTACCATGGCTTCATCCGCGCAACTGAAGACATCGACATCCTTATCGACGTTGATTTGGCTAACCAGAGACGAGTGAAGAAGGCGCTCGAGGTCTTGCCTGAGAAGGCCATTCTGGAGCTCGGCGACCACGATTTCCGCGACTACACGGTCGTCCGCGTTTCGGACGACATCCTGGTCGATGTAATGACTGCGGCGTGCGGTATCGACTTTGAAGAAGCGACTCGAGGTATCGAGTTGGCGACCATTGAAGGTGTCGAAATTCCATTCGCCACGCCGCAGTTGCTCCTGCGCATGAAGCAGACGCATCGGGAGAACGACGTGGCCGACCGCATCTTCCTGCATCGAAAGATTGCCGAGTTAGACAAAGAAGCCAGCCGGGAGAAAGAAAACTAGTGCCATGTTCTGGCGCTCGCATTTGGAGCGCGGCGCTGGCGCATTGCTTTTCAAATCGTGCCGGGGCGCTCGAGCTGGCGCTCGCGCATGTAAAGAAATAAAGGCAGGGCGAAGGACACGCCCACCAAGACGACAGCACCAATCGGCAGCCACAAACCGCGGATTTGCAGCCGCCTGCCTTCACCGAGAACAAAAGCGAGGAACACGATTGCCGAAAGCAGCACGTCGATGCCAAATGCAGCCGCGACCCGATTCGCAAAAAGCTCGCGAAACAATAGCGCTAGATTCGGTCCATGCGCCACCAGCCACGGAATAAGTTGCCAGTAAGGCAGGAGGAGGCCGAGCAGAGCCAAAGCTAGGTAAAAATGTCGAACCTTCACGGGCTTGATTTGTCGCTGAGCAGCTCAACTTTGTCGAGCTGCGCCGGAAGTGATGCGACCGCTACAGAAGCGGTTTCGCTTCGGGATACTGCGGCAGATCGTCGAGGATTTCATCCCACGGTGCGCGACCGGCGACGAAGGTGTGAAATTGCGGGCGAATGCCGGGATCGTCATCGAACGCTCCCATTCGGATCGACACCGCCACGCCATCGGGCCAGTCGCCGCCGAATAAGCTCGACCCACAGTTGATGCAGAAAGCTTTCACTGCGCCCTCGCCTTTGCCGTAGACCTTGATCAACTCCTCGCCTTGCAGCAGCCGAAACTGCTCGCGCTTCACGCGCGCCTGCGTGCACACCGCTGTGCCTGAATGTTTGCGACAGCGTTCGCAGTGGCAATGACTCGCGCGGATAAACGGCGGCTCGACTTCAAACCGCACGCCGCCGCACAAACAACTGCCGTGGACCAGCGTTTTCATTTCACCTCTTCGCCAATCAGAACGAGCCGGACAAATTGTACCATCGCAATGATCAGCAGCACAGCGATCGCGGCGAAGAACGGCCAGAAGGCGGCCAGCACGATCACATTATAGAGTTGCAAAAGCGTGACGGCGGTTCCGATCAGGCCCGACGTGTAAAAGAGCGCGCGACTCGTGCCCGCGGCCTCCAGTTCCTCGCGTGAAAACCTTCGGAACATTCGAGAATAACCAATCGCAGCCAGCCAAATGAGGAGGAAAGCGGATCCGCTACACCAGCGCCAGATTGGTGCCGGGAAAATGTTCGCCGCCAAGACCGTCATCCCAATAAGCGAAAGGGCGAAGGGAATTCCCGAATTGAGCAGCAAAATACGCAGCCGGAATTTGTCTACCTTCGTCCATTCGTGCAGTGACCTGCTGCGAAACGCGACGACCACTCCGGCAAATCCGGCGAGCGCGACCGCCAGTTGTGCGGTTGCGCTTAAAGCTTCACTCGGCTGCATGAGCAGCTTGCGAATCTGACGCGCTAACCAGTCGCTTCGGGGCGGTATTCCGCCACGCGACAGCAAGCGCCTCGCGGATATTGTCGATCTTGGCCGCCACCAGATTCACGTGCGTGTAGCCGCGCCGGCCCCACGCGCCAGTCACCGGCTGAAAAACGCGTCCGGCGTTCCGAACAAAACGCTTCTGCTGTTCGGGCGTAAGCTTCACCACGGCCGAGTTATTGTTTGGATAGCCAAGCGTCGCAAAAATCCTTCCCTTCACGCGGAAGTCAGGGTGGTGCATGTGCGCAGATTCCACTGCTTCGGGCAAACTCAGCGCCGTACGGCGAAACTGCGTCGCTGTCATCTAGGATTTCGGCAGATTATCCGCACCGTTTTTTAACTCCGCGAAAATCAGCCGCCCAGCGGAGGTTTGCAGCGCGCTGGAGACAATCACTGTTCTCGTTTTGCCCAGATGCGGCCGGCCGTGATTGACAACGATCATGGTTCCGTCCGGCAAATAACCCACCGCCTGGTGCGCCTCGCGTCCTTCCTTCACGAGGTTGAGCTCGATTTCATCGCCGACCACGAATGCCGGACGCAGCGCGCGCGCGAGATCCGACAAGTTCAACGCCGTGACCTGCTGCAACCGCGCCACCTGACAAAGCGCCTGATCGTTGGTGAGCAGATTCGCCTTCAATATTTTCGCGGTGCGCACGAGTCGGGCATCGACGCCAGCATCGACTTCTTCCTCGGCCGTGCTCTCGTGAATGGTCAATTCCACGGCGCGCGATCGCTGCAGCTCGTTCAAGATATCGAGACCGCGACGGCCGCGCTCGCGCTTCACCGCGTCGCGCGAATCGGCCAGCGTCTGCAGTTCACCGAGCACGAACCGCGGCACGATCAATGAGCGGCTGACAAACCCGGTCGCGCAAACATCGGCGACGCGCCCATCGATGATGACGTTCGTGTCGATCACGAGCGGCTGATGCTGGGTGGCTTCGCGCGCGAAGCGCACATACGGAATGATGAGCGAAAATTCGTCGCGATTGCTGCGCATCGCCAGCATCATGCCCAGATAACCAAACGTGCAATACACCACCAGGCCGATCGCCCACTGCGTCGGCGGCGGGAGGTAGGCAAAAATGTGCGACTTCAGGACAAGGGTCGAGAAGAGCCAGCCGAGGAACAGCCCAAAAGTGGCTGAGGAAAAGGCGCGCAACGAGAAACCTTTGAGCAACCGATCGATCAACACCACGACGAGCCCGAGCAATAAACCGAGCACAACGCCCGGCCACATGCTGGCGCGCAGCTCCGATGAGGCGATTGCCCCGATCGCGGCGCAAAATGTCACGAACAACAGTCGCAGCAGATTGACCGTGAACAGCGGCGTCATCAACGGCCTCCGC
>DATDFJ010000255.1:0-4489 GCA_036522675.1 Chthoniobacterales bacterium | reverse complement strand
CGATCTTCTGTAGCGGCGGTCAGTGACCGCAGAACTGGTCAGTCGTCACATGTCACCACTCACTCGTCACTTCTTATCTCGGCAACGGCTGTTCCGCGTTTGCCATCGCGTAAGCCCAAACCGCGACGATCGCCGACGTCTCCGCGAGATGTTTCGGCACGATCTTGTCGAGCGTGTCGGCCGCGGTGTGGTGATAATTAAAATAAAATCGACTGTCTTGCATGGGCGCGAATGTCGGCACACCGGCTTTTTCCATCGGTCCAATGTCTGCGCCCGCATGTTCGCTCAACTCGAGCGCGCCCGCGCCCGATTCCTGCAAAATCGCCGCGATCGGCTTCAGGATTTCTTTCATCGGCGATTTCGCGCGCATGTGCACGCCGATTGGATGATCCGCGCCGCCGTCGGTTTCCATTGCGCCGACATGGTTCGCCCAATCTTTCTCGTGATCTTTCGCGTACTGCTTGGAACCGCGCGTCCCATTTTCTTCGTTCATCCACGCGATCACGCGGATCGTGCGTTTCGGCTTCAAATTTAACTTATGAATCAAGTTCGCCGCTTCCATTGAAACCGCGACGCCCGCGCCGTCGTCGATTGCGCCGGTGCCCAAATCCCAGGAATCAAGATGGCCGGACACGATCACGACTTGTTCAGGATGTTCGGTACCTTTCAAATCACCAATTACGTTCGCGCTTTCAACGTCGGGCAATGTTTGCGGAGTCAGCATCAGTTTCATTTTCACCGGACCTTGCATCACCAGATCGGCAATCAAGTCGGCGTCTTCGCTCGTGACCGCGCCTGCCGGAATTTTCGGCGCATCCGCGGCGTATTTGGTCTGGCCGGTGTGCGGCAAACGGTACTCTGCGCCGCCGACTGAACGAATCAGACACGCGACCGCGCCTTGTCGCGCCGCCGCGCTCGGTCCGTCGGTCCGATACTCCACCGCTTCGCCGTAGGCCTGGCCGCTGTAACTTTGCGCCGCCATTTGTTTGTCAAACGGGTAATTGAAGAGCACGATCTTGCCCGCCACTTTGTCGCGCGGCATCGCTTTCAGCTCGTCGAAATTTTTTACCGCGACGACTTCTGCCGTGATGCCGTCGGAGGGCGTCGCGATACTGGCGCCAAGCGTGGTCACAATGATTTTTTGCGTCGTGCCTTGTGCCATTCCAGGAAACTGAACGAGCGCGGCCGTTTCCGCGCCGCGCACCCACTGCGGCACCATCACTTTCTCGAGCTGCACGTCACAGCCAATCGCCTTCAGCTCGCCTGCGACGTACTCAACGGCTTTTGCCGCCTGAGCGGACCCGGTCAATCGCGGCCCGATGTTATTGGCAAGATGCGCGACTTGTTTGTAGGCGTAGTCGCTGTTCAGCGCGGCTTGCTGCAGTCGCTTCAAATCGCCCAGGGTTTGCGTCGAGAAAACAGTCGGCGTTGCGGTCGGGGTGGGAGTAGATGTCGATGTTGCCGAAGGTGTGGGTGGTTGCGCGAAACCGTGCGCGAGAGAGAGGAGGACGCCGAGAGAAATCGGTAAGCGATTCGCGCGGCTCACAAGTCATCAATCATCCGTCACGGATCACTGGTCGCGCTTCTTCCACTTGCCTTTGCCCGGCCGGGTCTTGGCCGGAGGTGCCTCCCTTAGTCGGCCTTCTTCAAAGTCGATCACGTCGGTGATCGTACGAATGTCGTTGCGGTCCATGATCCCGAGTCTGTGCTTGGCTTCTCGCAATGTCGGCGTGGCAAAGTCGCGCCAGCCGAGTTTTGAGACAAACGCGTTCCAGACCATCACGTCGCCTTCGTTTGGACGGCGGCCTTTTTCAAAACACCATTCCAGAATCTCTTCGTCGCTGCCGCCCTGCTTCACCCGCTCGATCAGATCGGCATGGTTCACCCGCAGGAAATTGCAGCAGGCGCTGTCCGCCGTGCGCGGCGCTCCGAGGTTTTTGTGGTAATCCTCGTGTAATTCGCCGCGCGCGTGCAGCCGGATTTTGTCGAGCATGCGCGGGAAATACGTCATCCCTTTAATTTCGTCCTTCGGACTTCTCGGATATGTCGTTGCCATAAGAGTAGTGAAGAGTGACAAGTGACCGGTGACAAGTGGCAGAAACCGATTTTTTCTCGTGACCTGTGATTCGCCTGCCGCGCCGCAGTCTTAACGCACGCCGGTCACTGGTCACTCATACTCGTAACTCTTTTAGACCAGTCCCTGGTCCATCATCGCGTCGGCGACTTTGACGAAGCCGGCAATGTTGGCGCCATTCACGTAATTGCCAGGCGTGCCGTATTTCTCGGCAGTGCGGGCGCAATTTTCGTGAATCGTTCTCATGATGTTAAACAGCCGGGCATCGACTTCTTCGCGCGTCCAACGGATGCGCATACTGTTCTGCGCCATCTCCAGGCCGGACGTGGCGACGCCGCCCGCATTGGCGGCTTTGCCGGGGCCAAAGAGAATCTTTGCGTCGAGAAATTGGTTCACCGCGTCGGCCGTGCTCGGCATGTTCGCGCCCTCGGAGACGACGTAAACGCCGTTGCGCAACAGGTTGGCAGCGTCTTTGCCGTTGATCTCGTTCTGGGTCGCGCTCGGAAAGGCGCACTGCGCCTTGTGATTCCAGAGCGGATTGTGATCGAGCTTCGGGTCGTGCTTGGTAAACACCGCTCCCTTGAATTTGTCGGCGTACTCGGAAATGCGACCGCGCCGCACGTTTTTCAAATCCATCACGAACGCCAGTTTCTCGCGCGTGATCCCTTCCTCGTCATAGATATAGCCGCTCGAATCTGAAAGGGTCACCGGCCTGGCGCCTAATGAAATCAATTTCTCGACTGTGTATTGCGAAACGTTGCCGCTTCCCGAGACAAGCGCGACTTTGTCTTTCAAATCTTCCTTGCGCGTCTTCAGCATTTCCTCAGCGAAATAGACCGCGCCGTAACCGGTCGCCTCTGGCCGGATGACCGAACCGCCCCAGGTCAGACCTTTGCCCGTCATCACACCCGTGAATTCGTTCGTGAGCCGTTTATACATCCCAAACAAAAAACCGATCTCGCGCGCGCCCACGCCGATGTCGCCCGCGGGCACGTCCGTGTCCGGCCCGATGTGACGGAAGAGTTCGCACATGAACGCCTGACAAAAGCGCATCACCTCGGCGTCGCTTTTACCGTGCGGATCGAAGTCGGAACCGCCTTTGCCGCCGCCCATCGGCAGCGTAGTCAGCGCGTTCTTAAAGACCTGCTCGAACGCGAGGAACTTCAGGATGCCAAGATTCACCGTGGAATGAAAGCGCAGCCCGCCTTTATACGGGCCGATCGCGCTGTTCATCTGGATGCGGAAACCGCGATTGACGTGCAGCTCGCCTTTGTCGTCCTGCCAGGCCACGCGAAACATGACCACGCGTTCCGGCTCGATCATGCGCTCGAGAATTTTCGCTTTCCGGTAATGCGGCTGTCGATCTAACACCAGCGCGACCGAACCGGCCACTTCCTCCACCGCTTCATGAAACTCCACTTCGCCCGGGTTCTTGGCCTTCACCTCGGCCATCAAATTCGCAACGTAATTTTCCACGAGAGGCCGCAACTTTGGCAGAAAATCGCCTCCCCGCAAATACAGCGGATCAATTCACCACGAAGGACACAAAGACCACGAAAGATTGTTGAATGTGCGCCACCGGGCAGTCTTTCTCTGCGAAGTCGTCACTTGTCACTCCTCACCTGTCACTTTTACAATCTGACTTATGGCTGAGACACATGAAGGAAGTTGTTATTGCGGAGCGGTGGAGATCGAGGCGACCGGCGCGCCGGTGGACATGGGTTATTGTCATTGCGGCGCCTGTCGGAAGTACACGGGAATGCCGGTGAACGCGTTCACGTTGTGGAAGGCCGACAACGTGCGCGTCACCGAAGGCAAAGAATCGCTGGGCAAATTCAAGAGCAGCGAGATGAGTGAGCGCTGTTATTGCACCAAGTGCGGCGGCAACGTTTTCGTCGACCACGCCACTCTGGGTTTGATCGATGTCCCTGCTGGAGTGCTGCCAGACCTACCCTTCAAAGCAACCGTGCATTTAAATTATGAAGAGACCGTCCTTCCAATGAACGATGGTTTGCCAAAGTTGAAGGACTTCCCTAGCGCCATCGGCGGAACAGGCCAGACCATGACGGAGTAGTCGTACCCGATTGCGCGGAGCCTTCTAGCAGCTTGTCACTCGTCACCGGTCACTTATCACTTCTGTAGTGCCGCAAGCTCTTTTTCGAGCTGTTCCTTGCGTTCGTTCAGCTGTTGCAGCCGCAGCTGCCAGCGATGCAATTGAATGCTGGCCTGGTTGATGTAATCCGTCACTTCGGTCCGCTGTGATTCGTTCTCGATCAGTTTCCGATGAATTTCTTCTATCTGCGCCGCAGGATCGACGACCTCAATTCGTCTCTTCCATCGCGGGACAGCCGTGAGTTTGCCACATTGCACGCATTTCATGCTTAGCCCTGTCTCGTCGGGACTCAGCACGAGCTC
>DATDFJ010000254.1:0-3032 GCA_036522675.1 Chthoniobacterales bacterium | reverse complement strand
TGATTCCTTTTTCAAACGCGGACACAATCTCGTTGAGGTCCTTGGGCGGGATCGGGACTTTGATGAGTTTCAATTGCAAGCCTTCGCGTTTCTCGCGTTGCCGCAAGGTGGTCAGCATGCGCGGGTAATCCTGCGTGGTGGTGAGAATTTCGTCGCCTGGTTTGAAATCCATTCCATCAAGCAGGATCTCGAGCGATTCGGACGCGTTGCGGGTGATCGCGATCTCTTCGCGGTCGCACCCGAACAGTTCGGCGAGGCCGGTGCGGATGGTTTCGGATTGCGGCTCGAGGATTTCCCACATCGTGTAGGCGGTGCAGTCTTCCTGTTCCCAAATGTAACGGATGAGCGCTTCGGTCACGACGCGCGGGCTGGGCGAAACGCCGCCGTTGTTCAGGTTGATGATGCCGCGGGTGACACTGAACGCGTTTTGGATCGTCGCCCAGTAATCTTCGTCGGTGGCGGCTTCTTCCGGCGAGAGATGCGCGACGCTTTTGGTCGCGGCTTCGACGGTCCTTAATAACGACCCGACCGTGGTCGAAGAAAGCGCAGCCAGACCGAGGCTCTTGCCGGCAATGGAAAGAAAATCGCGTCGCGTGCGCATGGCGGCAGTGCCGCCGTTATCGGGTATCAGTTATCGGTTGATCGGGGAAGCGAAAAGACGTCTCGCACAACGGAAGTGGACCGTCCTCGGTTTACTCGGCCGTCCCGCGCGCCTCGCTCGATGTCAAACACCGAATAGCCAAGACCCGACGCGGCAACATAGCAGCCAGGAAACATCCAGCGGCAACGTTCACCATCGGATGGATTCGTTGGCGATGAGGCTCAGTGCCCGAGCAGGGTGTGCTGCAGCCGCCGCATCTCCATGACTTCGGCGGTGGTGGCATGTCCCAGTTCGGCCTTGAGCGCGAGATATTCAAACTTGTTTATCAAATGACGTCGTTGGGCTTCCCGTGAAGGCTCAGCCGGGAATGGGTTTCCTTGCATGAGATCCATTATGTCGGCAGTGTTCTGCGCCTTTTGGTACTCACGCAGCTGTTGTTTGACCACCAGGATCCGCTTTCGAGAAGCGCGTTCGCGACCCGGTGTCAGCTTCCGTTGGTTGGTGACAGTGCTGCTAGAGGTACTGTTATTTGTCGGTTGCGTCATAGCGGAGCCGGAAGGGCCGCAGGCCAGACCCGGATGCACGAGGAGCGCGACGAGGACGCTAATACTCAGCGCTTGGAATTTCATAAATCGTGTCTTTTGAGATTGCGGTGATGCTGCCGGTCGCCGCCATGATGTGGGATGTCTGCGTGAGGTGTCGAGACAATTCCCGGTCTCGCTCGACGAGTTCGGCTTTAGCTTGGGATGACCACCGGCGGAGGTCGAAAATTTTCGGGTTGCTCGGCCGATTAATCTTGATGGACCGGCCAATCTTTCTCTAGCCTCCCCGAGGCGCAGGGCAATACGGCTAATTCACGCCAAAGGCAGTCACCCTGATATTTTATGAAAAAATTCTTCTTTCGATCCTTCAGTCTGCTGGCGCTGATTATTGGCGCGTCTTCTCTCCAGGCCGGGCTACTTTTTTACGTTCCGATTCCGGCCTCGGAGAGCGATCCGAACTCCGGAATCAGCCAGGAGAACACCTACACGACAGCCGTTGATGGCGGGAACGCGCGCGGCACTGATCGCGTCATCAACGGAATCACGCTTTACGCTTTGACCGGCGAAGGCCAATCGCTCTCGGCCAACAACTGTTCGTTGAGTGTGCTCGAGGGCACGGTTGCGAACGGAGGTGGCGCGGCCGCAAGCATCAAAGCCGACGGTACTATGTCCGAGGTCGTCTCCGACATGACCTTCAACAATGAGGCGAATGACGGCTCGGAACAGGACATTGTGCTCGATCCGGAGAGCCTCACGCCCGGCACGACTTACGATCTTCGCGTTTACATCAGCAATTCATCGGGGCAGGACAGAGAAGTTAACCTTAAGTTCTTCGGTGATGGGCAGGCGCCGGTGGAAACAGGTTGGTTTAACGAAGATGACGCGACGACCTCGGCGGGCGGCTTCAAAGATTCGAACCAGGTTTATTACATCGATTATCGCTATACCTGGGATGGAGATACGACTCCCGGCATTGCCATCTCGCAACGCTATGGCCGTACGCCGTTTTGTCTGTATGCGCTGACAAACCAAGTCGTTCCGGGCGAAGCGGGCGCGACTGCGGCAGCAGGTTCTGAGGCAGCCGCGGGAGGTGGGGCAGCAGGGGCGGCAGGTGAGGGAGCCGCTGCGGGAGAGGCGGCGCCGGCAGCTCCCGGAGAAGCTCCGCCAGCCGCGACCGACGGGTTGACCGAGGGTTACCTGGCACCGAGCACCGACGACCTCGGGGTGACGAGCGACACGTTTTATGGGGACGACACACTGAATTCAAACGGAGAATGGGTGGACGCCGGAGGCTACGGCAAGTGCTGGCGCCCCACCAGAGTCTCGTCGGATTGGCGTCCTTATACCAACGGACAGTGGGGACATTGCGATGACTGCGGCTGGACCTTCATTTCAGATGAGGACTGGGGCTGGTGCACGTACCATTATGGCCGCTGGTTTCACACAGTCGATACGGGCTGGTGCTGGCAGCCGGGCACAGTTTGGTCGCCTGCGTGGGTCTCGTGGCGGACGGGGACGGAGTGCGGTTGCGTCGGCTGGGCGCCGCTCCCGCCGGAAGCGGGCTGCGCGATCGGTGTCGGTATTGGCAGTTGGGTGGATTATACCTGCGGGCTGGGGCCGGACGCTTACACGTTTGTGAACGTGGTCGACTTCGGCGCCGAGAATTTCGCGCGCTGCGGAACTTGCCTCATCGATCGTGGCCGCTACGTGAACATCTACGAGCAGACGACGAACATCACCAACATCAGCTACACCAACGTCAATCAGAACAATAAGAAGTACGTCAACATTTACAATGGCGGACCGGATGCGAACGCCGTCAACAGCGCGATCCAGAAGGCTGGGGGCAAAGAAGTTCGCAAAATCCACGTCAATCGTTATGACGATCC
>DATDFJ010000253.1:0-2559 GCA_036522675.1 Chthoniobacterales bacterium | reverse complement strand
CAAAAACGCGCGCACCTCATTCTCGTCGCCGCCGACTTGCAGCTCCACGCGGCCATCTGGCAGATTGCGCACCCAGCCTGTCACTTCAAAACCGGTCGCGATGTGGCGCACCGTCCAGCGAAATCCCACGCCCTGCACCTTGCCCTCATAAAACACCTGAACCGAAGTCATGCGAAGCCGAACGTTTAACGCGCAACGCTCAACGCGCAAACACGCGTATTCGTTCGAGGGAGCGCGGGCGAATCGCCCGCCGCGTCACGCACCTCGCGGCACACTCCGTAGCGCGCCGCGGCTGCCACTAGCCCCGGCAGAGCTTTTTTTGGCGAGGCGCCAAAAATAGCGAGCGAGGCGCCCGCGCTCCCCGGAGCGCTGCCGCGCGCGCGCGCAAATCGCGCTTACTTTCATTTATACGAGTAAATCAGGCAGAAGTTACTCGCGTTACCCTCGATCAGATCGACTGAGACAAAATATTGGCCGCTGCTTGTCGGCGAAAAACCGGCGGCTGCTTTTTCGCCTTCGCTGTAGTTCTCGGTCGTGACTTGTTTGCCGGTCTCATCGTAAACATTGACCGCGACTTTCCTGGCCGGATCGATCGCGCCGACCGAAAACCAATATTGATTCCCGGCATACAAATTGACGGCGATTAGCGCCAGGTCGTGCGGCTTGAGCGCGCCGCACCAGTGGCCGTCACGCATTTTGAATCCGTCGTTGGTGAACGCGCCGGCGACCTCGAGCGCGAGTTTGCGCGCGTTGACGTCGCGGTCAGTTTCGCTTTGAGCGAAGCTCGCGCCGCTCATCACGATGCACATGAGCAAGATCGACAGCCGCAGACTCATTTCGTCTCGGTTTTATTTTGGATCGTCTCCATCATTTTGCCGATGGCTGCATTTACCTTGCGCACGTCATCGATGCTCGGCGCTTTGCCAGGCGGGAAAGTGACAAGCTTTTCGACGCCGACGAGTTTTTCCTTCACATCTTTGACCAGCGGCTCGGACCCAAGCTCGGACGAGATGTCGTTGAGTTTGGCTTGAATAAAGCTGACCAGCGCCGGCTGGCGCAGGACCCTGGCGCTGCGCTCGTCGTACTTTTGCATAATCGCGGCGCTCACCACCTGTGTGCCGCGAACCCAGCCGCCCACGCTCACCAGAATGACGAGGTCCTGGTCGCTATGATTTTGCATCGACGATTTCACCTCGTTCTGGGTCGCTTCCAATTCTTCCTGGAGCGCGTCCCATTCATCGTTTTCGGCGAACTCGTTCAAGCTGTTGCCGCGGCGGAGCAGGTTCTCGCTCACGCCGAGCGCCTTCGCCAGCTTGATGATGTCCGAGCCGATGTTCTTGACTTGCTGGCTGTCTTTGGCTTCCACGGCGATGAATCCATCGGCAATCAGTCCGCCGAGATTGAGCGCGATCTGCGCGCGATTGCGATACGTCGTTGGGATCGGGCCGCGATACTGACCGGACCAATCGGGTTTGCCCGGCTTTTCCAGCGCGGCGAACAGTTCACCGGGTGTCGGAATACTGATCGCGTCGTTGCGGACCGCTTTCGCTATCTGATCCGGCGGCAAACGTGGCGGCGCCGCGCCGATCATGATGCAGCAACCGGTCAGGAGCGCGATCGCGCCGGCTCGCACAAACCCTTTCACGGCGGGGACGTTACGCCCGGTGCCGGAGAATGCCAGCGCGAATCATTGCCATTGCCAATTCGCAATTTCCAATTTCCAATTGAGCGGCCATGGGAAACACCGCGATTGCCGCCATCCATGCGCGCGAGATTCTCGATTCGCGCGGGAACCCGACCGTCGAGGCGGAGGTTCGGTTGGAGGGCGGCGCGATCGGACGCGCGGACGTGCCGAGCGGCGCGAGCACCGGCGAACACGAAGCGTGGGAACTGCGCGACGGCGACCACAAACGTTTTGGCGGCAAAGGCGTGACCCGTGCCGTGCGCAATGTGAATGACACAATCGCCCCAGCGCTCAAAGGTTCGGACGCGCGCGACCAGTCGAAGATCGACAATCGGCTCATCGAGTTGGATGGCAGTCCGAACAAGAAAAATCTCGGCGCCAACGCGCTGCTCGCGGTTTCACTCGCCGTCGCGCATGCCGCCGCCGCGGCGGCGAATCTTCCGCTGTTTCGTTATCTCGGTGGCGCCAGCGCGAAAGTTCTCCCCGTCCCGATGATGAACATCCTGAACGGCGGCGCGCACTCGGATGCGCCGATCGATTTCCAGGAATTCATGATCGTGCCGCGCGGCGCCCCGAGCTTCGTCGAGGGGCTCCGCTACGGCGCGGAAGTTTTTCATTCGCTCAGGCGCGTTCTGCAAGATCGACATCTTTCCGTTGCGATCGGCGATGAAGGCGGGTTCGCGCCGCAACTCAAATCCGCCGAGGACGCGCTCGAGACGATTGCCGCGGCGGTCGAGACAGCCGGCTACTCGTTAGGCGAACAAATCTTCATCGCGCTCGACCCGGCATCGTCGGAGTTCTACGATGCCGGGCAAAATGTTTATGTGTTCAAAAAATCCGACGGCGCGAAGAAATCGGCCGACGAGTTGATTGAG
>DATDFJ010000252.1:0-4486 GCA_036522675.1 Chthoniobacterales bacterium | reverse complement strand
TCCCTCCAGTTTTTTCGTTAACTCGCATCATCGCTTGTCGATCTTAGCTGTTCCAATTCGCGCGCGGCATCGAGCCGCTGCGCCACGGTAAGATCGTCGCGGACAATCCCGTCGCGCATGACCACGTTCCGTTTCGCGTAGCGTGCGATATCGGCCTCATGGGTCACCATGACGATCGTGATCCCCTGCTCATTGAGCTGTTGAAAGATCGACATGATCTCCACACTGGTGCGGCTATCGAGATTGCCAGTCGGCTCGTCCGCCAGGATCACCTCCGGCTCGTTGATCAACGCGCGCCCGATCGCCACGCGCTGCTGCTGACCGCCGGATAACTGACTCGGATGATGGTCTTCGCGTCCCTGCAATCCAACCGCCGTAAGAACGCGATCGGCGCGTTCGCGCAACTGCGCATTGGTGAGGCGATTAACTCCGTAGAGTAATGGCAGCTCGACATTCTCCCGCGCCGTCGTTCGCGGCAGCAAATTGAAATTCTGAAACACGAAACCGAGTTTGCGATTGCGAATGTCCGCGAGACGATCGCGATCGAGTGACGAGACATCATTTCCATCGAGAAAGTATTGGCCGCTCGTCGGCCGATCGAGACAGCCGAGCACGTTCATCAACGTTGATTTGCCGGAACCGCTCGCGCCCATGAGCGCGACGAACTCGCCGCGTGCGATCTCGAGCGACACGCCGCGCACCGCGTGCACATCCACATCACCCGTGCGGTACGTTTTGCGCACATCGACCAGCCTAACGACGGCGCCGTTGTTGTTCATATAAGTGCCGGCGCCGCAGAGCTCTGGGGAGCGCACGCGCCGCGCGTGCTGGGGATCGCGCCCTCGCGATCGCGAACTTTTTTTCCAAGGAGCGGTCGGCGAGGCGCCGACCACAGCACGCGAGGGCGCGTGCGCTCCCCAGAATCTCCCGCCCGCCGCAGCCCATTCATGTCGATCTCATGGAAACCTGCGCCCACCGCCGAATGGATTCGGCGCGGCCGATTGCGCCGACGAAGTTGCGCTAACTTCGGCGGTGATGACGCGATCGCCTTCTTTCAATCCATCCACCACTTCGGTGACGACGCCGTCGCTGATCCCGGTTTTGATCTGCACCGGCTTTGGATGGTTGCCGTTCAGGACATAAACCGTTCTTTCGGGCGTGCGTGCGCCACCGCCGCGCCATTTTCCGCCAGCTGAAGAGGTCGACCTTTGCTCGTTAGGCGTGGCCTCAGGCGGTCGATAGCGCAGCGCGGCATTCTTGATCTGCAACGCACTATCGCGATGCGCGATTTTGATCGACACATTAGCGGTCATGCCGGGCTTCAACTTCAACTCGTCGTTGTTCACGCCAATGACGGTATCGTAGGTCACCACGTTCTGGACGTTGATGGGCGCGTTGCGCACCTGCACAACTTTGCCGTGGAACGTCCGCTGCGGATATGCGTCGACGGTAAAATCGACATCCTGATCGACTGCAACGACCCCGACATCCGCCTCGGCAACGTTCGAATCGATCTGCATTTTGGTCAGGTCGTTCGCGATTTGAAAAATCACAGGCGCCTGCAAACTCGCCGCGACGGTTTGGCCAACATCGACATTGCGCGAAATGACGACGCCATCTACGGGCGAACGAATGTCGCAATGCTCAAGATCGGCTTTCGCTTTGTCGAGCGCGCCCTGTTTGATCTTCAAGTTGGCTTCGGCCTGATGGAGATTGGCGGTGGCAGTATCGAGATCCTGTTGCGACGAGTTTTTCTCAGCAAAAAGCTTTTGTGTTCGCGTCGCGTTGACTTTCGCCAGCTCGAGCGCGGCCTGCGCACTGGCCAGATCGCCCTCGGCCTGGGTAGCCGCAGCCTGAAACAAGGAGGGATCGATTTGCGCCACGAGATCGTTCGCTTTCACCTTCGAATTAAAATCGGCGAACAATTTCGCGATGTTGCCCGAAACCTGGCTGCCGACTTGCACGTTCACGACCGGATTCAACGTGCCGGTCGCGGTCACGAGCTGCGTGATCGGCCCGCGAGTGACGGTGGCGGTTTGGAATTGCGAAGATGTCGATCTTGCGCAACGCGAGATGGCGAATGCGACGACGAGCAGACCGACGGCAGCAGTAACTAGCAGGTTACGTCGATTCATTCGCGCTTAAAATTTCGCAAGTTGTCATCCCGAGCCGGGCAGACGGCGAGGGACCTCACAATGGGCCCTTGATAACTCAATAAGTTGCGTCCCCAATGACCTTTGGTGAGGTCCCTCACTTCGTTCGGGATGACACGGTAGAGTATGCATTGAGTTGGCGCGAGCGTCGCCGCGCATATGATGTGACAAGCGAAAGCCGTGCGGCGTTACATCGAAATTTATTCCATCATGCTGCGCAACTCGCTCATCCGCGAGATGAGCTTCAAGGCGAATTTTCTTCTTTGGATGCTGGTCGAGGTACTCTGGTTTTGCGGGCAGATCGTCTTCTTCAGCATCATTTTTGGCAACGTCGACCGGATCGGCGACTGGACGAAGTGGGAAGTCGTGCTGCTGGTCGGAACGCACCAGATTATTTCGCAATTGTTCCAGGCGTTCTTTTTCGTCAACGTCGCGAACATTCCCGAGCTCGTGCGCACTGGAAAACTCGACTCGCTCCTCGTGCTGCCGATCGATAGCCAGTTTGCGTCTTCAACCAAGCAGTTCGGGCTCGACAGCATCGTGAACGCGCTCGTCGGCGCCGCGGTGGTGGGTGTTTCGCTGGCGCATCTCGGATACGTTCCCGGTATCGGCGCCGTATTGCTCTATCTGGTGGCGATCGGCTTCGGCGTGACCGTGCATTACTCGATCATGCTCGCCCTCGCGAGCGTCAGTTTCTGGGTCGTGCGCGCGCAGGGCCTTGTTTATGGCTACTTCAATTTTCTCAACATCGCGCGCTATCCGGACGTGATTTTCCCGCGGCTCTTCCGAGTGATTTTCGGCTGGATTATTCCCGTCGTGATCGTGGCAAACATTCCAGCGCGGCTGCTCATCAAATCCTTCGGCCAATCGGGCTGGCTGATTCTTCACCTCGTGATTGCCGCTTCAATTGTCTTCTGGCTGTCGCGCGCGTTTTGGCATTTCGCCCTCCGGCGTTACTCCAGCGCGAGCTCGTAGAAAAGCTCCAAAGAATCTCCAAACCCCAAGTTCCAAAAGAGACGGGGCAAGCTGGTTATTGGAGCTTGGAATTTCTGTGGTGCTTGGAGTTTAGATTTTGGAACCTCCGGCTGGAGGCCGGAAATCTCCGCTTGCGCGATTGAAGAAACGTTCTTAATTAAGCGTCCTTTTCTCGGCGCCCTAACCAACCCCGCGCCCTTCGCAACCATGGCTAAACCAAAGAAAAAGAAGAGTTCCCCGAAAAAGCCGGCGGCCCGCAAAGCCGCCTCGGCCGGGAAAGTTTCCACAAAAAAAGCAACAGGGCGGGGCTCGAAAGCAGCGCGCACTCGGGCAACGGCGCGCCCGCGTGAAACGTTGCTCGGTCGCAACCATAAGGGCCGCAAACTGGACGGTTTCACCCGCAAGCAGAAGGACAAATTGCTGCAATTGCGCGACGCGATGGTCGATTCCATGGCCGGCGTGGCCCAGGACACACTTCGCTCGCGCGCCGAAGGCAGCGAGGCTTCGGCGTTTGGAATGCACCAGGCCGATGCCGGTTCCGACGCCTACGACCGCGATTTCGCGCTGAGTCTGTTGTCGCAGGAGCAGGACGCGCTCTATGAGATCGATCAGGCGCTCAAGCGCATCGAGCTCGGCACCTACGGCATCTGCGAGATGTCGGGCAAACCGATCCCGCACGCGCGACTCGAAGCGATCCCGTTTGCCCGGTTCACCGTCGAGTGCCAGTCGCAGCTCGAAAAACAAAGCAAAGCTTCGCGTGTTCGCCAATCGGTCACCTCGCTGTTTGGTCTAACCGAGGACGAAGCGACTGAAACCGAGGGTGAGGAAGAACAAGCCGCTCCGGTCGAGACGAAGGAGTAACTCCAGGTCCGCGAGTAATTGTCGATCTTATGGCGCAGGAAATTGTCACTCTCGAATGCACCGAAGCGAAAGCGCTGGGCAAACCAGTGTCGCGTTACATGACGACGCGCAATAAGAAGAGCCCGCGCACACCGAACCGGCTCGAGAGGAAAAAATACAACCCATTTTTGCGTCGGCACACGCTTCACCGCGAGACGAAATAATCTGATGCAACCAAAGACCGCTAAACGCCGTTCCGCTTTCCGCCGCGCCAATCGCACAATGCCGCGCCGGCGGATCGATATCGCCACCGAGGCGATCGATTACAAAAATCCCGATCTGCTGAAGAAATTCGTGACTGAGAGCGGCAAGATTTTGCCGCGCCGCGTCACCGGCATGCCCGCGCACATGCATCGCAAGATCACGCGCGAGATCAAACGCAGCCGTTCTGTGCTGCTGATGAAGTAGTGTAGCGGCGGGTGTCTTCACCCGCAGGCTTTGGAAATGCGGCTTGAGAC
>DATDFJ010000251.1:0-5059 GCA_036522675.1 Chthoniobacterales bacterium | reverse complement strand
AGCGTCGGACATTGTCACCGTGACGTTGTCGATGTTGCGCGGCGGCAGAACGAGACGCTGCAACACTCGACCACGATTTATCTGCAACCGAATATTGCCGAGTACGCAAAGAAGCTCGCGGCGAAGATGCCAGGCGAGCTGAAAGTTTGCTACTTCACCAACTCAGGCTCGGAAGCGAACGATCTGGCGCTGTTGATGGCGCGCGCCTACACCGGCAATTACGACGTGATCTCGTTGCGAAACGCCTATCATGGCGGCAGCACGCTGACGATGGGCACGACCGGCAACCGCGGCTGGAAGTTCAACGTGCCGCACAGTTTCGGCGTTCACCACGCGATCACGCCTGATCCGTATCGCGGTTTGTGGGGGCGCGACGATCCCGATGCGGGAAAGAAATACGCGGCCGATGTGAAGAATCTGCTCGACTTCGCTACGCCCGGACAAGTCGCGGCGTTCATCGCCGAATCGATTCAAGGCGTGGGCGGCTGCATTGTTTTTCCGGACAATTACTTGAAGCACGCTTACGAACACGTCCGCGCGGCCGGCGGCGTTTGTATCGCCGATGAGGTGCAAGCGGGATTTGGCCGGACCGGCACGCATTACTGGGGATTCGAAACGCAAGACGTGATTCCCGACATTGTGACGATGGCGAAGGGAATCGGGAATGGTTGTCCGCTCGGCGCAGTAGTCACGACACCCAAGATCGCCGCCGCACTCGCGCAGCGAACGCATTTTAATACCTTCGGCGGTAACCCGGTCGTGTGCGCGCAAGGCAGCGCGGTGCTCGACGTGATCGAGCGCGAGAAACTTCAAGGCAACTCGCTCAAGATCGGCAACCGCATTATCGCCGGACTGAACAAGCTGAAAGACAAACACGACGTCGTTGGCGACGTGCGCGGCAAGGGTTTGCTTTTGGGCATTGAGCTAGTGAAAGATCGACAATCGAAGGAGCCGGCAAACGAAGAATGCGCCGCCGTGCTGGAAAGATGCAAGGAGCTTGGCTTGCTGCTGGGCAAAGGCGGTCTGTGGGGACAAACGATCCGCTTTTCGCCGCCAATGTGCATCAACGAGCAAGACGCAGATTTTCTGCTCGAAGTTCTCGATTGCGCGTTGAGCGAGCTGTAGCCGGCATCGATGATCCCAGTCTTCCGGCATCAGCGATGCCGGCTACAACGATTCGTGCGCGCCGGCGGATTGATCCGCGGACGCAGCCGCTCGCGATTCACGCAGGATTTCCTCCACAGTAAAGAGGAACCCTGTCACATCGATGGGTTTGGTGAGGTAGTTTCGGGCGCCGGCCACGAGCAGGTTCTCGATTTGGGTCGCAGTCGCGTCGGCGCTAACGACGACGACCGGAATGTGCGCAGTTTGTTCGTTGGTGTGCAACGCGATGAGCAGCTCGCGGCCATGCATGTCGGGCAGATTGAGGTCGAGCAGAACCAGGTTGGGTAGCCATTCACGCGCCACACGCAGACCTTCGCTGCCGGTTTTGGCAAACATTACTTCCATCTCCTTGCGCTGGCCCAAAATGCTTCCAACAAGTTGGCAGTTCAGGGTGTTGTCTTCGATGTAGAGAACACGGGAACGGCCGGCTGGAGAGCGCGGAATGCTCGTTCCGGGGCAATCATCGCCCGGCCGCGGCTCCTTCTCGGGTGTTTCAGCCATCAGCTCGGCCAGGCGCGTCGCGGCGCTAAATATTTGCTGGACCGGCTCACAACTTCCGACCGCCGATGATTTCAGGAGCTGGGCGAAGCCGAGAACGGTATTCAAATGCGTGCGCGCTTCGCGACGCAAACGAGCCGCAGTCGCAAGATCGACATCGTCGGCGTTTCTGCCGCGGGCCTGCGCTTTTCGCAGTTCTTCCTGAACGCGGACCAGCTCTTGTCTGGCATCGTCAAGCTCTCTCGTGAGCGCGGCAACGTTTTCAGACATGGGCGGGCTCCGCTTGTCGTTTGATGGTTGTCGGCTCAAGATTCAGGCCGGACGGCTCGTCGATGTGAGCGCGCGAACGCTTGTTCACCGCCTCCAAATCGCGCCGCATCTTATTCTTCAGTGTGCAATGGAGCATGGCCGTCTCCTGGCTGATCAGGCCATTTTCATAAGCGGCAATCAGCTCCTGATCGAAGCTGTGCCAGCCGAAAGCTTTGTTTGTTTCGATCATGTCCTGAAAACTGCGGTCCTCCTTCTCGCCGTACATGATTGCCTCACGCGTGCTGAGATTGCTTCCCATGATTTCGGTCACGAGATGTCGGCCGCCGTCGATTTTGTTCACGAGGCGCTGGCTTACGATGTAGCGCACAGTTTCGGCGAGGCGCTGGCGCAGCAGCTGTTCTTCATCTTTGCTGAACATCCCCAGAATCCGCTTAATGCTTTGCCCGGCGTTGATGGTGTGAAGTGTCGCGAATACCACGTGGCCGGTTTCGGAAGCGGTCATTGCGATCTCCATCGTTTCACGATCGCGAACTTCGCCCACCAGAATCACCTTTGGAGCCTGACGCAGAGCAGCGCGCAGCCCGCGGGCGAAATCGGGAAAATCTTTGCCCAGTTCGCGTTGATGGAAAATTGCGCGGCGATGCTGGTGCAGGAATTCAATTGGATCCTCCAACGTAATGATATGAATGTGCTGAGTTTGATTCAGCTCATTGAGCATGGCGGCAAGCGTCGTGGTTTTGCCCATGCCGGTGGCGCCGGTGACGAATATGATCCCGTTTTTCTCCTTGATCATTTCCTCGAAGATCGGGGGCAAGCCGAGCGCTTTCAGCGTAGGAACTTCCGACTGCAGTTTGCGCATGACGATGGCTTGATGGCCGCTTTGCTTGAAAATGTTGATGCGAAATCTGGCGATGTCCTTGAGGGCATAGCTGCAGTCACATGAACCCCAATTAGCCAGATCCCGGCGGAGTCGCTCATCGCCATTAATGAAGTGATCGACAAGACTTGCGACTTCATTGCCGCCGAAGACTGGTTCGGGTTCCACCGGGAATTCCTCGAGACAGCCGTGTGCCTCGATCATGGGGGGTTTTCCGACGGTGAAAATCAAATCCGAAACGCCCTCCTTGGTGGCGATCATGGCCGAGAGAAGCTGGTCGATTAATTCGTTGTTCATGGGAGCGACCGGCTGCTGCTTTTCAACGCGGTCCGAACTCTCGAAGGCCCAGTTGGTCAATCAACCTTCTCACCCCAAGGGAATCAGCAGTATTCCTGCCGTCCGGTGAAAATCTCTGCGCTGGCACCAAGAGATAGAGCAGCGCAAGGGTGCGCGTCACCTGGGTTGGAGGGACGAGGTCCGTGCCTGCCGCGTCGAAGCCTGGCGAAGGAGAGTCCTCCCATGAATTCGTCGGACGGGACAGAGCCCGTCCCTCCATGTTAGAAATGTCGCGTGCGTCCGATCGCAGGATCGACAACTACTCGGCAGCGCAGGCGCACTTGGCTGATTTGCGCCGGCCTCGCGCTCCTGACATTCGCGCTTCATTGGCGCGCGCTGCACTTCCCATTCATCACCTACGACGATCGGCTTTACGTCTCCGAGAACCCGCACGTTCTCGGGGGTTTGAAGTGGAGCAATATCGCGTGGGCTTTCACCACCTGGCACACCGGCAACTGGCATCCGCTCACGTGGCTCTCGCTCATGCTCGACGCCGAGCTCTTTGGAAACAGCGCCGGCGGTTTTCATCTGACGAACGTGCTGCTTCACGCCGCAAACGCGGTCCTTCTTTTTTTGGTTCTGCGCGGGATGACCGGGAACAATCGCGCTGTAGCCGGCATCGGTGATGCCGGCCGGGATCAGCGATCCCGGCTACAACATAAAGGCAGCATTTGGCGGAGCGCTTTTGTCGCGGCGCTGTTTGCGATTCACCCGGTGCACGTGGAATCAGTGGCGTGGATTTCCGAGCGCAAAGATGCGTTGAGCGCGCTGTTTTTTCTCCTTGTGCTCGGTGCCCATGGCCGCTACGCAGCGCAATCGACGCCAGGTCGCTATGCGAGCGTCGCGTTGTTATTTGTTCTTGGGCTGCTGGCGAAATCGATGCTCGTGACATTGCCGCTAGTTCTCCTTCTGCTCGACTTCTGGCCATTGCGGCGGTGGCGACGAATTGTCGATCTTCCCAGGCTAGTGATGGAAAAGCTCCCCCTCTTCGCGATCACAGCTGCGGTTTCGATCGTCACCTTTCTCGCCCAGCGTTCCGCCGGCTCAACCATGCCGATGACAGTGTTACCGTTGCGGGCGCGCGTTGAAAATGCGCTCCTTGCTTACGATCGTTACTTGGGAAAACTGTTCTGGCCGCGCGCCCTCACGCTGCCGTATCCATTCTCGGCCTCGATCAGCGCGGTCGAGCTTTGCTGGGCGGCGCTGCTGTTACTCGCGATCAGCTTCGGCGCGATAACAACGGTGCGGCGACATGGTTATTTGCTCACCGGCTGGCTGTGGTTTCTCGGCATGCTCGTGCCGGTGATCGGCATCGTGCAGGTTGGGCCGCAGGCCATGGCCGATCGCTACATGTATTTGCCGGCAATCGGCGTCTTTGTCGCGATCACTTGGGGAATCGCCGATGCGACTGGAACCGCGCCGAAATATCTTCGGGCCGGATTTGCTTCCGCCGTGCTCGTTGCTCTCGGCGCGCTGTGCTTCGTCCAGCTGGGCTATTGGCAAAACAGCGAAACTCTATTTCGACACACTCTGGCCGTTTATCCGGGTGAGATTGTTTCGCTGCGCAATCTGACCAGCGCGTATGCGCTCCAGCGCCGGCCGCAGGACGCGATCGAAACGCTTGAGTCACTGCTGACTCAAACTCCACAGGACGCCAGCGCCCATTTGCATCTTGGCGAAGCGCTCCAGCAAACCGGTGATGAACGTCGCGCCGCGGATGAATATGCGGCGACGCTAAGATTCGCACGCGAAAGCGACAAGCAAAGCGTGGCTGCGCCGGCGCTGAACAATCTCGCCTGGATCCGTGCAACTTCAGCCGATGCCAGCTTGCGCAACGGCGCTGAGGCGGTCCAGCTCGCCGAACGCAGTTGTTTGCTCTCAGCAAACCTCGACGCCGGAGCCCTCGATACGCTC
>DATDFJ010000250.1:0-4605 GCA_036522675.1 Chthoniobacterales bacterium | reverse complement strand
GCCCGTCACCACCACAAACCTGTTGTCATTATCAAGAGAGAAATCGACGTCTGTGTGGACATCGAAATCCGCCTGACCGACGGCCAGGCCGCCGGTAACAAAGCCCATCAGGCGAGGCGCAAACACATAGCCCAGCCGCGGTCGCACCGTGGCGTACCAGTTCAAGGTGGTCTTTGTGGTCGTGCTAACTGTTAAAGCGGCGTCGTTGTCCAGCGTGTCTGCAAGATCCAGAACAGCCTTGGCGCCGTCCGTCTCCAGGTGGCCGCCGGAAAAGTCTGCTTCCAGGCCGAATACAAACGACCCGCGCTGGAAGTTTCGGCCGAAATGAATGCCGCCCGCGCCACCCCAGTTGTCATCGCCGCTGTCCCTGATGACGTCACCGAAACTAAAGTGCGTGCCTTCGCCGAGCTCCCCTTGACTAATCGCGTGATTGTCGGTCGGCTCGAATAAGCCGGCGCCGTGAATACCGATGTACCACCCGTCGAAACAAGGCGACGGTGGAAGCATCTGCGGCGCAACTTCTTTCCCGGAAGGAAGCATTTCGGGGCCTGCAAATGCAAAGGCGCACAACGCGGATGCTATCCCAAAGGTTAAGATAATCTTCTTCATAGAAGCTGGCCTCGTTACAGGTTTTGCCGAGGCCGGTCAATGAGAAAAATGGATCCGTTCTTACGCGCAAATAATTGGAAGCACGGCGCTTTGTCCCGCGACGCCTCGACAGAGCGAGGCGGCTACCGATTTCAGAATGCTTCGTCCCTGAAGTGGCGTTTGCCTTTGAGCGCTTTGGCGTACTCGTCTTTGCTCAGGATGTTTTCGTCGAGCTGCATGTCGCTGCGCAGAAAATTTTGGAACCACATTTCGATTCGTTGTCGATCTTGCAGGACTTCTTCGCTGATGTAGTTCGCGTCGACATTAATGCAGATCGCGCCGACAATGCCAAACTCTTTGCGCTTGATCGGGATCGTCGTGCATTTGAATTTCCGCGTGCCGATGTCGAGCTCGTAATTGAGCTTGTCCTCGTTCAGAAGCTGGCGGCGCTTTAGATCGATGAGGAGATTGGTCGTCCCGTCGCGCAGATGACGGCCGGTCACATTGTTCTCCAGGGTGATCAACGAATGCGCCGGATCGGCGAGGTTGTGCAGGAGAATCTCGATCCCGGTGTTCGGGAATGATTTGCCGACCAGCCGAACGATGCGCTCGTAGTTCTCGAGAAACTCGTGCGTGTCGTCGGCGATCTTTTTGCCGTCGTATTTCTGAAACAGCTGCGCGTAAACCTTCTGTTCAGCCGGTTCGAGTTTTTCGCGCACGTTGTTTTGTTCACCGATAAAAATCAGCTGCCGCGCGGCGGTGTGGTCCTCATTTTTGAGGAAGTAATGCATGCCGAGCCGGAAATTGTTCAGGTTGAACTCGCCGAAGTTCTCGCGCGTGACGGTGAATGGATAAAAGTCGTATTCCTCGAGGTTCCGTCCAAACTTCCGGCGACGTTCCTTGTATTTTCCCCAAATGAATCCGGCGCCGAGCAGAACCGCCGAGGCGATGATCGAGGCGGCGACGTTAAGGCCGAGCTCGCTCTGGAAAGCACCGATCATAAAAAGAAATTTCCGGGCTGAAGGCAGCCCGGCTCCATCGCGTTCGACGAAACACGACTTTGGAGACGGCCTGGCCTCAGGCCGTTATTTAGATTTAGCATAGACGTCCTCATTACAGATTTCCGCTGGCGTTTGAGATGGTGAGGTTTTCCACGGCCACGTCGGTCGGCCGCGAAAGCGCATAGGCGACGGCCGATGCGACTTGATCGGGCGAGATCATTTTTTCCCGCGGCCAATCGCCGCTGACCTGGTTCCAAATATCGGTATCAGTCGCGGCGGGGTAAATATTGATGACGCGCACTCTGTGCTCGCGCACTTCCTCGCGCACGGATTGGAAAAAACCTTCGAGCGCAAATTTGCTCATGCAATACGCGCTCCAGTTCGCAAAACCGGTCTTGGCCGCGATCGACAAAATGTTCACGATGCTGGAACCCGGCGGCATACGCGGGGCGAAATGTTGGGTGAGCAAAAACGGCGCGGTCACATTCACGCCGAGGGTTTGCTCCCACTCGACCGGCGTGATTTCGGCAAACGGTTTCACGATCGCGATGCCGGCGTTGTTCACGAGCAGGTCGAGCGGTTCGTCGCCCACTTGAGCACAAAGGTGCGATACGCCGTCGGAGGTGGCGAGATCGTGAATGAGCGATACGACTTCGGCGCAGTTGCTTTTGATGGACTTACAGGTATCCGCCAAAGCAACCGTGTCGCGCCCGTGCAAAAGTAGCGTCACATCCGGCGCGGCGAGTTTTTGCGCAATCGCGCGGCCAATGCCTCGGCTGGCGCCCGTAATGAGATAACGTTTCATCTGGCTCAGTAGAAAACGTCCAACGGCGAACGCCGAACGTCCAACGCCGAATTAAGAAGTGCGTCGCAGCGTAAACCGATTGTTTGCTGTCTCCCACAGTCGCAGCCTGACGAGCCGCTGCCCAACCCTATTGTCGATCTTGGGCCAGAGCACCCGCACGATGTTTTCGCCAGTCGAAGGGTTTTCTCGAAAGTCCTCGGTCTCCAGATCGAGATGACGATCGCGCCAGGGCTCGAGAGCATCGGCAAGCACGCTTTGAAAAGCGGCGAAATCGCAAAGTGTTCCAGTACGCTCGTCGTAATCGCCGCCGATCGTCGCTTCGACGATGTAATTGTGGCCATGGCCGGCCGGATTGTTGCATTTGCCGAATAGCTCGGTGTTTTGCGTCTCGGAAAAACTGCGCACGTGGAGTCGGTGCGCGGCGCTGAACGGCGCGCGCATGCCGGCAAACATGCTGCCATCATCCCAAACTTCGGCGAAGAAGTCTTCGTGCTCGTGCAGCCGGATGCGATGCAACGGGACGAGCGCGTTCACCCGCTCGTGCATGTATTCGGCCAGGCTTTCGGTCGTGCCCGGCCGGGTTTTGAACGCTTCCACGTCGCGGTTGAGATGCCGATGATCCAGTTCGCGGCGCAGCGAATCGATGCATTTCGTGACTGCGTCGTGGCGCACGATCGGCTGGTCGTGCGCCATCTTTTCGGTCTCAAAACTCAGGCGCGCGCGATAATTGTGGCCATGCGTCGAAACGGCGGGGCCGAAGAGTTTTTCATTCTCGGCTGCGCTCAAATATGGCGAACGCGTCTCGCGCGCGGCCGAAAACTCGAACCAGTAGTTCGCGTCGCACGCGCCGCTCGCGTAATAGGTCGCGCTCCGGCCTAGCGACTCGCGCAGGTGCACAGCCACAAGCTTGGCCGCGTTGTCGGAAAACCGCGGCGCAACATCGACATATAACTGGTGCGCGATGTTCTCGCAGGTGGGCGGGCCGGCAGCTGCTGAATGGAAATCGGGATTGTCCTGATTAAGGAATTTGTGGTCGTAGCGCTCGTCAATGATGTCGCCGGCGCGGCGTTTGATTTCGCTGATGTTGATGAGCATTCCAGTTTCGGCGTCGACCGCACCGGTAAAAACGAAATACGCCACGTAATTGCGCCCGGTACCGTAGCGTGCCTCGCTCTCGGGACCGAATGCGACGAGGTTTTCCGAAGCTGTCCAGCGCGGCACGAAGAGCCGGCGCGAGGCCGAGAACTCGAGGCGTTTGCTGACGGTGAGGAGCATACCTGCTCTGAAGATACTACGATCCTGCGTTCAAGCAGTCTGTCATCCTGAGCGAAGTCGAAGGAGCCCGTGGTAGTATCGCCGATATGGCAACGAGGTTCCTCGACTCCGCTGCGCTCCGCTCGGAATGACTGCAGTCACTACTCCTTCAGGAGCGAGAGGAACTCGGAGCGGGTGCGCGCGTCCTCCTTGAAGGAACCTAGCAGACACGAAGTCTTCATGACCGAGTTCTGCTTCTCGACGCCGCGCATCATCATGCAAAGGTGTTTGGCTTCAACGACGACGCCGACGCCGCTCGGTTCCAAACATTTCATCAGCGCGTCCGCAATTTGCACCGTGAGCTGTTCCTGAATTTGCAGCCGCCGCGCAAAAACATCGACAATCCGCGCTATCTTCGAAAGCCCGATCACTTTTCCGTTCGGAATGTAAGCGACGTGGGCGCGCCCGATGAAGGGCAGGAGGTGATGTTCGCACATCGAGTAAAGCTCGATGTCCTTGACCAGAATGATTTCGCTCGCTTCGGAACTGAAGACCGCCTTGTTGACGATCTCGTCGAGATCCTGCCGATACCCATTGGTGAGAAACTCGAAGGCGCGCGCGGCGCGCGACGGCGTTCGCAACAGACCTTCGCGCTGCGGGTCCTCGCCGATTGCTTCGAGTAAATTTCGAAAAGTTTCCTCCATCCGCGCGAGCTTGGCCGCGCCGCACTTTGGCAGACTGCGCATGCGGCGCTCGGCCGCCTGCAATTCCGTTTCTCCGTTGCCTGATGAATCCATCCTAGTCTAGCCAACTCTGCGGATATTTTTCGTCGTCGAGCGCGACGGCTTGCTCGGTGAGCTCGAGCGTGTGCTGCGTGTCGAACATGACCGCGAGCTCTTCCGTGCGCTGCGCGTTCTTGCTCGCCACGATCGTGCCGGGATGGGGGCCGTGCGGAAT
>DATDFJ010000249.1:0-4367 GCA_036522675.1 Chthoniobacterales bacterium | reverse complement strand
ATTTAACGATTCCGATTTACTACATCGCCGGCCCGCGGGGAATGGTAGCTGCGCTGCGTACGACATTGAATGAATCTGGAGTTAACGACGACAATATTCGCACGGAGGAGTTTTCAGGCTACTGAGGCCGAGCCAAGAATGAGCCTTGTACTCAAAATCAAGCGGGTGTATGAAAGGCCGGAGTCCGGCGATGGCACCCGCATTCTGGTGGACAGGCTCTGGCCCCGTGGCCTAACGAAAGAAAGAGCCGGGGTGAACTTTTGGCTGAAGGAAGTCGCGCCCAGCACGCGGCTGCGGAAATGGTTTGGACACGATCCGAAGAAGTGGAAACACTTCCGCAGCCGTTATCGGGCGGAGTTGAAGAAATATTCGGACGAGCTGGCGACAATCAGAGCGAAGGCAAAGAAAGGAAGAGTCACTCTTCTCTACGGAGCGCGCGACCAGCGGCATAACGAAGCGATCGTCTTGAAAGAGTTCGTGGAAGGCGTCTGAAACTAAGTCGATGGCCAAGGTCATTCATCCTGACGTTCGAATAGGTCACGTTCATTTAAAGGTCGCTGATCTCGAGCGGGCGGTGCGCTTTTATCGCGATGTCCTCGGGTTCGAACTAACGCAGCGTTATGGCAATCAAGCGGCGTTTTTATCCGCGGGCGGTTATCATCACCACATCGGCTTGAATACTTGGGAGAGCGCCGGCGGAAAGCCGCCGCCTTCTGGCTCGACCGGACTATATCATCTTGCAATTGCATATCCGACGCGCGCCGAACTCGCGGACGCGTTGCGACGAGTAGTTGACGCGGGCATTTCGCTCGAAGGCGCATCCGATCACGGCGTAAGCGAAGCCATTTATCTGCGCGATCCCGACGGCAACGGCGTCGAGCTCTACTGGGATCGGCCGCGTGAACAATGGCCACGTACGCCAAAAGGCGATCTCGCGATGGTAACGCAGCCCCTCGACCTCGATGATCTTCTATCTTGAGATCAATCATGCAAATAACTCCGAGTACGCATGTTCCGTGATGGCCATCGCTGCCGGGTTTTTCACTCGCCGCTCTGCGGTGATCGCATAGAATTCCGTCCCGCACTCGTCGACATTCGCGATAACTTTCAGGCGCCAATGTTTCAGGATTTCTGGCGCAACTACGGTAGGCACGACGGTAAAGCCGCGTCCGGCAGTGGCACAAAAAACCATCAGTGCAGAGTCCTCGTACTCGCCGAGAAGACGAGGACGAATTCCCTTAGTATCGAACCACGTCTCTAGCACCGCTCGCATGCCCATGTTTTCTGTCGGCAGCAATGCAGTAGCGCCGTTCAAAGATTGCGGGAAATTGCGCCGGAGCTTCTTCGCCATCGCTGGCACCGCACAAAAAGTGACCCCCGAGCGCCCAAGCCGATGGTTAAAAGTCTTCGCTTTCAGGCTGCTCGAGGCTGGCTCATCAGCGAGCACGATGTCGAGTCGGTGCGCCTGCAATTGATTGACCAAAACCTCGATTGCCGCCATCCGACAAACGACATGGACCGGTTCGGAAAAACTGAGCGCAGGTTTGAGGAATTCAAAACCCATCAACTTCGAAATCGAATCCGTCATTCCGACATTTAGTCGGAGCAAACGCCCGCCGGGACGCTGCTTCACTGCACTCATCAGCTCACGTCCCGCGGAAAAGATTTCGTCTGCGTAGGTCAGCACGAGGTGCCCCACTTCAGTGAGCACGAGATTGCGGCCACTGCGCTTGAAAAGCTTTTCGCCGAGCGAGTCTTCCAAAAGTTTGAGTTGAGCGCTGATCGAAGGCTGGGAGACGTGAAGTTCTTCGGCTGCTTTTCGGACGCCTCCTTTTCGAGCGACGGTCCAAAAGTAGCGGAGGTGATGAAAATTCAACCATTCCATCAATGAAACGTAGATAACGAAAAGCTATCGGTCTAATCGAATATGAATCTTAGCGCGTCGCGCTGTGACGGCCTAAATCTGGGCATGACAACAGTGCTGCAAGGAAATGCCCGACACGCAAACGCCCACCGATCGCGGCTTGCTGATCGAACGGCGAGCGACCGCAAGCAGGCGAAAAAGAAAATTGATCTGTCCGGCCCGTACCAAATTGCGCTCGCCGCGGTCCTTTCCTTGCCGACTGTCTTTCAAAATGGCAACCAAGATGAGAAGATCACAGACGAATTCCGTCTTCTCTACGAAGCAGCAAATGGGCGTCAGGTGTTGACTGCCCTGGGGCCGATCGGCATCGCTCCAGCGGTTGCTCCCTGGTTGAAAAATGCGCCGCTGTTTTTCGCTACACGCGAAGAGTTTTGCGCATTCGTCGCAAGAATCTCCAAAGCGCGTGAGGACGGACTTAATCGACGCAATCGAGATTGAGCCTCTTCGGAAGAGGGAGAGCAACATCCCAGAAACCAATTATGAAAATCCAAAACATCATCATCACTGCCGCCGACAAAGCGGAGCTTGAGTGTGTTCTGAACGTGGCCGGCAAAATTTCCGAGCGGGCGCGATGCGAACTCCAGGGCCTCAAGAACGAAGTCCAGCGAGCTCAAGTGATTCCATCCGATCAAATCCCATCGGACGTCATTACGCTGAATAGCACGGCGCAGTTACTCGATGTGGAGACGGGCGAGATAATGAATTTTACTCTCGTGTTGCCTAAGGACGCTCAGATCGACGATGGAAAGATCTCCGTTTTGGCGCCGTTAGGCACGGCTATGCTCGGATATCGACTCGGCGATGAGTTTGAATGGCCCATTCCTTATGGCTCGCGTCGATTAAAGATTACGCATGTCCATTTTCAGCCGGAAGCGGTTCTTACGAAAGCGGCGTGAGGGATTCTCACGTCGCTAATCACCGCGCGCTTTTACTCTTCGTTGCCGGCTCACACGATGTCCAACGGTGAGCGCGCGGTTTTTCGGAGGCCAAGTGATTCGCGCAGTTTCAAGCAAAATGCTCGAGTCGCTTACATAGCCTAATGCTATCGAAACGATCTAATCTGAGTCTTAGTCACAAAATCGCGGGCTCATAAACTAGCGGCATGAACATCATTAACCATCTACTACTTGGCGCATTTGCGATCGCCGTTCTTTACACAGCCTACCGATTGTTCGTTGGATGGCTCCGCACGCCGTGTCATCAAATCGTGAGCGAAATATCAAACAGAAGAGAACCTTCGATGCGAAAAATTATTGCACTCACGATTACTACGGCCGCGGTCGCGGCCTTCACAACGGTTCACGCCCAAACGGCGCCCGCCGCCGCCCCGCCTAACGACGCCCAGATCGCCCACATCGTGCTTACGGCCGACTCGGTTGACGTGGATTACGGGAACTTGGCCGTGAAAAAGACAAAGAACGCGGAAGTCAAAGCTTTCGCCGAAACAATGATTCGCGACCACACGGCCGTGAACGCTAAAGCCACTGCCCTGGCTAAAAAGCTGGGGATGACTCCGGAAGCGAGCGACACCAGCAAGAGCTTGAAATCGGATGGCGAGAAAGAAATGGCGAAACTGAAAGCGATCGACGGTGCTGAGTTCGATAAGGCTTACATCGACAACGAGGTCGTCTATCACGAATCAGTCATTGGTGCTCTCGACAAGGTGCTGCTTCCCAATGCAAAAAATGCCGAACTGAAAAGTCTTCTGGAGAGCGGACGGCCAATCTTTGTCTCTCATCTAGACCACGCTAAACACCTCCAAACCTCTCTGCGTTAACCCGTGTCCTTAGCGATAACAGCTGCGCCCTCTCGGAAAGCGCGGGAGGGCGCAGCGCCCACTAAATCGATTCGTCGCAGCCACGCTCCGCAGCTCATCCTGCAGGCAGGCACCCAAGATCGCCAGGGCATTGACTATGAAGAACCCAGCCGGTCCAAGCTGACGGCCGCTCTCCATCTGGACGCAAAAACGATCAGGATTGTTTCTGGCCCGGTGGCGCTCAGGGCGTTCGTGTTTTGGGGCGTCGTGATTTTTATCGCTGGCTTTCTCCACGGGAGACAGTTCAGCAAACTCGCATCCGAAGCCGCTCGGTCAGTCGCCCGCGACTCTGCGGCGGTTGTGCAAACCACCGCGACAACTTCTACACCTGCGCCGATACAGCAGAGCACTGCTGGTGGTACGCGCGTGACAATCCACCTAATGAAATTTTCCCAGGAGACAATCGAGATCGAGACAGGTCAAACCGTTGAATGGACAAACGACGACTTGACTCCGCACACTGTCACCTCACAAGGCGCGGGAGATCTCAATTCAGGTTCCATAGACGCCGGGGCTTCCTGGCGGCACACGTTTATCCAAGCCGGGAGCTTTCCGTATTACTGCACCTTTCATCCTGAAATGAAAGGCACGGTCGTCGTCAAGTAGCGAACCCTCGGTTCGCAAACG
>DATDFJ010000248.1:0-3182 GCA_036522675.1 Chthoniobacterales bacterium | reverse complement strand
TTCTTCTGCAGAACTTTGTCGGCTCGCGCATTTTGGTTCTATCGCACGGGTGTTTCTGCAATTGTTTCACGGCCTGCTCTGCGGCCTGACCTGCATCGAGTCGCTGGTCAATTACCCTGGTACTCTAGAGCTGCGTCAGTTCACCATGCGCGGTAACAAGCTGAAGGCGGAGCGACTCGTCGAAGCAGAGCCTCTCGCGCCCGTACGGTAGTAACACCTTAGCTGGGCTTTGCACCCAGCTCACGTTCGAACGCGTTGCACAGCCGAGTGAACGACTGCCATGACAGATGATCGAACCACCACGAATCATCCAATCGGCGGTTAACCGGCCCAAACGGCGTCGTGTTGACATCCACGACATAGAGACGGCCGTCGTCCGCGTTCCGCAGCACATCAAGCTCTCCGTAGTCGAGTCCCATTTCGCGGCAGAACAGCGCGAGCTGCGCCAGTTCGTCAGCCGTAAAGACCCTATCGACCTCCTCAAGTCGCGCAGTTCCTTCATTGAGTGTAAATCGATGCTTGGGTGCGTAACGCTGCATGAGGCAGTAGGCGATAAAGGAGCCAAATACCGGCACCCGTATGTTCTCATACAGTCCATCAACCGCGTTGTTGATCAGGCGTTGGTAAACGTACCCGGGCTCAGGCTCCAGCGGGGCGGTAACGATTGTGCCATCGTGCCGCGCGTTGTGGTCTGACTTCCGCAGAATCGGTCCTGAAAAACTCCGCGGGTCGACCTTCAGCGCGTAGCCGAACACGCGCTCGAATACCTCCGCCACACGCTGCTTCCTAATATCCGTAGCGCGGACGTTGATCACGCGTGACGAAGCGGCAAGGCGATCGAGGCGTGCATCCGCCCGGCGAATTGTGCAGTCCTCCCATGCAATGATCACATCAGCCTGCTCGTTCTCGTCCGCGACAAAATGATAACCCAATCGATGCGCAATCTTATACAATGCAGACTGTGGCACCGGCTTGTCGGGAAGAGCGAGGATACGTCGGCTGCGGCGGTTCTTTAGAATCGCGACGCGGAGGAGTAACTTACAAAGTGCGGCCCCAAAGCAAACTTTGAAATTGTGGAACAGGAACTTGGGCTTCCAATTCACACTCATATCAGGCGCAACTTCGAATCAAGCGACGACGGTAGATCGATAGACCGCCTCGTATCGGCTGCATATATTTGCCGCGGAGAAGCGTTCTGCACGCGCCCGCACGTTTCTCGCCAATTCGGCCGGCGCGCCATCGCGCACAAGCGCGGTCAGCAATGAGCGGAGTGCTTCGGGCCTGTCTGGATCGAACAGGAATCCTGTCACATTGTGTTCGACAGCCTCAGGCTGACCTCCACGGTTGGAAGCTGCCACAGGCACTCCGTACGAGTAGGCTTCAATGACGACGCGGGCAAAGGGTTCATGCCACAGGGAAGGTACCACCAGCATGTCGAGAAGCGGGTAAAACTCTTCCGATGTTTTTCGGCCGAGAAATCGGACCTGTTTATCCTTTGCCATGTCGCGGAGGCTGCGGACGTAATCTTCATCTCCTTCTCCGGCAATCAGCAGCTCGCACTCGCCTTCGCGCCGACGCGGAAACGCGTCGATGAGGCGGTGTACTCCTTTGACCGGCACAATCTGGCCCATGTAACCGAACGTCAATGGCCGACCGGCTTCTGCTCGCGCGGTGCGTTCGATCGGAGCCCGCGCAACAAAATTCGGCACAACCTCACGCGTGCCGACCCGTGCGAATGCGCCTGCCGCGAGGTGCCGCTCAAGCGTAAACCGGCTCACTGAAGTAACAGCGTTGATTCTGTTCGACAGCCGCATTCGAGGCATTGAACAAAGCCGGCAGGAAAAATGTTGCGCTCCACAGTTTTGTCCACCGTAGAACATCGTGGCCGCCGGACAAAGCAGCGAATAGTCTCTCAACGTGTGCACGACCGGCACCCGGGCATCGCGAGCGACTTGCCATACCGACGCGGAAAATCCCGTAAGGTTATGCGTGTGCACCAGCGCCGGACGCCGGCTCTTGATCAGGCGCCGGATTGACGTCGCCATGAGCGGATTAAATGCGTCGAGCGCGTGCCAAAGCGGTTTCAGTGCGCGCGGGCGGGGCTTTGTCGTGAATGGCCAGTAACAGTTCTGCAGTGGCAGGTAGTGCACCTCGACGCCGTTGACCAATTCCTGCTGCGCGTGCCAGGATGGGGACAACGTGGCAACGATTGGGGTGAGGCCGCGCTGCACCTGGGCTTCTGCCAGTGCCTGCACGCTGCGCTCGGCGCCCCCGACCACGTTCGGATGGTACAACGAGTTGACGTGCAGAATAGTCACGGAGAGTGCGCTGAGATGCGGGCGATTCTCATTTCATGCGGATTCGTTGTGCGGTGTGGCAGACTCAGTGAGCCGAAACTGTCTACACGCCGGATCGGCAAGCAGCCACAGTGCGATCACCGGAAAAACCGGCACGCGAAAGAATTCCTCGAAGAACGAAAGCGTCACTAACGCCAGCGCGAGCCATGTCTCCACGACACTGAAATGCACCAGCGCGGTGAGCCGGCGAATGGTGCCCTGCAAAACCCAAATAGCCAGCGGCAATCCAGCCACGAGCGACAGGTAGAGCCATGCATTATGCGTCGCCCCAATACCGCTACTCGTCAGCGCGCCGAGCCGCTCTTGATATTGCGCGCCCAGACCGAGCGGATTGTGCAGCGCCAGATCGAACGCGCGCAGCGTCGTTTCGGCACGGCCACCGAGATTTTCGCCGACCTCAGGTTCGCCGGCCCACCGCCACCATCCGCCGGGCGGCCCGATGAACACGACACCCGCAACGCCGATGGCAACAAGCAGCAGCTTCCACCGCACATACCGGCCGGAGCGCAGTGCACGCGCCGTCCAGACCAGGAAAACGATGCCTGCCGCGATCACGCCTGAGCGCGTGAAGGTGAACACAGAGCAAGCAAACACCACCAGCCACGCGGCCACAATCCACCATGGGCGGATGCGTTTCTCGTCCACCAGTCCGCACACGATCGGGAAACCGAGCGCGATCACGCCCGCCGTCGCATTCGCATGCCCCCACATGCCGCTCGGACGCAAAGCCGCTTCGCCTCCGCCCGTGATCCAGATATTTGCCCACCGCGCCGACGCGAACCCGAGCTGAACAGCGACCTCCGATAACCCGAACGTTTGCATCGC
>DATDFJ010000247.1:0-7159 GCA_036522675.1 Chthoniobacterales bacterium | reverse complement strand
TCGCGGACGCGAGTTTGGCCGAATTGATTTCGACGACGTAGATCTGCCCGCAATTGAAAGCTCGCGCCAATCGCAGCGCTGAATATCCAAGTCCACCGAACCCGAAGATCGCGACCGACTCGGCTGGTTTCAGCCTCGCCTTGTTCAACGCGTGAAGGGCCGTCGCCGATGAGCACATCATGATCGCGCCGATCTCGAACGAGATTTCTTCTGGAAGCACGAATGCATTCCGTGCCGGAACTTTGATGAACTCAGCATATCCGCCGTCGCGATGCCGACCGATCATTTGCACCTTGATGCAGAACTGTTCCAATCCGCGTCGGCAATACTCGCAGTGACCGCAGTGGACGAGATAGTGAAGGCAGACGCGGCCGCCGGGTTGCAGGTTGGTGACATCGTCGCCAATCTTTTCCACGCGGCCCGCGACCTCGTGCCCAAGAGTCAACGGCAGATTCTCGAATTGCGAAATCCCGGCGCGATAGTGCGCGTCTGAGTGACAAATCCCGGCGGCGGCGACTCGAATCAAAACATCGGACGGGCCAAGGGTCGGGATTGGAAGGTCAGCGCCCTCAAGCGGTTTTCCGATTTGCAAAAGTCGCACCGCCTTCATCAATGCTCATTACCGCGGAAGTTATTCCCGATCGGCACGAAAAGCCGGGTGGAGGTCTTTCGATCTGCCTGTTTAATCACGATGGCCGCGAGGAGATTCCCAATCGCCCCGAGCGCTTGCCAGTTTACAGGGTTTATTTCTCAGGAACTCAGGAACGTAGGAAGGGACTTCCCATACATTGCTGCGTTCTTGCTTCCCTTGGCGATTTACTTCTTTTCTGCCGCAGTCGGCGCGGGAGAAGGCGCCGCAGGTGTGGCTGGCAAGTCGGAACTGAACATGTCGACACCGACCTTCCAGGTGCCGACCTTTTTCTGCCAAACTTCGCAATATTTACCATGATCTTTTGTCCCGCTTTTCGTCGTCATCTCGTAAGTGCCGGTGGTAGATGCCATGTCCCCAGATTTCGACACTTCCACTCGAGTCGTTTTCCAACTGATGCTCGCCAGACTGTCGAGGAAGTCTTTCCACAGGTTCCGAATATTTTCCTTGCCGCTCACCGCTGGTTCATTTGGCGGCAGAACGATTGCGTCGTCGGCATAGAACGAGACGGTTTTGTCGAGATCTCTCGCAAGGGCTGCGTTCGACCACGCTTCGTCGGCATCACGAACCGCTTTCTCATCGGCGCCGGTCGCGAAGGAAAATGTGATCGGCATCACAAGCACGCAAATAGTCAGAAGGAGTTGTTTCGTTTTCATTGCGTCATCGAAGTCCGGCTAATTGTGGGGCGTCAATGCTAATTTCGAACTAGATAGGATTCGTGGGACCCAAGGATTTCGGAAAAGCGCGCGTTGCGTCGTCGTCGGAGCGTCATTTTCCGCTCAGATTCGAAAGCCTTGAAGGAAATCCAAACCGCTGCACGGAGCGCTTGCGAACAGTGAAAGGCGAGCATCGTTCACGGGGCACAAAGGCAATGAACACCACATTAATCATCGTTCTTGTGGTGCTCGCGGCACTGATCGCAGTCGGCATTTTTTTGTATGTCCGTGGTCGGCGTTCGGAGCAGCTCCGCAAGCAGTTTGGGCCGGAATACAAACGCGCGGTCGATCAGTACGGGGATCAACGTAAAGCGGAGGAGGCGCTGGCCGAACGCCAGAAACGCGTTCGCAAGCTCGACATCCGCGGATTAACGGCCGAGCAGCAAAAACAGTTCGCCGACACCTGGAAACAAGCGCAAGCGCTTTTTGTCGACGAGCCATCCCGGGCGGTGACCGAAGCTAATTCGCTGGTTAACGAACTCATGCAGACCCGTGGTTATCCGGTGGGCGATTTCGAGCAGCGCGCCGCCGATGTTTCGGTTGATCATCCGCATGTGGTGACCAACTACCGCGCGGCACGTGACATCGCCGAGCGCAACAAGGGCGGGAAGGCCACGACCGAAGATTTGCGGCAGGCGATGGTGCATTATCGATCTTTGTTCGAAGAACTGCTGGAAGCGCCGGCCGTCACAACTGAATCAGAAGCGACACAATCCGAACCGCGTAAGGAGGTAGCCCGATGAGTATTGAACCGAAAACCGAAATGCCCGCCGATACTGTGGCGGAAGACCGCAAGGCAGATCGCCCGACATCCACGGCCGAAGTAGCGAAAAATCTTGAGCGTCCGGAAGCGCGCGGTCGAGAAGATGAAGAAGCAGCGATAACTTTATTTCCCGACAAAGAGACGAACGATTTCCGCAAGCGATGGACCGACATTCAAACCGGGTTCGTGGACGAGCCGAGGCGCGCGGTCGAGCAGGCGGACGCGCTTGTGGCGGAAGTGATCAAGCGACTGGCCGAGAGTTTCGCCGCCGAACGCAGCAAACTCGAAGGTCAATGGGGCCGCGGCGACGACGTTTCCACCGAAGACCTGCGGGTTGCGCTGCGTCGCTACCGCTCGTTCTTCGATCGTTTGCTGAGCGTGTAGGCCCGTCCCTCCGCGGGCCATTCACGCTAATTAAGCGCCTTGGCGTAAAACGAAGCGATTCTTCCTGACCTGATTACTTTTTGCGAGCGGTCTGGCGCACCACACCGGCTGAGTTACAGAACCTGACGCCGCATGAGTCAAAGGTGACTGTTAGGTCACTCCTCGTGCAGCCATTGGCATCCTTGACTGTGATCGTGTAGTTGCCGGCAGTCAGACCGGTGAATACGTTCGAAGCTTGGAAGTTCGTGCCATCCTTCGAATAGGTCAGGGTGCCGGTGCCGCCGGAGGCCGTCACTGTGATCGAGCCCTCAGTGCCATTGGTGCAAGCTTCCCCGACGCCAAGCTGCAGCGGTGGCGGAGTGACGATCGTCACCTGATTCGTTGTCGCGGTGCAGCCGTTAGCATCCTTCACGGTAATGGTGTAGTTACCAGCCGCCAAACCCGTGAACTCGTTGGAAGCTTGGAAGTTCGTGCCATCCTTCGAATACATGAGTGTCCCGGTGCCGCCGGAGGCTGTCACCGTGACCGTGCCGGTACCATCACTGCACGCCGGATTGGTTCCCGACGCCGATGCGGTAATCGCTGATGGCTGCGCGACCAGAACCCCGGCCGCCGAACCCGCGCAGCTATGGGCATCGGAGATTGTGGCGCCATACGTGCCGGTAGGCAGACCCGTGAACGTCGTGCTGCTCGTCACACCGCTATGAGTTACGCCATTGACTGTGACCGAGTAGGGCGACGTGCCGCCACTGACGTTAACTGTCACGGTACCATCGCTTCCACGGTTACAGCTCGTCGGAGTCGTGGTTTCTGATGCGCTGATCGCCGCTGGCTGTCCAACCAGAACGCCTGCGGCGGAACCTGAACAGCTCTTAGAGTCGGAGATGGTAGCCGGATAGGTGCCGCTAGGCAGACCGGTGAAAGTCGTACTGCTGGTCACCCCGCTATGAGTGACGCCATTGACTGTGACCGAGTAGGGCGACGTGCCGCCGCTCACATTGACCGTGACAGAGCCATCGCTCCCGCCGTTGCAGCTCGCCGGCGTCGTCGTTTCCGATGCGCTAATCGTCGATCCCTGGCCCACGAGAACGCCAGCAGCCGAACCAGAACAGCTATGAGCATCGGAGATAGTGGCCGGATACGTGCCGGAAGCCAGACCCATGAAAGTGGTACTGGTCGTTACGCCGGAATGAGTGACGCCATTGACTGTGACCGAGTAGGGCGATGTTCCGCCACTCACGTTCACCGTCACGGTGCCATCACTTCCGCCGTTGCAGCTCGCCGGCGTCGTCGTTTCCGATGCGCTAATGGGCGTCGGGTTAGTGATCGTCACGGTGTTGCTTGTTTTGGTGCAGCCGCCCGAGTCCTGCACGGTTACACTGTGTGCCCCAGCCGCGAGCCCCGTGTAGGTCTGGGGTGACGTGCAAGCTGCAAACGAGCCGCTATCGAGCTTGCACTGATAAGTTCCTGTGCCGCCTGAGAACGTCGCCGTGATGCTACCTGTACCCCCGCTGCAGTTTGGATTTTGTCCTGTCGCCGAGATGACAAAGCCGGCGCTGAACGAAATCGGAACCGGGATAGTGAAATCCATCAAAGTTGCCGTAGTCGACGTGGACGTCTTTGTTTTGATCAGCACCGTCTTGACCTGAATACCAGTGCAAGGGTCGGACAGGGCGCCAAGTAGTGCGGTAAGGTCGACGGACATTTCCACGAACTGGTTTTTGATATAGGTCGTGCCGCCGAACGCCCCATATGGCACCGAAACGCCGTCGACCAAGTTGGTCGCGACGAAAGCGCTACTCGGGGGGAGCATCGATGTTATTTCGACAAAGGCGAATCCATTGCCGGACGCCTGCCATTGAAAGGCCTGGAACGTGGCGACAGAACCTCCCGAGCCGTAACCAGCTGTAAGCAGAAGATCGCCCAGAGTTCGGCCTCCATTGGGTCCGGCGGAGGTGAATCCGCCACACGGAGCAGACGTACAGCCGGAAGGGCGCGTCGTCATCGTTAACGTGTTTTGCAACAGCTCGAAATCGATATAGGCAGTTCCATTAGTCGATCTTCGATCGCCGGATGCGGTTATCCATCGGTGTCCCATGCTATCGTTCGAGATATGAACATAAGCGTTGTTCATATCTGTTTTATCGTTGGCGGCCTGGGTCTGCCATTTCCAAGTGTTCGGGTCCTGATTGAGCTTGTTACTCCCGGCAAAAACGTCATCGGCTGCGTTCACCCCGTCGAGACGCTGGATTGTGACCGTCGAATCTTTTGCTGTCCCGTTCGAATTAAGCAGGCCGACACCAACTCCACCTGAATTATCCAGCCAGTCACTGACGTTAGCCATCGGGGTATTGGCCAGAAGATCACCGTCGATTCCAAAGCCGCCCGGGTCTCCGTTAAGAGCAGTTCCGCCACCGATTACCGTGGGTGCAAAGCTCTGCCCCGATGTCGAAAGAGCAGCGACGCATAGCCCAATGAAGCCTGCAATACCTGCTGCGATTATATATTTTTGCGCTGTTTTCATGTTACTTGTCCTCGATAAACTCTTCACGAACAGACCGCTCCCCGATAATCGCGGCTATCCCCAGTCCGCTCAGGACGGGCTCGTCGATAACGACCCGCCATGATTTCATGCCCGCGCGAAGTGGCGCGTATTTTTTCATCGGCCGGCGAGATTACTAAATCGGCCCCCTGGAGATCAATATAATTTTCAGCTTTTCTTGAGGTTTTAGATAGATATTCGGCTGTACCACATTCATTGGGTTGTTAAGAGCCGGCTGGCCCCATATCTGGTGCCGCATCTGCCGATTACTCAGGAAAACTATAATTGTTATGCGACACATCCTTTTCAGCCTCCCCACAAGATCGACATCGAGCGGAAAAGTTTCCCAGCGACGATTCAAACAGAAGGCAGCAAAGAAAACAAAGTGTTGCGTGACGGCTAGTGAGCCCTTACTTGCCTGCCGCGCCTGGGCCCGGCAGCGGCGGTTCGCCCGTCACTTGTTTTCCGCCAGCGCGCGTTGCTTCCGACCGAGCCAGAGGCCAAGTACGCACCAAGCAGCAACTATCGGCACGGCGATGTAACTGATCGCGTTCAAAGTGAGACCGAGCGCCTTTAAACCGCTATAAGAAACGCCGAATTGGTCCCCGCACCGATAGCCAAAGGTATCAATGAAACTCTTCGCCTTGTATTTGTCCTCGCGCGGCAAGACGGTAAACAACACTTCACGGGCGGGGCGCATGAATGCGAACGTGCTCGCGCGCCGTGCGATCTGAAATGCGGCGAGCACGGGAAGGACGGGCGCGAAGCCCATGGCGGCGAAGCCGAAAAGGCTAAGCACCGGCATGAACAGCAGAGTCACGGTGACGCCTAGAAATTTCATCAGCCGACCGGTCACAAAAATCTGCAACAACAGCGTGAGTGTGTTCACGGAGAGATCGAGCTTTGCGAAAAACGCTGTCCGTACCGCTTTATCGACGAATCCAGCCTTGGTCAGCTCGGCTTGCTGAAAATACGTCCAGGTGGATGTGAACGTGTAGAGAAAGATGAATAGGAACAGCCCAAACAAGTAAGGCGATTTGCAAATGTGGGTCACGCCATCCCAAAATTTGCCCCCGATCGGTTTCTCTGCCACGGCAGCATCTTCGCCCGATCTTGACTTCTCCCGTCGAAATTCAGCCGGAAAGAATCGCACAGATTGCGCTGCGATCTCGAGCATCCCGGCGCAGATCAACAGTAAAACACCGGTACTGACATGATGAACCAGCGATGCGGTAATGATCGGTCCAAGAATTCCCCCTAACGAGCCACCGACGGCGATAAATCCGAAGAGCCGTTTACCCTGCTCGGTTGTGAACAGGTCGGTCATGAATCCCCAAAAGATGGCGGTCGCGAAAAGATTGAAGACGCTGACCCAGACAAAGAAGCATCCATCAACCCACGGTTGCTTTCCCGGAGGCATGTACTGCATCAGCGCGAAGAAAATAATCAGATTCAGAATGAAAAACCGATAAGCGATCGGAATAAATCTCCGCCGCGACATCCGCGAGACGATGGCGGAAAAGAGCGCGTTCGCGATGATCATCGTCACCAGAACAACGGTGAACATCCACCAAAGATTCTCGAACTGCTGCGCGCCGATGTTATCGCGGACCGGCCGGATCACATAATAACCGGCGAGGACGACAAAAAAGAAAACAAACCCGAGCCACATCGCGCGAAGCTCGTTCGGGCGAACATCGACAACGAAAAAGCGTTTCATCGACAAACAACGTCTTGAATTGTAGGGCAACCGCATCGGTTGCCGGCAAGCGGAGTGCTCGCGCTACAAGGTGCTCCCATAGGCGGCCTGTCCGGTTTACTCCACGGTCAGCACTACTTTGCCCCGCGCGTGTCCTTGTTCGACGTATGCGATCGCTTGCTGGATGTCGCTCAATTTGTAAGTGCGGTCGATGACCGCCTTCAGTTTTCCGTTTTGCATCTGCTCAGCGAAGTACTTCAAATCCGATTGCTTCATTTCCGCCAGCATCATTCCCATTTGCTGGCTAACGAAGGGTTTCATGATTAACGCTGTGAGCGGTTTTCCCATGCTTCCGATCCAACCCTGCTGATTTGCGCTGCCGCCGCCGATCAACACGTATTTTCCA
>DATDFJ010000246.1:0-15757 GCA_036522675.1 Chthoniobacterales bacterium | reverse complement strand
TTGTCGTCGGTCACCACGGTGAAAATCACGTCCGCTTCCGCCGTCACTTCCGATAGATCCTGCGCCGCCGCGCAACCGAGTTCAGAAGCGAGATCGGTAGCCGCTTTGCGATTCGAATCGTAAACCGCGGTGACATTGCGCCCGCAGTCTTTCAGCCGCCGCGCCATGTTCGCGCCCATGCGCCCGACACCAACAAATCCAACATTCATAGGCGAAATTTCCCTGCAAAGAATGGGTTGTGTCTTTTCTCTTCGCCTACGCTTGTGATCGGCCCGTGGCCCGGGCAGATGATCGTGTCATCCGGCAGCGTGAGAATTTTTTCCACGTTATTCTGGACGGCGTCTTGATAGGACACGTTGCCCCCGCCCATCGAGCCGGCGAAAAGCGAATCGCCTACGATCGCGATCGGCCGCGCCAGACCGGTCGCGACGAATGTCATTCCGCCGGGTGAATGTCCCCAGGTCAGGCGCGCTTCGATGTCGATCTTGCCAACGCGAAATTTTTTATCTTCCTCGATCGGCTCCGCGCCGGGAACCGGTTCGCGTGACGGTGTGTAAACGTGCGCGCCGGTTTTTTCGCGCAGCGCGGGCAGATCGGCCACGTGATCGGAATGCGCGTGGGTGAGCAGGATCAGTTTGATACTGACATTCTCGCGCGTCGCCCGGCGCAGCATCTCGGCGCAATCGGCGCCGGTATCGAACGCCGCGGCGTGTTTCGTTTCCGGATCCCAGAGCAAATAGGAGTTCACCGCCATCCCGCTGTAGTCGCTCGTGAATTGGGCGAGCCCGTCGAAATTTTCGAGTTTGTCCGGTTTCCAGTTGTCCCTGGCAAGATCGACAAGTGCATCGGCGTCGAGATTTAATATCGGTGCGATGGCGCGGAGCACTGTCTCCTCAAACTTCCCGGCACGCGGTTCGCGCAGCTGTTCGCTGCTCAGCCCCGCTCTTTTTGCCAGCTCACTCTCCGCAATACGCAACCCGCGTTGCGCTTTTCCGATGATGTCGCCGACGTTGTCCTCCAGTGGAATCGCCATGGTCAGAAATTTGTGGCCGGAATGAGCGATCCTTCCGTCGAAAGATCGACAATTGAATGATACGCGATTTCGGCGGCGCGACGACTGACCTCCTCGGGCGAAAACGTTTGGCCGGTCTCTTTTTCGATTGAAGTCATCGTGACGTTGGCGATCCCGCACGGCACGATGCGATCGAAGGGCGAGAGATCGGCGCACACGTTTAAGGCGAAGCCGTGCATCGTGATCCAGTGTCGCACGCCGACTCCGATCGACGCGATCTTGCGGTTCTCGATCCACACCCCGGTAAGACCGCTGCGCGTTTTGGCGCGCACTTCGAAAATGGCGAGCGTCTTGATCAAAACATCTTCCAACCAGCGCAAATACCGGTGCAGGTCCTGGCCGCACCGGCGAAGATCGACAATCGGGTAGCCCATCAATTGCCCCAGCCCGTGATACGTCGCCTGTCCGCCGCGGTTGATCGTGAACAGCGGATACGGCAATGCCGAAGCATCGACCAGGCTCGATTGGTCGGGCGTTTTCCCGATCGTGTAAACCGGTTCGTGCTCGAGCAAAAGTAATTCATCCGGCGCGGCGCGGTTTTCTCGTTTGCTCGCCACTATTTCTTCCTGCAACGCCAGAGCATCGGCAAAATTCATCCGGCCAAGCCAGCGCCATTCCAGCGGCGGTCTCATATAACTTTCGTAGTTGGAATGCCGCGCGCCGCGCTCTCCTGCGCGCGCACATGCGTGAGCCCGATCGCGAGCGCATCGGCCGCGTCGGCGTCCGGAGTCTCGGTCAACCCGAGCAGGGCGCGCACCATGAACGCGACCTGGTTTTTGCCCGCGCCCCCGCGCCCCACTGTGGCCTGTTTGATCCGCGTCGGCGGGTATTCGAAAATCGGGAGCCCGTTTTCCGCGGCCGCCAACATTGCCGCCCCGCGCGCGGCACCGAGCACAATGGCCGTCTTGTAACTCTGGACGTAAATGACCGATTCGAGCGCGCAGCAATCGGGTTGATGTTCGCGAATCAAATCGGCGAGCTGCTCACGAATCGCGACCAGACAAGCTGAAGACGGCAATGAACTCTGGTTGTGAATGCTGCCGAAATAGAGGGCGCGCAGTTTGCCATTATTCGCGTCAACAACCGCGACACCGGTGTTGCGCAGGGAAGCGTCGATCGCCAAAACGCGCATACGATCAATGAGTCATCGCGGCGAGAATACCAAAAACACAGCCAGCCGCGCCGAACAGCAAACTGACAACCCAGAATCTTCGCTTTCTCGTCAGAGCAGAAATCGCGGCAATGGCGATTGCGATCTGAAACATGGTCACGCCGCGCGCGTAAACTTCGTGCCGATGAAAATTGTGTTTTGCGTCGGCTTCCTTCGCTTCGGCTTCGGACTTGATTTGTCCCTGTTCCTTCTCGTAACGCGCCGCCTTGGCTGTGTCCGACTCGTTAGGCGAGCTGACCAGCGCCATTTTCGTGTCGAGCACGGCGGCCTTGATGCTTTTTGCCTGGTAATAGTTCCATTGATCAGACGCTTCGATCTGGCTCATCATCGCTTCGTTCGCATTTTTTCCCGAAAGCAATCCGGCAATGGCGGCGAGCACGGCCAGGATCGCGGTGCTTAGCGCGACCCACGAAATCCACGTTTCGCCGCTGTGCTCGGCCGAGTGATGCACTTGCTCGTGCAAATGTTCCAGAGGGACTTCGGCTTCTTCCACCGGCGCAATTGTAAGATCGACATCATCGCATTCAAGCGCGCAATCACGGCCGGCGTGCAACGACAGGGGCATGCTTGGTGCTTGATTTGCAGCCGGGCAATCAACCCCGCCGATGAAATCACGACTCCTGCCCGGCGCCGCCCTTGTTTTTGGCTCCGGTCTCTGCGCGCTGCTTTATCAAACCACCTGGCTTCGTGAATTTCGACTCATCTTCGGCAGTTCGACTGCCGCTTCGGCTGCGGTGGTCGGAATTTTCATGGGCGGACTTGGGCTGGGGAGCGCCTTGTTAGGCCAGCGCGCCGAAAAAACGCCGCGGCCGCTTGCCTTTTACGCGCGACTCGAGTTCGGGATCGCTGCGAGTGCGGCATTAACGCCGACGCTAATCGCGCTCGCGCGCGCAGCCTACATCGCCTGCGGCGGCACGCTCGCATCGGGAATCTTCGCCGGCACATGCCTGCGGCTTGTCCTCGCCGCTCTCGTGCTTGGAACGCCAACTTTGCTGATGGGAGGAACGCTCCCGGCAATGGCGCGGTTCGCCGTGACCGACACAGACGAAAACCGCCGTGGACTCGCTCTCCTTTACGGAGTGAACACGCTCGGCGCCGTCGCCGGCGCGATGACAGGCACGTTCCTTCTGCTCGAATCGTTCGGCGATCGCGCGACGCTTTACCTTTCCTGCGCATTAAACGCGAGCGTCGCGGTGACCGCGTGGCTGATTGGGCGGTGCGAACCGCTACAAACCGTTGCTCGAATTTTGCCTAACGAATCGCAAGAGCCTGCCCTGAGGGACAGTCGAATGGGGCGACATGCGCTCGCGCCACTCCCGTTGTTGCTCGGGCTGGCCGCACTGACCGGGTTTGTCTTTCTGCTCATGGAACTTGTTTGGTACCGGATGCTCAGCCCAATCCTTGGCGGCACCGCATTCACATTCGGCCTTATCCTGGCGGTGGCGCTGCTTGGGGTTGGCAGCGGCGGTGTAGCGTATGCAATCGTCACCTCAGGCCGGCGCCCGACGTTGAACGGTTTCGCCGCCACCTGCGCGCTGGAGGCATTGTGCCTGGCCGTGCCCTACGGACTCGGCGACCGCATCGCTCTGTGCGCGATGCTGCTGCAGCCACTCGCCAGCCTTGGATTCCATGGTCGCGTGATGGGTTGGCTCGGCCTTTGTGGAATCGTCGTTTTTCCCGCGGCGTTCATCGCTGGAATCCAATTTCCGCTCCTGCTTGGGGTGTTAGGCAAAGGGCGGCACGGCATCGGCTCGCAAACCGGTGCGGCCTACGCCTGGAACACAGCCGGCGCGATCGCCGGGGCGATCGCCGGTGGGTTTGGATTCATCCCTATCTTCACCGCGATCGGCGCGTGGCGGCTTGTGATCGTGCTGCTCGCTGCGTGTGCATTTTTCGTGCTGCTCGCCGCCCGCGGAAACAACGCGCGACCATGGCGCGCATTGCCGGCGCTGTGCGCAGTCGTCGTCGCCGTTTTCATTTTGATTTTTGCCGACGGACCGACCGCAGGCTGGCGACACGGCCAGCTCGATCGGATGAATAAATTTAGTGCGAGCCGAAATCAGCTTCGCGATCTGCTCAATTCACTTCGTCGCGACATTCTCTGGCAGGCAGACGGGGTTGAGAGCAGCATCGGCATTTCCAAGACGAACGCGCTCGCGTTCCTCGTCAACGGCAAATGCGACGGCAATGCGAAGAGCGATGCCGGCACGCAGGTAATGGTCGGTTTACTCGGCGCGCTTTCACACCCCGACACGAAGCGCGCCGCCGTCATCGGTCTAGGCACAGGCTCGACCGCTGGCTGGCTCGGCGCGGTTCCTTCGATCGAACGCGTCGATGTCATGGAACTGGAGCCGGTCATAAAGAAATTCGCCGCCCAATGCGCGCCGGTTAATCACAATGCACTCGCGAATCCAAAATTGAACCTGATCTTCGGCGACGCGCGCGAACTGCTGCTCACCAACCGCGACAAATACGATCTGATCGTCTCCGAGCCATCCAATCCTTATCGCGCCGGGGTCGCCGCACTGTTCACGCGCGAGTTTTACGAAACGGTAGCGGCAAAATTGAATCGCGGCGGGTTGTTCGCGCAGTGGCTGCAGACCTACGATGTCGATCTTCGCACCGTCCAACTTTTTTATGCGACGTTCGGCGCGATATTTCCACACATCGAAACGTGGGAGACGCAAACGGGCGACCTGCTTCTTCTCGGATCGCAATCGCCAATCGTGCGCGATTTCGCTGCGTTGCGCGCTCGCGTCGCCGAGGAACCGTTCCGAAGCGCGATCCCCTTCGCCTGGGAAACGAACAATCTCGAAGGTGTCTTCAGTCACTACATCGGCAACGACGAATTCGCGCGCGCGGTCACAGCAAATTCGCGCGTCGCGCTGAACACCGACGATCGGATGCTGCTGGAGTTTGCGTTTGCGCGCAACCGGCAGACCGACAATCGAATCACCTTCGCTGAGATGCGTGAGCTCGCGCGCTCTACCGGATCAGATCGCCCGGCCAACGGCGACGCGCTGGATTGGAACAGGATCGATGACCAACGCGTAGCGTTTTACGATCGCGCCGGCCGCCCCACCGAGTTTCAAATCGAACGAGAACGTCTCAGCGACGCGCTCGCGCATTACGAGAACGGCGATCTACCGGGCGCATGGACACGCTGGCAATCTCTGCAGCGCGAGCCGCGCGATATTCCGGAGTTTCGTCTCGTTGCGGAATGCCTCGCTGAGCGGGGCGACGGCGGCGCGCTCGGCTACGCCGATAAGTTGCAGCCGAGCGAAGCTGATGCGATCCGCGCGCGCTTGTTCTGGCGGCAACATCGACCGGAGGAAGCGGTTCTAGCAATGACGAGTGCGATTGCGCGATTTCATGTCGATCCGTGGCCGAGCACGTCCTTCGTCGCGCGCACACTCAATCTGGCGATCGATCTGCTCCAGGACCGCGGCCCGACCACTGGCACATGGTCGATCTTGCAGCAACTGCAGGAGCCGTTCGCCGTCTACAACAGCGAAGGCGTCCGCGAAGCGACACTCCTGCGCGCGGCCATGGCGCTCGATCACGGCCCGACCGGCGACCACGTCCTGCACGCCGTCGCCGCATTCGAGCCGCATGTGCCATGGGAATTGAAATACCTCAGTATTCGCAGCCGCTGCTACAGCGCGGCGCACGATCCGCGCGCCGACGACGCCCGCTGCGACCTGCTCGATTTCATCGCCGCCGAACCCGGCGGCGTCGAAGGCGCACATTTTGCGAAGACCGCCGCGTCGGCCCGCGTCGCCGCCGCCTCATCGACGAAGGACCAGAAGCGCTGACTTTTTTACCACCCGCCCTCCCGTGCTCGACATCCCAAGGTCACGGAGGAAGAGGAAATCAGAACAGGAAGATCAGAAATTTCTTCGCTTCTGTCTCTGCGATCTCGGGAACTCTAGCGGCGGGAGCCGCGGGTGGTAAATTTTCCCGATGAGCGCGGCGAAGAAAACAAAACACAAACCCGCATTCATCAGACGTTTTTTCGCGTCGCTCGGGCCGGGGCTCATCGCGGGCGCAGCGGATGATGATCCCTCGGGCATCGCGACCTTCTCGATTGCCGGCGCCCAGCATGGTCTCGCCCTTTTGTGGACGGCGCTGCTTACCTGGCCGCTGATGGCATTCGTGCAAATGATGTGCGCGCGCGTCGGCATGGTGACCGGGCGCGGCCTGGCGGGCGCGTTGCACAAAAAATTTCCGCGGCCCGTTCTGATCGCGATGGCGTGCGCGCTTTTCGCTGCGAACTCGATCAACGTCGGCGCCGATCTCTCCGGCATGGCCGATGCCGCCGAGATGCTCACCCGACTCAACTCGCATTTGCTCGTCATCGTTTTCGGTGCGGGAATTTTTCTCGCGACACTGTTTTTCAAATATCACCAGATCGCGACCATTCTGAAATGGCTCTGTCTGGTGTTGTTCGCCTACGTCATCACCGGGTTCGTCATTCACCCGAAGTGGTCGGAGATCGCGCGCGCGACGTTCGTTCCAGCATGGCCGAAATCGCACGCCGAATGGAGCATGCTGGTCGCACTGCTCGGCACGTCCATCAGCCCATATTTGTTTTTCTGGCAGGCGTCGCAGGAGGTGGAAGAAGAAAAAGCGATGGGCCGGCGCATGCTGATGCGGCGGTTCGGCGCTACCCCGAAGGAATTGATCGACCGCAAGATCGACATCGATCTCGGCGCATTTTTTTCTCAACTCGTCATGTATTTCGTCATCCTGACGACCGCGCTGACGCTTCACCGTCACGGCATCATGGACATCAAAACGAGCAAGGACGCCGCGCAGGCGCTCTATCCATTGGCGGGAAAATTTGCCGGCACACTTTTCACTCTCGGCATCATCGGCGTCGGGCTGCTTGCGATTCCGACGCTCACCGGCTCGGCCGCCTACGCGCTCGCGGAAACGTTCGGCAGACGCGAAGGACTCAGCCAGCCTTTCCGCGGGGCGCGCTTTTTTTACATGGTGATGATCGTCTCGACGCTGGTCGGCATCGCGCTGGATTTTATCGGGGTTAATCCGGTGCAGGCGCTTTATTGGAGCGCAGTGATCAACGGCCTGCTCGCGCCGGTGCTGCTGGTCGCGATCATTTTCGCGTCGCGCGATCGCAAGCTGATGAAAGAGCAGCCGAGCTCGATCCCGAGCGTGATCGTGGTTTCGGTCACGACGCTGCTGATGTTCGGTGCCGCCATCGGGATGTTCGTGTTCTAAGATCGACAATGGCCACGAAAACTTCGTCGGTCAGCGCCGGCCTGCTCATGTTTCGCCGCAAGGATGCCTCGCTCGAAGTTTTGCTCGTTCATCCCGGCGGCCCATTCTGGAAAAATAAGGACGACGGCGCGTGGAGCATTCCCAAAGGCGAAGCCGCACCCGGCGAAGATTTGCTGACGCGCGCCCAAATTGAATTCGAAGAAGAACTCGGCCTCAAACCGCAAGGCGACTGGCTCCCGCTCGGCTCAATCAAACAAAAAGGCGGCAAGACCGTTCACGGCTGGGCCTTCCAAGGCGATCTCCCGCAGCTTTTCGAACTAAAGTGCAACACCTTCGCGATCGAATGGCCGCCGCGTTCCGGAAAAATGCGCGAATTTCCCGAAGTCGATCGCGCCGAGTTTTTTTCCGAAGAAGTCGCGCGCGGCAAAATCAACGCCGCGCAAATTCCCTTTCTCGACCGATTGCGCGAATCAGTCTCGTGACTCCACCGAGTGATGAAATTGCGGCGATGAATTTTCGTCACCACCGGTCGCGAGGACGCAGCGGAAGCCGTAAATGACATCGCGCTCGTTTCGATCGACCACATTGCGGTAACTCGATTCCAGCTCGAGACGATTCGTCGTCGCCCATGAGCCGCCGCGCAGCACGCCCCAGGCGCGACCGGCAGTGGCGCTGCTGCCTTTATAACCTTCAGCGCACCACTCCCAGACATTGCCACCGAGGTCGTAGATGCCGAGGCGGTCGGGTTTGAAGCTCCCCACTGGCATGGTCGTTGCGCGATGTTGACCCAAACCATAATTGCCGACGGCCTCGGGTGGCGGCCACTGTTTGCCCCAGGGAAATTCATTTCTGACTTTTCCATCACGCGCTTCCGGCGTTGCACCGGTCTCATTCGTTAGGCCAACCGCCGTGCTCCACTCGTTGTCGAGCGGAAGCCGGTAGGCTTGTCGATCTTGCAAGAGATTTTCGTCGCGTTCCTTTTGCGTCAACCATTGGCAAAAGGCCGTCGCATCGAACCAGTTCACTTTGACAACGGGATGATTCGGGGCTTGCTCGAAATCGGGCGCGTCATGGTGACGGTTGGTGGCCGCGCAAAAGGCGTCGTAGTCCTGAACACGCGTTTCCCAGATCGACATCCAAATTTGTCCGACTGGCACAAACTTCATTCCGAGAGAATTTGTCCACGGTTGACCGGGCTCCGGCGTGAGCGACTTCTCGAGCCGCGCCGCCAGGAACGCCTGCTGCTGCGGCTCGACTCTGCCGGTGACACTCGCCGCCTTATAGCCGGCCATTCGCAATTCGTAGCTGACCTCGCCCGGTCTGACTTCTTCGATGACCAGCGGTGTCTGCCCAAGCGCCTGGCCCTTTGCCATCACCGTCGCGCCGCCCGGCGCGCTCGTAATTTTGACGCTGCCGTTGGCGAAAATGAAACGCGCCGTGTTCACACGTTGCGGCACGATGTCGATGTTTTGCTGTTCATCGGGCCAGCCATCGAGATGCGCCACGAGTTCGTGACTGCGGGCCGGCAAGTCGATCTGCAATGGTGCGCGTCCGCGCGACTTACCGTCCACGAAAATTTCCGCGCCGTTCGGTTCGCTCGTGATGTCGGCCCGCGCGGTGGCGAAGGCAAACGCCTTTCGCGCAATGACGGCGCGCTCCACCTCGATCGTATCGGTCATTTCCCAATCGCCGAGTTTCGCGCTGACCAGATATTTTCCAGTCGGAAGATCGACAATCGACAGTGGAGCGATTCCGTCCCGGGAAACCTGCCCATCTTCGCTGCGCAACGAAAACTTTGCACCCGGCGGGTCGGAATCGATTTCGGCTGCACCTTTGCTGCGGGTCAGGCGGAACGGCGGCAAATCAAGCGAATGGTTGCCGCTTAAATCGAGAATCGTCTCCACCGGCTCGTAGCCTGGATGCATGATGCGCAATTTGTATTTGCGCGGCTCGAGCTCACCAAAACTGGCCGGACTTTTCTGGGCATGATCGCCGAGCACGACGAGCGCACCGCCAGGGTCGGTTTGAATCGTGGTCCGCAAATTAACGGAAAGGTTTGTTTGTTCGCGCTGGCTCCAAAGCACAATCCCACCAATGGTCAGCGCCAGGATCGCAAGAGCCGCGCCCAACATTTGTCGCCGTGGCTTGGCCGGGCGCTTCCCGCGATCGAGCGCGAGCAAATCGCGGTGCATGTCCGCGGCGGACACATAGCGTTTCTTCGGATCGTTGACGCAGGCTTTGACCAGCACATCGTTGAGTTGCAATAGTCGCTCGCGATCCGGTCGGCGGGTCAGGTCCGAGTCGAGCTCGGGAAAATCGAGCCGGTCTTTGCCGGTGCAAGTTTCGTAAAGAAGCTTGCCCAGGCTGTAAATGTCGGCCTGCGGCGTGCCCGGTCCTTCCGGCGCGACGTAACCTTCAGTGCCGACAAAAGATCGTTGTCCCGTCGCCGCGACCAGCCCGATGTCGGCCAGCTTCGGCACGCCTTCGATAAAAATGATGTTGGAAGGCTTGATGTCGCGATGGGTGAGCGCGTGCGCGTGCAACGCTTCGAGCGCTTCGGTTAAGGAAAGACCGAGGACGATCGATTCGGAAGCGGGCAAACGTTTGTGCCGTGCCAGATCGGTTTTCAACGTGCGCGGCTCGTAGGAGGAAATGTCGATCTGACGGCCGGCGACGTGATCGTCCGCCAGTTCCATGCTGTAATAGAGGTAATCGCTGGTTCGGCCAACGTGCAGAATGTCGACGAACCCGGCGTGCCCTCGTGAGATCGGCTCGAATGCCGACATGCCCTCGAACTCGCGCAGAAACGCCCGCTCGCTCTCGAAGGTGCTGCGATAAACAATTTTCACCGCGCGGAGCGCGCCAGTCACGGTGCGCGCCAGCCAAATCTCGCCATAAGCCCCGCGCCCGATCACGCGCAGCAGTTCGTGGTCGGGAATAACGGGAACTTGGGCGGAAACTTGCTCGGGAATGCCGGCGATTTTACACAAGCGACCAGCGCGAAGCAACGCGCGTTGTCGCTGCCGCCCTCTCCGGCGGCAGAAATGGCATGACGTCCAGAGGACAAAAACCTTCCCCGTGTTTTACCGGGTGAGTTTCTCCAGCGCTTTGATTTCCTTTTTCAACAACGCTCCGACCCGATGCCGCGCCAGATATACCTGGCCCACGCTGACCCGCAGTTGCTCGGCCACTTTTTGCGCCGGCCATTCTTTGCGCACGTAGCAATCGAAGATTTGAAATTGCTTCGGATCGAGCTTCTTCTTCACGCGTTCGAGCGCCCCCTCGAACAAATTCTCCTGCCATTCCTTCTCCCAGACGGCCTCAAGATCGACCACATGCGAATCGGGGACGCGCTCGATCGTCGCGGTCAATCGATCATCCGCTGCGCGCGGTGATTTCGCGCTGCCCGGTTGGCGCTTGCGAAATTGATCGGCAATTCGCCAGCGGGTGATTTGCAAGAGCCAGCCTTTGAACGAGCCGAGCGCCGGATCGTATTTCAATTTGTCGATCTTCTTGGCGATGGTGATGACCGTCTCCTGCACGACCTCCTGCGCCTCGGCATCAGTCAGGCCCGCCTTGCGCGCTGTCGAGTAAATGAGTTTCCAATAGGTGTCGAAAAATTCCTGCCACCGCCGTTGATCATCCCAATTGGCGAGTCGTTCGACCAGGCTGCGTCGCGTCGCCAGTAGTCCTGTCTGCTTCACAAAGCGCTTTTATGCGATCTGCCCCGGGAGGAAAGGTTTTCTGAAAGATTTTCGCGCGCCGGCCGTATTCCCCTCATGAAAACGCCAGCGCTTCTTTCCCGATTCGCACGATCGAGATCAGCCGTAGCCGCGACCTTGCGGCGAATTCGAGCCCAAATTTTCGGGGATGTTTCCTGGCATCGGCCGCCCTGGCTCAAGCGACTCGCCGCAGCTTGGAGTCGTCTCCAATCCACGCGCCCGCGCCTGGTCGCGGCGGCAATTATCGCCTGTTTTCTCATTATCTGCGCCGCCGCATGGACTTGGAATTGGTACTCGCACCTGCCCAAGCCGCCGCGCGTCACGGTCACGATCGTGCCGATCGAAGTCACGAAGCTGGAGAAGGTACTCAAATTTTCCCGGCTCATCATTTACTTCAGCGAATCGGCGGCGCGCCTGGAGGACCTGAAAAAGAAATCGCTTGGTAGAGTGCGCCTCGAACCGGCGATGCAGGGCGCGTGGCGCTGGATCGACAGCGACATCCTCACATTCGAACCAACTGAAGATTGGCCGGCCGACCAGACGTTCCGCATCGTGTTCGAGAAGAGTTTTTTTCCGCGGCACGTTTTGATGGAGCGATTCGTTTATGAAACGCACACGCCGCCATTCGGAATCGCCGTTAAAGAACTGGAGCTTTACACCGACCCGACAAATCCGAGCCAGCGTCAGGTCACGGCGACACTCGAGCTTACCCATGCGATCGAGCCGGGTGAATTGGATCGACATCTGGCGTTGGCAATGGTCGGCGGCTCGAACGTTTTTTCGCCGAACGATCCGCCGCCGCATTTCACGATCAGCTACGGCCTGCATCGACGGCTCGCCTACGTCCGCAGTTCGCCGATTGCGCTGCCGGATCACGACGATTTCATGAAGCTGACGGTGAGCAAAGGCGTGCGCACGGCGCAGGGCGGCGCGCAGACGAACGGTGCCGTCGAACGCCGGCTGCAAATCCCAGCGCTCGCCGGCATGTTTCGCATCGATTCGATCCACACCGCCATCGCCCACGATAAAAACGGCGACCCGGAACAGTTGGTCACCCTCACCACGACAGCTGACATCAGTACTCGAGAGTTGGCCGGTGCGCTCGAGGTCCGCGTGCTGCCAAAACGCCCGGTCCCCGCAGCCGAAAAGAGCGAAGACGAAATTCAGACTGGCGAAAACGATGATGCAACCGGCCAAACCGGTTCGGATGATGAAGAAACCGACTCAAACGAACAGCCCGGCGAGTTCGAGCTGAAGGAGGCCGAGCTTTGGCAAAGCGCCAGTGCGCTTGACGAGCAAACGCTCGCGACCGCGCGGCCCATCGGCTTTGTCCCAGTCCTCTCTGATAAAGCGCATGATCGACAACACGCCTTTCGCGTCCGCATCGAAAAAGACGCCGAGCTTTATGTGCGCGTGCGCAAAGGTGTGCGCGCGCTCGGCGATTATCCGCTGAGTCAGGATTACAACGCCGTCGTGCGCGCGCCGGCGCTTCCGCGCGAAGTCCAGATCGAAGGCGCGGGCGGGCTTCTCGCCCTCAACGGCGAACGCAAATTGTCGATCCGTTCCCGCGGTTTGAGCGCGATTCAATTCGAGATCGCGCGCGTCGCGACCAGCCAGATCAATCACCTCGTCAGCCAAACCCAAGGAAAATTTCAGCACCCGCAGTTTGCCAATCCTTACCTGTTCAATCACGAGAACATTTCCCGCATCGCCACCGAGCGCCAGGGCATCGCACTCGAGAGCAGATCAAAAGCGAACTACTCGGCCTTCGATTTTTCCGAGCACCTGCGCAAGCCTTCCGACGGCGGAAGCGAGCGCGGCCTGTTCTTTGTCACGGTCCGCGGGTGGGACACGGTCAAGAAACGGCCGTTCGATGGGGTCAAAGATTGCCGGCTCATCCTTGTTACCGACCTCGGTGTGCTCACCAAGAAAAATGCCGATGGCACCCACGATGTGTTCGTCATGTCGATCAAAGAAGGCAAGCCGCTCGCCAACGTCACCGTGGATCTTTTGGGCAAAAACGGCATCGCTCTGCAAAGCGCGACCAGCGACGCGAACGGTCATTGCGCGTTTGCCTCAGCTGACAAAGCAACGCGCGAGAAGACGCCGATCGCGTTCGTCGCGCGGAATGGCGACGACGTTTCCTTCATTCCTTACGCCCGCGAAGATCGACAATTGAATTTCTCGCGGTTCGACATCGGCGGTTTGGAAAACGTGCTGCCGGAGAACCTCGACGCCTTCGTATTCACTGAGCGGGGGATCTATCGGCCGGGTGACCAGATCCACATCGGCATCGTCGTGAAGCAGCGTAACTGGCAAAACGACCTCAAAGGTCTGCCGATCGAAACCGAAATCGTTGACGCGCGCGGGCATTCGGTTGAGGCGCGCAAAATCAACCTGCCAGAAACGGCATTCGCCGAGGCGACGTATCAGACAGCCGCCGAATCGCCGACCGGGCTCTACACGTTCAACGTCTACCTGGTCAAGAACAGCAAGCGCTCGACGTTGCTCGGTTCGACAACCGCGACGCTCAAGGAGTTTCTCCCCGACCGGATGAAGATCGAGACGCGGTTGTCGCAAAATGCCGGCCACGGCTGGATCAACCCCAAAGCAACGCGCGCCACCGTCGCGCTCGCCAATTTATATGGCACGCCGGCGACTGATCGCCGCATCACCGCGCAACTCGAGCTCATACCGAGCTCATTCTATTTCAATGAGTTCCGCGGCTACCTCTTTTTCGATCCGTCGCTCGACGAAAAAAAAGAGCGCCGGTACCAAACGATCGAGCTCGGCGAGACAAAAACCGACGCGGAAGGCAAAACTGAATTCGACCTCCAGCTTGAGCGGTTCGCGGACGCGACCTACTCGCTGCGCTTTGTCGCGGAGGGATTCGAGGCCGAGGGCGGACGCGGTGTCACCGCGACAGCGAGCGCGCTCGTGTCCGCGCTGCCCTACGTCGTCGGGTGCAAAAGCGACGGCGACTTGAGCTACATCGAGATGAACAAACCGCGCCTGCTCGATCTCCTCGCTGTCGATCCTCAGCTCAACCGCATCGCCATCGCGGACCTGACTGTAAATGTAATTGCGCAGGAATACGTCTCCGTGCTCAGCCAACAGGCGAATGGCAACTTTGCTTATCAATCTGTTCTCAGGGAACGCGTCGCCAAAACGGAACAGATTTCCGTATCCGCAACCGGGGCGCGCTACGCGCTGCCGACAGACGAGCCTGGCAGTTACATCTTCGAACTGCGCGACGCTCAGGGGCGGCGCCTCGCAAAGCTGCGCTTCTGCGTGACTGGTCGTGGGGCAGCCTCGCACGCCCTGGAAAAAAATGCCGAGCTCCAGGTCAAACTCGATCGCGCGGAATACAAAAGCGGCGACGAAATCGCGATCAGCATCGCCGCGCCCTATGCCGGCGCCGGGCTGATCACGATCGAGCGCGACCGCGTCTATGCCCAGCAATGGTTCCAGGCAAACAGCGCCAGCAGTATTCAGCATATTCGCGTCCCGGAAAATTTCGAGGGCAGCGGCTACGTGAACGTCGCATTCGTCCGCGCGCTCGACGCGAAAGAAATTTTCGTCAGCCCGCTCAGTTACGGTGTCGTGCCGTTTACCGCGAACAAGGAGATGCGCCGGCTCAAGATCGATATCGACGCATCGCCAAAATCAAAACCGGGCGAACCGTTGCGCATTGGCTATCGCACCGATCGACCCGCCAGGATCGTCCTGTTCGCCGTCGATGAAGGAATTCTTCAGGTCACCGAATTCAAAACGCCGGATCCGCTCGAGTATTATTTCCAAAAGTGCGCGCTCGGCGTCGAGACCGCGCAGATAGTCGATCTAATCATTCCCGAGTTTTCGTTGCTCCGCGCCGCGTCCGCTTTTGGCGGCGACGGCGAGATGCAACGGCTCAACCCCTTCAAGCGGATCACGGAGAAGCCGGTTGTGTTTTGGTCCGGCATCGTCGATGCCGACACGACAAAACGTGAAGTGGTCTACGATGTCCCGGATTATTTCGACGGCACGCTCAAGATCATGGCGGTGGCGGTTGCAAACGACACCGTTGGCTCGAGCGAGCGCGACTCGTTGATTCGAGGAGCGTTTGTCATCACGCCGAGCGTGCCGGTGCTCGCCGCGCCCGGCGACGAATTCGAAGCTGGCGTTACCGTCGCGAATAACGTCGAAGGCTCAGGCGCAAACGCGGAGGTCGAGCTGCGCGCTGAACCAAACGATCGATTGTCGATCTTAAACAGTTCAACTCAGAAGCTGCACATTCCGCAAGGACGGGAACAAACCGCCGTCTTCAAATTCCGCGCGACCGACAAACTCGGCTCGGGCGAGGTTGCGTTCATCGCGCGCGCGAACGGCCAGGAAACAAAACGGCGCGCGAGCTTGAGCGTGCGACCGCCAGTTCCGTACATGACCGAGGTTCGCAGCGGCAGTTTCAAGGACAAGATCGACATGACGATGTCGCGCGACATGCATCCCGAGTTTCGCAAACTCGACGCCACCGTTGCAGCGCTGCCACTTGGGCTTGCCCGCGGACTGGAT